>JABSOU010000043.1 GCA_013215215.1 Cognatishimia sp. | reverse complement strand
TTTCCCCCGAAGGGCGTATAAGGTATTACTCACCGTTTCCAGTGGCTATTCCTTAGATCTGGGCACGTTCCCACGCGTTACTAACCCGTCCGCCGCTCCCTCCGAAGAGGGCGCTCGACTTGCATGTGTTAGGCCTGCCGCCAGCGTTCGTTCTGAGCCAGGATCAAACTCTCAAGTTGAAACGATGTTACCATCGTATCCTTAACGTCTGAACCTCTGCACATCACTGACATCTACCATAAGGCAGATGGCAATCTCATCCTCCCGGCAGGAAGGACAAGAATAAACTGTTTGTGTACTTGGTTTCCAAAGAAACCGAAGTCCGACAAACAGTGAAGCTGTTAATTCCATCATCGAGATGCCGAAACACCCCTAGGAACCAGATATACAGAAGTCCGTCTGTCGATAACAAACCAAACCGCCCGCATATCTCTTCGATATCATCACAATGTCAAAAAACGTGGCCAGCCAAAACAACCAACCGAAGAGACAAACAAGACCAGATGCGCCCTAACTTCCGGCGCGCCCCGCCTCAAATTCCCTAGATGACCAACCAACCAGCGTCGCTGCCCCGTCGGTGAAGCGGGTTCTATGCTTAGTCTCAGAGAGTCGCAACACCCTTTTTCAAACTTTCTGCAAAAAGTTTACTCAAAGGCATTAAATTGAATTATTTCAGATATTTAATAGTAATGAAAACCGTCACAAGTCTCACCCCAAAACGAAGACGGCCCGACAGAATTGCCGGGCCGTATCGCAAAACACCTATATATAGCGGCGAACCTCTACGACTCTACTAGAAACACGAATGTGCGAGTCGCATTGTTCACAGAATCTTTGTGGGATTCTCCTGACTTACGCCTTCTGCACCCCTGCCATGCGCTTATTGCGTTTCGGCAAACGCATTGCCAGAAGCCCGACAATCAGTCCGAGGTAGATCAGAGGCTCTAGTTGAAAGCCCTTCACGAGCCAGACGAAATGCACGCCACCCAAAAGACAGGCCGCATAGGTCAGCTTGTGCAGCTTGCGCCACGTCGGCCCCAACTTACGCACGGACCAGTTGTTGGACGTCACCGCCAGCGGGATCATCACGAGGAAACCGGCCATACCAATCGTCACATAAGGACGCTTCAGAATGTCCGCCCAGACTTGCGAAAGGATCTGAACATCCAGCACCAGCCAAACCAAGAGATGCGCGAAGACGTAAAAGAACGCGATCACGCCAATCGCGCGGCGGAATTTCATCAGGTTCAGCCCAACACGCTGACGCAGAGGCGTCACAGCCAACCCAAGGATCAAAAGCTGCAGAGCGCGTTCGCCCAATGCATGTTCCATGACTTTGACTGGGTCTACGCCGAGGCCTCCGGTCAACCCTTGGTACAAGAGCCAAACCGGACAGGCAGCCCCAAGCACATAGAGAACCCAAGTCGGGATCTTGCGCAGATATGTGTTGAGCGTATTGACCATCAGTAAAACTTCGCCAGATCCATGCCTTCATAAAGGCTTGCGACCTCTTCCTCATAGCCGTTGAACATCAGCGTCTCTTTGCGGCGGGCAAACAGACCACCACCGATGGTTCGCTCGGACGCCTGAGACCAGCGCGGGTGGTCCACATTCGGGTTCACGTTGGAATAGAAGCCATACTCGCGGGAATTGGCTTTGTTCCAGCTGGTTGGCGGCTCTTTGTCGGTCAAGGTGATTTTCACCACGGACTTGATCGACTTAAAGCCGTATTTCCAAGGCACAACCAAACGCATCGGCGCGCCGTTTTGGTTGGGGATGTCTTGGCCGTAGATGCCAGTCGCCATAATGGTCAGCGGATGCATGGCTTCGTCCAGACGAAGACCTTCGACATAAGGCCAATCGAGCGTGCGGAACCGTTGGCCCGGCATTTCATCAGGACGGTAAAGCGTTTCAAAGGCCACGTATTTCGCGCCGGACTTCACACCGGCCATATTCAACAGATCTGCCAGCTCAAAGCCGTTCCATGGCACAACCATTGACCACGCCTCAACACATCGGAACCGATAGATGCGTTCTTCGACGGTCATCTGGGACATGATGTCTTGGAAAGAGTAATCGCCAGGCTTGTCGACCATCCCATCAATCGTCACGGTCCAGGGTTTGGTGGTCAGCGTATGCGCGTTCTTGGCCGGATCATCTTTGCCCGTGCCGAACTCATAGAAGTTGTTATAGGTCGTGATGACCTCAAAGCTATCAGGCTCAAGCGTGGCGGCGCGCGCTTGCCCTGCGCCCAAGGTTGTTGCCAGACCAGCCCCCGCAATCCCCGCCATAATCTGGCGGCGGTTCAGAAACGCCGCGTGGGGCGTGACGTCGTAATGGGTCAGGTCATTCTTCCAACGGTGGGCCATAGCTGTCTCCTCTTTCGTGTTGAGACTGATGTAGGCGGAGGTGTCGCGCAAGACAAAGCACGATGGGTCACGAAGAGGTGCAGGGATTGTAACAATGCATCTTTGCAGGCGTCACCGTGACAGCACGTCGCCCAAGGGCTCTGACTTTCAGGCGTCCCCCACGATGCGCACGTGGTGACGCCGTAGCTTGCGCGGCTCGCTGACCCCAACCGAATGCGCAATGGTTTCGACATCGGAAATGATGCCTTGGGCATAGCGCGCGACTTTCTTGTATTTGTCCTCAACAACCAGCCCCTTTTGGAACCGTGGATCATGCGTCGTGATCCCGGTCGGGCAGGTGTTCTTGTTACATTTCAACGCCTGAATGCAGCCCAAAGAGAACATGAACCCGCGCGCTGAGGTCACGAAATCAGCCCCTGCAGCCAGTGCCCAGGCGACGTCTCCGGGATTGACGAGCTTGCCGCTGGCAATCAAGCGAATGCGGTCTTGAAATCCGTAGGCTTTGCGCAGATCGGCCAACATGGGCAGAGCCTCTCGCACCGACATGCCAACCAGATCCATAAGAGGCATTGGGGCCGCGCCCGTGCCGCCCTCGCCTCCGTCAATCGTAATGAAATCAGGCACATCATCTGGGCGTGCGGCGAAAGCCTCAAACATCTCTTCCAATACGACTCGAGACCCTGCCACCGTCTTTATGCCAACCGGCAAGCCACTGACCTCGCGCAAATGCACGACGAAATCCAAGAGCTTAGTGAATGAGTCGATCTCGCGGTGACGATTAGGGGACAGGCTGGCCTGGCCCTCGGGGATGCCCCAAATTTTCGCGATCTCTGAATTGACCTTGGCCGCAGGTAGGATGCCGCCCTTGCCGGGCTTCGCCCCCTGCGCAAGTTTCAGCTCGATCATCTTCACCTGAGGCGTTGCGGCCACCTCTTTCAGGCGGTCATCCGACAGGTTCCCTTCCGCATCGCGGACCCCGTATTTTGCGGTTCCGATCTGATAGACGATATCGCAATTGCCCTCGAGGTGAAACGGAGACATGCCACCTTCTCCGGTGTTTAGCCAGACACCTGCTTTCGCCGCACCCTTACTAAGCGCGGTCACGGCGGGCCGAGACAGGGCGCCATAGCTCATACCTGAAATGTTAAAGAACGACGGCGCTGCATAGGGATGCCGCGCGGTCGGCCCAATCAACAAGGGTTCTGATTTGGCAAATTCATCGTCCAACGGCGGGAAAGGGGCGTTGGCAAAGATGGGCGTGCCAGGCACAGAAGTATTTCGCGTTGACCCGAAGGCTATGGAATTCGACTTGCCCGAACTCGCCCGTCCGATCCACTCGCGTTGCGCGCGGTTAAACGGCATTTCCTCGCGATCCATGGCAAAGAAGTACTGCCGAAAGAACTCGCCCAGTTCGGAGAAGATATGGCGAAATCGGCCGATGACGGGATAGTTCCGCCGGATTGCGTCCTGTGTCTGAGAGCGGTCGATGATGAACAGGATCACCGCAACCAAAGCCAACAGTCCCACGGCCCAGACAAACATAAGGCCGAGAAACTCCACGACATAAAAGGCGCGCTCCATTGACATCGCTACTCTCTCCAACTGACTAAGCTGTCGTCACTGTGAGAGATGCCACCCCGACGAGCAAGTCACGATGGGCGCAAGCGCGCGAGCAATTTCGTGAGCTTTGTTGCAAAAACGGCGGACCGAAGCCCGCCGTTTCGAGTGTTAGTGCACGACCGCATCATCAGGACGAGGCGAGCCAGAGGATCCAACTCGGTCCCCGATCATCAACCCCTCGGGGCTTGCGGTCACTGGGATCGTCTCGCCGTCTTTCACGTCTCCCGCCAGCAGCATTTCCGCCAGTGGGTTTTGCAAAGCACGCTGGATCACGCGTTTCAGAGGCCGCGCGCCAAAGACCGGATCATAGCCTTCATCCGCCAACCATTTGCGCGCATCCTCATCCAGAGAGATCTCGATCTTGCGCGCCGCAAGCCGTTTGATCAGGCGCGCGAGCTGGATGTCGACGATCCCGTCCATATCCGCGCGACCCAGTCGATCAAAGATGATGGTCTCATCCAAGCGGTTCAGGAACTCGGGACGGAAATGGGCGCGGACGGCGTCCATCACATCGCGCTTGGCCTGAGAGGCATCAGCACCATCGGGCAACTGGCTCAGCGCCTGTGCACCAAGGTTCGAGGTCAGAATGATCAGCGTCTGTTTGAAATCAACAGTCCGACCTTGCCCATCCGTTAGGACACCATCATCGAGCACCTGCAGCAGCACGTTAAACACATCAGGGTGCGCCTTTTCGACCTCGTCAAACAGCACCACCTGATAAGGCCTGCGCCGCACCGCTTCGGTCAAAACACCACCTTCGTCATAGCCAACATAACCCGGAGGCGCGCCGATCAGGCGGGCCACCGCGTGTTTCTCCATGAATTCAGACATATCAATGCGCACCATGGCGCTGTCGTCATCAAAGAGGAATTCCGCGACGGCTTTGGTCAATTCGGTTTTGCCGACGCCGGTCGGGCCAAGGAAGAGGAAAGAGCCCAAGGGACGGTTTTCATCGTTCAGCCCAGCGCGCGCCCGACGCACCGCGTTTGAAACGGCGCGAACCGCCGGGCTCTGCCCGATGACACGGCGGTGCAGGTCGTCTTCCATGCGCAAGAGCTTCTCGCGCTCGCCTTCCAACATCTTGGACGTTGGAATACCGGTCCAGCGTTCGACAACGGCCGCGATCTGTTCCGGGCGCACGGCTTCTTCGACGATCAAATCGTCCTCAGCCTCTTCGGCCTCCGACAGTTGCTTTTCCAAAGCTGGGATCACCCCATAGGACAGCTCCCCAGCCTTTGCCAGATTGCCGTCGCGCTTGGCGATTTCCAGATCGGCGCGCGCCTGGTCCAGTTGCTCTTTCAGATCCCGCGCCGAGGCCAGCTTGTCCCGACCTGCCTGCCATTTCGCAGTCAGTTCGGCCGAGCGGTCCTGTAAATCTGCGAGATCCTTTTCCAACTTACCCAAACGATCCTTGGACGCCGCATCATCCTCGCGCCGCAAGGCTTCGGCCTCGATCTGCATTTGCAGGATCTGACGGTCCAACGCGTCAAGTTCTTCGGGTTTAGAGTCCACTTCCATGCGCAATCGGCTCGCAGCCTCATCCACCAAGTCGATGGCTTTGTCTGGCAGGAAGCGATCCGTGATATAACGATGGCTCAAGGTCGACGCCGAGACCAACGCGCTGTCAGAAATCCGCACCCCGTGATGCAGCTCGTATTTTTCCTTAATCCCCCGCAGGATCGAGATCGTGTCCTCGACCGTCGGCTCTTCAACCACCAAAGGCTGGAAGCGCCGCGCTAGGGCCGCGTCTTTTTCTACGTGTTTGCGGTACTCATCCAAAGTGGTCGCGCCAACACAATGTAGCTCCCCGCGCGCGAGGGCTGGCTTGATCAGGTTCGCCGCGTCCATCGCACCATCGGTTTTGCCGGCCCCGACAAGCATGTGCATCTCGTCGATAAAGAGGATCACATCGCCCGCGGCCTCGGTGACTTCGGTTAGGACGGCCTTCAGGCGCTCCTCAAACTCACCACGATATTTCGCACCGGCAATCAAAGCGCCCATATCCAGTGCCAAGAGCTGCTTGTTGCGCAGAGACTCCGGCACATCGCCGTTGACGATCCGCAGCGCGAGCCCTTCGGCAATCGCAGTTTTGCCCACGCCGGGCTCCCCAATCAGAACCGGATTGTTTTTGGTCCTGCGGCTGAGGATCTGCATAGACCGGCGGATCTCGTCATCTCGGCCAATGATCGGGTCGATCTTGCCTTCACGTGCACGTTCCGTCAGATCTTGCGCGTATTTCTTTAGCGCGTCATAGCCCTCTTCGGCCGTCGCAGAATCCGCCGTGCGCCCTTTGCGAATGTCATTAATCGCGCCATTCAAGGCCTGCGCATTCACGGCGCCTGCTTCCAAAGCCTCACGCGCTTTGGATTTTACCAAGGCCAGAGCCATCAGAATGCGTTCCACGGGAACAAAGCTATCGCCTGCCTTCTTGGCGACCTTCTCGGCCTCGTCCAGAACCCGCACCGAAGCGTTGTCCATATAGGCCTGCCCCACGTCGCCCGAGACCCGCGCGATCTTGCCCACGGCCAGATCCACAGCCTCTACCACGCGGTTCGGTGCCCCGCCCGCGCGTTTGATCAGATTGGACGCAAGCCCCTGATCATCATCCATCAATGCTTTGAGCAAATGTTCGGGCATCAACCGTTGGTGATTTTCCCGCATCGCAATGGTCTGCGCTGCCTGAATGAATCCGCGCGACCGCTCCGTGAACTTGTTCAAGTCCATGGCTCTCTCCTTCTCTAAAGCGCCCCAGGTCGGTCCGGCGCCCGCTTTGCGGCACGCCCCAGTCTTGGGCCTCTGCTTTAATTTGGCAATTGTCTGTTACAATTCAAGAATAAGCTGCCCCATAGTGGCATATTTTTCGCCGCTAGGGGTTTGTTAATGATGGCCTGCCATACCGGTCTGTAAGGTACGGAGAATTTTATGAAAGTTGTTCGCGTGGATCTGCTGGAGCGAGAGATCACCCCATGCGGGCGCTGTATTGGCAAAGCGCGTATCTGCCTGTCGACGGGCCAGAACATCGTGGTGGACTGCGCCTTTCCTTTCACGGGCGTTGGGGGATTGCATGGGCTCAATAGCGTATTTGCGCGCGCCGCCATTCATCAGTTGAAACGTTTGCCAGAATTCGCCGGAACCTCCTTAGAAATCGCCAAACACGCAATGCCTCGGGCGATGGAATGGGCCTGACAGGGTTGCCCCCAGGCGCTGAGGCTCTTAGAGAGAGACAATTTTGTCCACACGCCAGATTTCGGAGACCTATCCATGTCAGATGACCGCCTCATCGTCGCCCTCGATGTCCCAAACGCCCTGCAGGGGTTGAAACTAGCCGAGCAAATCGGCGACGCGGTGTCATTCTATAAAATCGGGCTGGGCATGCTGACGGGCGGAGGCCTTGCCTTGGCCAATGAGCTGAAGGCCGAGCACGGCAAACGCATCTTTCTGGACATGAAACTCTTTGACATCGGCGCGACCGTGGAAAACGCTGTGCGAGGTTTGGCGCAGTTTGATCTGGATTTCCTGACGGTGCATGGCGACCCCTATGTGGTCAAAGCCGCCAAAGAGGGTGCCGCAGGCAAAGACCTCAAGATCCTCGCAGTCACTATCCTGACGTCGCTGGACCGTCAGGATCTGGATGGGGCCTTGATCAAAGACGGAGAGATCCGCGATCTGGTGCAAGAACGCGCGGGCAAAGCCTTTGATGCGGGCGCAGATGGTGTCATCGCCAGCCCGCAAGAGGCCGCTTTAATCCGGGCATTGCCAGAGGCCACGGGCAAACTGATCGTTACGCCCGGCGTGCGCCCAACCGGCGCGGCTCTGGGGGATCAGAAACGTGTCGCGACACCTGCAATTGCGATCAAAGACGGCGCAGACCATATCGTCGTAGGCCGCCCTGTCTGGCAGGCGACTGACCCGAAAGGTGCAGCGCAGGCGATCATTGACGAGCTCGCGGCGCTCTAAAGCCCAGCGATCCAATCAGCCAAGCGCTGCTGAAACTGCGGCACGGCCATCTCATGCGTCAAATAAGCATCGGGCGTCATCCGCCCGAGCGCTTTGCCTTCGTCTCGCAAAGCAATCGAAGCCGCGCGTTCGACCGGTACGGATGCTACAAAGAACCAAACTTTCTTGCCACGCGAATTGATGTACTCCCGCGCCCACAACAGATCGTTCGGCTCCACCACCAAACCACATTCCTCTTCTGCTTCACGCGCAACGCAGGCCCAAGGGCTTTCGTCGTCCTCGCGGCCTCCTCCCAATACATCCCAATGACCCGGCCATGGGATCGTCGGAATATCATCCCGCAGCAAACAAATAATCTCGCTGCCGACAAAAACTGCCACCTTCGCCCCGACAAAGTGGATGTGCCCGCCTGCCTCAAATGCTATGCTGGGGATCTCATCACCCGAGTGAACCATGCCTGCCCTCTGCCGCGATTGCCTCTCTGACGTCTCCGAAGCCCGCCGCTGCCCAAACTGCGGCAGTCTGCGGATCGCGCGCCATGAGGAACTCTATGACCTTAGCATCGCTCATATGGATTGTGATGCCTTCTACGCAAGTGTGGAAAAACGGGACAATCCGGAGCTGGCGGACAAACCGGTCATCATCGGAGGCGGCAAACGCGGCGTTGTCTCCACCGCCTGCTATGTCGCGCGCATCCGGGGTGTCAGATCCGCCATGCCGATGTTCAAAGCGCTGGACCTTTGCCCAGACGCCGTTGTCGTGAAACCCCGCATGTCGGTCTATGCAGAGGTCAGCCGCCAGGTGCGCGCCCTCATGGACGAGCTCACGCCTGCGGTGGAACCGCTGTCGCTGGACGAAGCCTTCATGGACCTCACAGGCACCGAGAAACTGCACGGAGCCCCGCCCGCCGTCATGCTCGCCCGCCTTGTGAAACGCATGAAAGACGAGCTGGGCATCACGGGTTCCATCGGTCTCAGCCACAATAAGTTCCTCGCCAAGGTCGCCTCTGACCTCGACAAACCCCAAGGCTTTGCCATCATCGGGGCGTCTGAAACAGCGGATTTCCTACACCATAAACCCGTGCGCTTGATCTGGGGCGTCGGCCCTGCCGCCCAAGCTGGACTGGAAAGCGCGGGGATCCACACATTCTCCGACCTGCTACGCTGGGATCAGCGCGAATTAACTGACCGTTTCGGCTCGATGGGCTATCGCCTCTGGCACCTCGCGCGTGGCGAAGACAGGCGCAAAATCACCGCCCGTGCACCGGTGAAAAGCATCAGCAAAGAAACCACATTTTTTGAGGACACCGCCGATCTGGATATCCTCGACGGTCACCTGTGGCGTCTTGCCGAACAGGTTGCCGATCGCGCGAAGGCAAAATCCAAAGCGGGCCGCGTTGTAACCCTCAAACTTAAACGCAAAGACTTTACCCTCATAAGCCGCCGCCAAAGCCTGCGTGACGCGACGCAAATGACCGACACGATCTATAATACAGCGCGCGCCCTATTTGACACCTGCGCGCACAAAGGCCCGTTCCGGCTCATCGGCGTCGGCATCTCAGATATCGTCGAGGATTCCGCTGCCGACCTCAGCGCCGATCTTCTCGACCCCAAAGCCGCCCAACGCCGCGAAGCCGAACGCGCAACCGACAAGATCCGCGCGCGTTTTGGCAATGACGCAATCCTCAAAGGGCGCGCGATGCGATAAGCCTTTCTCTTGCCAAAAATATCCTGGGGTGAGCGACGCATGTCGCGAGGGGCAAGGCCCCTATTCAGCCGCCAACTGCTGCGACGGGCGCCCAATAGCAACCACGTCAGAAATGACCCTAGACAACCGCTCCCGCACCTCATCAAACCCGCCAAGCGGCTCGATCAGCTGCTCATCCATATAGATCGACCGATCGATTTCAATTTGAATCGCGTGTTGATTGCGCCCCAAGCGCCCATAGTGCTGGGTCACATAAGCTCCAGCAAAGGGCGCGTTGCGCGACACCACAAAGCCAGCCGCAGCAAAGGCCGCCTCAACTTGCTCAACAATCTCACCGTTAGCCGAGGTACCAAAGCGATCCCCAAGCACAATCTCCGGACGCGTGCCGCCTTTGTCACGCAATGTGTCCAAGGCCTCTCGCGGCATGGAATGGCAATCCAACAGGATCGCTTGGCCGAAATTCGTGAGCGCGTCATTCAGCAAGGATTGCAACGTCTTATGGTAGGGACGCCAATAGGTCTCTAAGCGGCTTTCCGCTTCATCCAGGCCGATTTTACCGCGATAGATCGCACGACCATTGGACACCACCCGTGGAATCACTCCGAGCCCTGAGGCCACACGCGGATTGTTCCCAATGCCCCTCACACCGGTGATCAAGGCTGGATCAAGCTCATCTGCACTGCGATTGTAATCGACAAAGGCACGCGGCACCCCGGCGCGCAGCAGCGGTGCCCCAAACTTTGGTGCAGCGTCAAAAAGCCTGTCTACAAAGGCATCTTCCGAGCTTCGGATCGCATGCGCGTTCAAAATCGAGCGTCGCAGGAGCGCATCAGGATAGTCGCACCCGCTATGAGGCGACGCGAACACCACAGATGAGGTGCAGGGATCTGGGCGATCCAGTATAAAGGCCTGACTGCTCATGGACTCTCCTGTTCCACGCACAAGATAGCGCGAAAAAGATATTTTTCGAAAGCCCTTGATCCCCCCTGCGACTCCTTTTATAGACGCCTCCACCAGCGCGGACTTCCGCGCTCCTTTTTCTTGAGGAGCAGGGATTTGCAATGGTTTCATGGGCGATTAGCTCAGCGGTAGAGCACTTCGTTGACATCGAAGGGGTCACTAGTTCGATCCTAGTATCGCCCACCATGAATTCATCGCTTGGATCAAGATCCAAGTAGCCCGCTAACCAGGCGCATGTCGCGCCGCGAAATGAGGAGAAGGCCATGAAGGTCAAGAACTCGCTCCGCTCGCTCAAGCAGCGTCACCGCGACTGCCGTGTTGTGCGCCGTAAGGGCCGCGTTTATGTGATCAACAAAACGCAACGCCGGTTCAAAGCACGTCAGGGCTAAGCCCAAGACGGACTTGCTTCGTAAAGAAAGCCGCTCTTTCGGGCGGCTTTTTTGATTCTGGGATTTCGGTTCCCGCTAGGCTTTCCCGGCCTGCGCAACAATCGGACGTTTGTTTTTCATATGCCGGGCCATCAATTTATTCGTCCGTTTGCGAGACGGAATCGGGCGGGCCGGCATCGTATAGACTTCGCCGCCACCGACATGCGGAAACAGGGAAATAAGCTCTTTTACAGCCTCTGCACCTAGTGATTTCATAATGCCCGGCCCGATCAAAAGGCTTTCCGTTTCAGCCCCTTCGGCGAGAATGATCTCATGATCATCAAAGACCAGATGATAGTAGCCCACGTCGGTCAAAGAATTGTCTACAAAGACCCCGGGGACATCCAATAATTTTGCCGCAGCAACCAAGACCTCAGCCTGCCCAAACATGCGCTGCGCGATGGCTGATTTGATCACCATGCGATGCTGCCGAGACACCAAAAGATCCCGCGTCGGCATACCGCCACCAAGGGCCCCGGCAACAATGCGGATGGGGCGCAGATGTGGGCTTCGCACCTGCCGCTTCTGCGAAACAGTGGTCGACATGACCCCACGCAGGGTTAGAACGCGCCCGTCCGCCGCACAGATCTTATCGCCTTCCGCCAACTCTTGAACAAGGCGCGGTCCACTTGGGGTCGAAACCATAGTTCCCGCAACCAGACAGGCAGGCCCCAGCAGATCTACATCCAGAGACCCTGACCCCGTGACATAGGTCGTGGACACGAGCGACGACTCTTTAAGCACCGTGCCGTCCGTCGGTGTGAACACTTCGCGCCCGTCCGCCAAATAAAGCGTGGTACCTGTCACCGTCGTTTGACCGCCGCCTGGCAAGCGCACCGTGATCGTATCGCCCGGATAGGCGCGGATCACATCGCTGCCATCGATGCTATCGCCGCCCTCACGTCCGATATCGCCATCATCATCGGCGTCGATCATGTCAAAGGTATAGACATGTAACGTGTTCCCCGCGGGAGGCGGAGAAAACGCGTCAATCAGCCAGAACTGATCGGTATAGGACGCTGGCATAGCTGCTCTCTTGCTCAACCGGCCCAGATTTTCGGGCTCTTTGTCAAATTACAAAAGCAAATACCACGCCCCGACAGAAAAATCGAGGCGTGGCAGTAAGTTACAACCAATAGTAGAGATCAACCTCCAAGCAACAACCTGACCATGGTGGGCTGATCGATGTAGCCCGTGACGTTCAACCCGCGAGCTTTCTGGAAGCGGCGGATCGCGCGGCGGGTCGATTTGTCAAACTCGCCATCCACGGTACCGGGGTCCAATCCCAATCCCGAGAGCCGTCCTTCGATCAGCAGGCGGGTTGCCGAATTGCGCGCCACGGCGTTTTCGGTCGCGCCAAACTGCGCGCGCAGCTCTTCTGAGCGGGCTTCTTCCTTCAGCTCCGCGATGCGCGCACCCGCCGTTTCGGCAAATGCACCGTCGGGATAATCCGCAAGGAAGTCCTCATAGGCTTCAATCGTATTATCCGCCTCAGCGCGATCCCAGGCGGCGCGTTCCCGGCCACTCAACTCGGCGCGACGTTCCGCTTCGAAATCGGCAATGCCATCGCGCGCGATATCGGCGAAAATCCCGTCAGGGTAACGATCCAGATACAGGCGGTAGTCTTCTTCCAGACCGGTGATGCCGGTTGCGTTCCAATAGGCGCGGTCCCGTGCTTCCTCAACCAATCGACGACGACGTGCTTCTTCTTCAAGCTCGGCTGCACGACGGGCGGCGACTTCGGTCAGCAATGACAGTTGGTCACGATCCAAAAAGCCGTGCGGCTCCAGGCGATTGTCTTCTTGCCAGGCCACGATGGCGCGCCGCGTTGCGGGGCCAAAAACGCCATCGATCCCGCGCGGATCATAGCCAAGCAACGCCAGAGACCGTTGAATTTCTTGACGTTTAGACCGGTTCAGCCGCAGATCCGTTTCCGCCTGTTTGATCGCAGCCTCGCGGTCTTGCTCAGTCCCGATGATCGCCTGCGCGGCTTGTTCCGCAAACAAGCCGTTGGGATAGCGATTGAGATAGGCGTCATAGGCCTCAGGCGTTCCGATGTCGCGTACGGCGCTCCAATAGGCCAGCTCACCTATATCCTCCGGCGGCTCGCTTTCGGCCACCGTAAACGTCGTCGTGCTGGAGATATACCCGTCGACAGAGGCACCTGATGACGCCAGCTCTGCCGTCGTCGACCCGGGCCTTAGAAGCGCGTTGATCGCCCGTTGCACCTGTCGCGAGGTGCCGGACACAGAAGCGACGCCCTGAGGCAGGTTCAGCGCACCAAGGCCGTTTTCAAGGTCAGCCAGCCCATCCAGTGGACGTGGGCTTGGAATGGTCGCCAGAATGGCGCTGCCGGCAGAGGATCCAAGCGCACGGTCCAACAGATAGAAAGGCAGAGCCTTGCTGCCCAGATCATAGCGATCCGGCGTGCGCCCGCCTTGAGACATGATCCACGTGCGGGCCTCATCATGGACGATATGCCCCCGCAAAAGGATGATCGTGCGCCCGGGCTCGCCTTGGGTCGCAGCCTCTAGCGCAAAGACGGCAGCGCGCATGCGCGACAGGGTCGGATTGTCGAGCCGGTCGACCTCAAAGCCTTCGGAAATCAGGCGCGACCGGATCGCATTGATCCGCCCGTCACTCGGCAAATCGGTCAAATGTTTGTAGTTGCTCAGATCCACGATCAAAGCGCGATCTTTGGCACTGGCGGCAGAGGCCAGCAACGCGGTAACCATCGCGGCAACGGCCGCCCACTTCATACGCATAAATAGAACTCCTTACATGCGTTTGCATGCATCCCCAGATGCAGTCTGCGCCAGAATCGTGCGTTTGGGAAGGTTCTTACGATGTCAGCGTAGGGGGAAAAACGCGGATCAACTGTCGTAGCTGCGTTGATCCTCGATCACCAGACCGTCGTTTGGCAGGCTGCCTGGGGCCACCAATTCGACCTTACCGCGTAGCTTGAGAACGCTGGCGATGCTGTCTTCATAGGCCCCCGCATCCTGTGCGTCGGTTTCGATCTGGACGGTCATGACGTCTTTCTCTTCAGCGCGGCTCGCGATGACGCGGGCACGGCGGACGTCTTCGTGTTTCGCGACCAAAGCGGCTACCTGTTCGGGGCGCACAAACATGCCTTTGATCTTGGTGGTTTGGTCCGCACGACCCATCCAGCCTTTGATGCGCATATTGGTGCGGCCACAGGGGCTTTGACCCTCGAGCACGGCAGACATATCGCCGGTGGCAAATCGAATGAGCGGGTAGTCAGGGTTCAATGTGGTCACGACGACCTCGCCGACCTCACCCGGCGCGACCGGATTGCCGGTGCCGGGGGTAACGATCTCGACGACCACGCCTTCATCAACAATCATCCCCTCCATCGCGTCAGACTCGTAAGCGATATTGCCAAGATCCGCAGTGGCGTAGCATTGGAGGCACGTAATGCCTCGATCCGCATACTCCTGACGCAAGCTTGGGAACAGCGCGCCGCCTCCGACAACGGCTTTCGAAATGCCAAGTGTCACGCCCATCTCGGCTGCTTTGTCGAGGATCACTTTGAGATAGTCCGGAGTCCCCGCATAGGCCGTCACGCCCATCGCCGCAGCGGCTGAGACCTGCAGTTCCGTCTGACCGGTTCCAGCTGGCAGAACCGTCGCCCCAACAGCCCGTGCGCCGTTTTCAAAGATCATACCAGCAGGCGTGAGATGATAGCCGAAGCAGTTTTGCACCACGTCCTGCTCGGTCACGCCACAGGCATGCAAAAACCGGCCCATCCGCCACCAATCGCGAGTCATCCCGCCGGGTTCATAGATCGGACCCGGAGACTGAAAGATATGCGCGAACTCGGTCACTGGAATGGCGTTGAACCCTCCCAACGGCGGCTTCTCGGTCTGCGATTGAACCAGATCCGATTTCCGTAAGATCGGCAGCTTGGCGAGCGCCTTCGCATCCGTCACATTCGCCGGATTCACCTCTGCAAACCGCGCCGCATAGCCCGACAAAACCTTGGCCCGCGCGATCTGTTGCGGGAGCGCCATCGCCAAATCATTGGCACGCTGATCGGCGGTTCTGGTCTCTAGGGCATCGAAGTAGCGGCTCATGGTGTCTCCTGTCGCTCGTGGGTTGGGGTGAAACGCTTAGCTTAGCTCAGCCAGCGTTTGCGCCTCCGATAGGAGCGCACATCGCGGAAGGACTTGCGGCCTTCGTCTGACATGCCGAGGTAGAATTCTTTGACGTCCGGGTTCTCGCGAAGCTCGGCGGCGGGGCCGTCCATCACAACGCGACCGGATTCCAAAATGTAGCCGTAATGCGCGAAACGCAGCGCCACATTGGTGTTCTGTTCGGCCAACAGGAAGGTCACGCCTTCGTTTTCATTGACCGACTTCACGATCTCAAAGATCTGCTCCACCAGCTGCGGCGCAAGGCCCATAGAGGGCTCGTCCAAAAGGATCGTCTCAGGCCGGCTCATCAAGGCGCGGCCCAGCGCGAGCATCTGCTGCTCGCCGCCCGAGGTATAGCCCGCTTGGCTCTTACGGCGCTCTTTGAGTCGCGGAAAATACGTATAAACCATCTCAAGATCCTGCTGGATCTCGGCCCCAGAGGCGCTGCGTGTATAGGCGCCGGTCATGAGGTTTTCTTCGACAGTCAGGTGTTCGAAACAGTGACGACCTTCCATCACTTGAATGACCCCGCGCTTCACCAAAGCCGCCGGATCCAGATCCTGAATACGGTCGCCGCGATAGGTGATCTGGCCTTTGGTGACCTCTCCGCGCTCGGAATGCAGCAGGTTAGAGACCGCCTTCAGCGTCGTCGTCTTGCCCGCACCATTGCCGCCCAGCAACGCGGTGATACCGCCTTTGGGCACGCTTAGGCTCACGCCCTTCAGCACGAGGATCACGTGGTTGTAGATCACTTCGATGTTGTTGACCTCTAGCAGGGTCTCATCTTGTGGGGCCGCATCCAGCATGAGTTTGAATTCCTTGTAGGTTTGGATGCCCCGGCCCGCGTGGCAGGCCGGAGCAATGTCACTTAGCTGCAGTTAGACGCGATGTTGTTCTCAGCCGCATATGCAGAGCTGTCTGCTTCAACCAGCGCGCCGATCACTTCGCCGTCAGTTGCTGCGAAGTCAGAGATCAGGGACCAGGTTTTGGACCCAGCATCCCATTGCGCAACGCCCACAAGGCCTTCGCCGCCGTGGTTCTCACAGGAGACGTCGAAGCTTGGGCCGAAGTTTGGCATACCCAAGGACGCCATCTTCTCTTCAGTGATCGAGAGCGCTTCCATACCGTCGCGCATCATGCCCGGGGTAATGTCTGCCACGCCGTGGATGCCTTGTGCGGTCTTGATCGCCTCGGCTGCGAGCATCGCGGCATAGAGACCACGGTTGTAAAGCACGTTGCCAACCTGATCGCCTGCACCTGCGGCTTTGCCTGCATCAACGACGTATTTGTTGATGTCGTCAAAGACCGGGAAGTCACGACCCACATTGTGGAAGGCCAGTGCCTTGTAGCCGTTGGATTTGTCGCCCGCTGGCAGCACGTCATGTTCCGCGCCAGACCACCAGATGCCGATGAAGTTCTCCATTGGGAAACGGATGTTCGCCGCTTCCTGGATCGCAACCTGGTTCATCACGCCCCAGCCCCACATCAGGACAAAGTCAGGACGATCACGACGGATCTGCAGCCACTGGGACTTCTGTTCCTGACCTGGGTGATCCACTGGCAACAGGCTCAGCTCGTAGCCATGTTTGGAAGACAGCTCTTCCAGCGTCCGGATCGGCTCTTTGCCGTAGGCAGAGTTGTGATAGACCAGCGCGATTTTCTTGCCGGACAGGTCACCGCCGTTTTCCGCGAGCAGATAGTTGATCGCACCGGACGCGCCGTTCCAGTAGTTGCCAGGGTAGTTGAAGGTGTGGCTGAACACGTCGCCATTCGCGGCAGAGGTCCGACCATAGCCCATGGTGTGCATCGGAATGTCATCCGCGGTGGTCTTTGGGATCAGCTGATAGGTGATGCCGGTAGACAGCGGCTGATAGACCAGAGCGCCTTCGCCTTTGGTGGACTCATAGCACTCAACGCCTTTTTCGGTGTTGTAGCCGGTCTCGCATTCGATCACGCGCACAGGCACGCCGCCAATGCCACCGTCACGCTCGTTGAGCAGGGTGAAGTAATCTTCATAGCCATCCGCGAACGGGATGCCACCCGCTGCGTAAGGGCCGGTCCGGTAGCTGAGCGACGGGATCACAAGATCCGCCAGAACCGGGCTTGCCGCCATCACGGCGCCGACTGCCAATGTTGCTAATTTCTTCATAGGGTGTCTCCTCCCATTGGTTGACCCATGATTAGGTGGCGGGTTGGCCCGCCTTGTCAGCTTGGCCCCTCTTAGTGAGGGAAGGGCCAGAGCCGTAGTTTCTCCTTGGCGACGCGCCAGAGTTGCGCGAGGCCATGGGGTTCCGCGATCAAGAAGATCACAATCAGTGCTCCGATGATCAGGAATTCGAGATGTGCTGCGAGGTCGGTCGGCCAGCCTAGGCCGCCCACAAGCACGTTTTTCAAAAGGACGGGCAGCAGGACAAGGAACGCCGCGCCGGCAAAGCTGCCGAAGATGGATCCAAGGCCGCCGATGATAATCATAAAGAGGACAAGGAAGCTTTTGTTGATGCCAAAGACTTCACCGACCTCAACCGCGCCCAGATAGACCGAGAAGAACAGCGCGCCCGAGACACCGACAAAGAAGCCCGAGACCGCGAAGGCCGAGATCTTGGCTTTCAGCGGGTTCACCCCGATGATTTCCGCCGCAATATCCATGTCGCGGATTGCCATCCAGGTCCGACCAATCGTGCCGCGCGTCAGATTGCGGGCAATCAGAGCCAGCACGGTCAGGAACACGAGGCAGAAGAGGTATTTTGCCCAAGCGTCCGCATTTGGTCCGGTGATTGTGATGTCAAAGAGGCTGCGCTCCGGCGAGTTGATCTGACCCGAGGCCGAGTAGTTGTAGAACCACGGCACGCGGTTAAAAAGCCACACGAGGAAGAACTGCGCCGCCAGCGTCGCCACCGCGAGGTAAAAGCCCTTGATCCGCAGGGATGGCAGGCCGAAGAGGACACAGACAAAGGCCGTGATCCCGCCCGAGATGATGATGTGGAAGAACAGATTGATCTCGGGAAAGCCGGTCATCAACTTGTAGCAGGCGTAAGCGCCGACAGCCATGAACCCGCCAGTGCCAAGGCTGACCTGACCGCAGTAGCCCACGAGGATGTTCAGACCGATGGCCGCGATCGCATAGATCAGGAACGGCAGAAAGATCGCGTTGACCCAATAGTCGTTGATCAGGAAGGGAATGACCGCAAAGGCTGCGAACATCACCGCATAATACCGATAGCGATCAAACTTGATCGGGAAGGTCTGGTTGTCGTCTTTATAGGTGGTTTTGAAGTCACCGGCTTCGCGATAGAACATGCTCAGACCCTCTCGATGATTTTTTCGCCAAACAGGCCCTGTGGCCTAAAGACGAGGAACAAAAGCGCCAGTACATAGGCGAACCAGTTCTCTGTTGCGCCGCCCACAAGAGGGCCGACGAGGAATTCAAACATCTTTTCTCCGACACCGATGATCAGACCGCCCACGATGGCTCCGGGGATCGAGGTGAAGCCGCCGAGCATCAAGACCGGCAGGGCTTTCAAAGCGATCAGCGACAGCGAGAACTGCACGCCCGATTTTGTGCCCCACATGATACCTGCGACCAGCGCGACGAACCCTGCGAGCGTCCAGACCATGACCCAGATGAAGTTGAGCGAGATGCCCACGGACAGCGCGGCTTGGTGATCATCCGCCACAGCGCGCATGGCGCGCCCCTGCTTGGTGTATTGGGCAAAGATGATCAGCGAGATCACGAGAAGTGCTGCAATCACCGTCGCCACCAGATCGAGGTTGTCGATAAAGAAGCCATAGCCGAACCAGCCGAAGGTGGTCTCATCAATCAAGAGGTTGATGCCTTGGGGCAGACCCACATCGAGTTTCTTAATGTCAGAGCCCCACATCAAATCGCCAAATCCTTCGAGGAAATAGGCGAGACCGATGGTGGCCATAAAGAGGATGATCGGTTCCTGACCCACCAGATGGCGGAAGATGAACTTTTGAACGCACCAGGCAAATCCCGCCATCACCGCGACCGTAAACAGGATCCCGAACACCGCGGGCAAATGCCAACCAAAGTGGTGGATATGCGTGCCAAAGATCGCGTTGATCAGATGGCTAAAAGGCACGCGGCCTTCCATGATGCCAACCAAGGTCATCGCAGCAAAAAGCGCCATCACACCTTGAGCATAGTTAAAGATGCCCGAGGCTTTGTAGATCAGCACAAAGCCCAGCGCGACAAGAGCATAAAGCACCCCGGCCATAAGGCCATTGAGGAAGACTTCCATGCCAAAGATAAAGGTATCAGACATAAGCGCCTCCCTTTGAGGTCAAATGTTTGAATTCTTTTAAAGAATTCGGCGCGGAGTTTTTAAAAAACTCCGATTGGCGGCGGGCGAGATCAGTCATGTGACACCCCCAGATAAGCGTCGATGACCGCCTGATTGCTGCGCACTTCATCAGGCGTGCCGTCGCCGATCTTTTTGCCGTAGTCCATGACAACCACACGGTCGCTCAGATCCATGACCACGCCCATATCGTGCTCGATCAGCGCAATCGTGGTGCCAAATTCGTCGTTCACATCAAGGATAAAGCGGCTCATGTCCTCTTTTTCTTCGACGTTCATCCCGGCCATTGGTTCGTCGAGCAGCAAGATCGAAGGTTCTGCCGCCAAAGCACGCGCAAGTTCCACGCGCTTCTTCAGACCATAGGGCAAACGGCCAACGGGCGTTTTGCGGATCGATTGGATCTCCAGGAAGTCGATGATCTTTTCAACGACCTCGCGGTTGGCGACCTCTTCCGCCTCAGCTTTGCCCTTCCAAATCGCCTGCGCAAAGAGCCCCGCCTTCATGTGGTTCAAGCGACCGGTCATGATGTTGTCGAGCACCGTCATGCCCTCAAACAACGCAATGTTCTGGAAGGTCCGCGCGATGCCCTGTTGCGCCACCTGATAAGGCTTCATCGGCGGACGCAGCGCGCCTTTATAATAAACGTCACCTTCCTGAGGGTTATAGAACCCCGAGATCACGTTCAGCATCGAGGACTTCCCTGCCCCGTTCGGCCCGATGATCGCGCGGATTTCGCCCTCGCGGATGTCAAAGGAAATATCCTTAATCGCCACCACGCCGCCAAAACGCAGGGTGATGTTTTTCATCTCCATCACCACGCCGCCAATGGTGCGGCCGTCCTCGGTGACGTAGCTGTCGGAAGTGTCTAGCATCTCTGTCTTTCCTTATTCCGCAGCCACTTTTTGCACGGCCGTCGGCACCACCGCCGCGTCGCGCAATTGCAAGGTCGCGCTGATCGACCCCTTGCGGCCGTCCTCGTAGGTCACTTCCGTGGTCGTCGAGACCTCGGAGCTGCCGTCATAGAGCGCGGTGACCAAATCGTTGAACTTATCCGCTACGATCACTCGGCGCACTTTGCGGGTGCGGGTCATTTCGCCGTCGTCGGCATCAAGTTCCTTGTGCAAGACGAGGAAGCGGTGGATCTGACAGCCGGACAGCATCGGGTCTTCGGCGACAGATTTGTTCACGGTTTCAACATGTTGCTGGATCGTATCCAGAACCCGCGGATGACCGGCCAGTTCCTGATAGGAGGCATAAGCGATGTTGTTGCGCTCGGCCCAGTTGCCGACCGCTGTGAGGTCGATGTTGATGAAGGCCACACAGCGATCCTTGCCGTTTCCAAACAACACGGCTTCAAGAATGTCGGGATAGAACTTCAATTTGTTCTCGACATATTTCGGCGCGAACATTGCACCATCGGCCATCTGACCCACGTCCTTCGCGCGGTCGATGATCCGCAGATGCCCGGTCTTTTCTTCAAAGAAACCAGCGTCACCCGTCGCGACCCAACCCTCGGTGTCTTTGGTCGAGGCCGTGGAGTCTGCGTTCTTGTAGTACTCCACAAACACACCCGGCGAGCGGTAGAAGATCTCGCCCTTGTCGTCGATCTTGATCTCAACATCAGGTGCAGGCACCCCGACCGTGTCTGCGCGGACTTCACCATCGGGCTGCAGCGTGATGAACACCGAAGCCTCGGTCTGGCCGTAGAGCTGTTTCAGATTGATGCCCAAGGAGCGATAGAATTCGAAAATCTCGGGCCCAATCGCCTCGCCCGCCGTATAGCCGACGCGCACACGGCCAAAGCCCAGCGTGTCTTTCAAGGGGCCATAAACCATCGCGTTGCCGATGGCGTATTGCAGCCGGTCCATCGCGCCCACAGACTCACCGTCGAGGATTTTACCACCAACTTTCTTGGCGTGCTCCATATAGCGTTTGAACAGCCAGCGCTTGAACCGGCCCGCGTCTTCCATTCGGATCATGACGTTGGTCAACTGGTTCTCAAACACACGTGGAGGGGCAAAGTAATAGGTCGGGCCGATCTCGCGCAGATCGGTCATCATCGTGTCGGCACTTTCCGGGCAGTTCGTGCAGAACCCGCTCCAATAGGCCTGACCGATCGAGAAGATAAAGTCGCCAACCCACGCCATTGGCAGATAGGCGAGGATTTCCTCATCCGGGCCGAGTTTATCGAACTCACAGGCGTTTTTCGCGCTCTCAATGATATTTCGATTACTCAGCACCACGCCCTTGGGCTTGCCCGTGGTGCCAGATGTATAGAGCATCACGCAGGTGCTGTCGTAGGTCAGCTTTTCGCTGCGCGCTTTCAACTCGGCGGCATGTTTGGATTTCGCGGCGCGGCCCTGTTCCTGAAGCTTGCTGAACTGATGCAGCTTGCCATGGTCGTATTTCCGCATGCCGCGCGGATCCAGATAGACCATCTGATCAAAGTCGCTCAGTTGGTCCTGAACATCGATGACTTTGTCGACCTGCTCTTGATCCTCAGCGACGACATATTTCGCACCGCAATGGCCCAGAACATAGGCCATCTCTTCGGCCGCCGAGTCCTGATAGACTGGCACGGGCACGGCGCCCACCGACTGAGCGGCTACCATGGTCCAATAGAAATATGGCCGATTGCGTCCGATGATCGCAATGAAATCGCCCTCGGCCACGCCCATTTCCAGAAACCCAAGCGCAAGCGCTTCGATCTCGTCAGCGGTTTGAGCCCAGGTCCAGCTTTGCCAGATCCCGAATTCTTTTTCACGATAGGCCGGTTTGTCGCCGAATTGCGCGACATTACGGTTCAAGAGCGCCGGGACCGAAGCCAATCCCTGCGTCGCTTGCGACAGCTGTGACAAATTTTTTCCTCCCTGAGCCTGCTTGCGCAGGTCCACCGCCCTGAAAGCGATTCCTCACACCCATTAGGCGATGGGTAAAACTAAACCGTCAACTTTTTCCTGAACATTTCTCAATCCTTACGAATTGTAACAGCCGACATTATTCGCTTTCCGACCCGACCGTCGCGATGCTAGCCCTAGGGTGGGAGAAGGCTCATGACACCTCGATCAGGACTATCGCAAACCGTTATTCAAGCCATGACAATGGCCGGTCTGAACCTGATTAAGCAGGCTCTTTCGATCTATGACAGCGAGCTGCGTCTTGTGGTGGCCAATGAGCGGTTTCGCGAGATGTTCGAGATCCCGGATCACCTGATGCGACCCGGCGCGAGCTTTGAGGAAACCATTCGGGTTATCGCGACACGCGGCGAATATGGCGATGTGGAGGACATCGAAACGCTCGTGAAAGAGCGCGTCGAACGCGCGCTTGCCTTTGAGCCACATTACATGGAACGCGAGCGCGAAGACGGGCGCTGGATCAGTGTCGAAGGCTCGCCCCTGCCCGATGGCGGATGGGTGGCTGTTTATACCGACATCACGAATGTGAAGCGTCAGGAAGAGTTGTTGCGCGGCCGGTCTGAGGAGCTTTCGGAGACTTTGCTCAAATACTCCGAGGACCTCGCCAGCGCGAACCGTAAGCTGGAAAGCACGGTCATTGCGTTGGAAGAGGCCAAGCGGTTGGTCTCAGACTCCGAGGCCCGCATGCGCCTGACCACTGAAATGATGCCGGCCCATATTGCCCATGTTGGGCCTGACTACCGCTATACCTATTCCAACAGACGTCTGTCCTCGGTCATGCCGGGACGGCCGCGCAATATTGTGGGCACGTTGATCAATGAGACGTTAGGCGCATCCGCCTATGCGCGGCTCGAGCCGCATCTCGAGACGGCTTTTAGCGGAGATCCGTCGGTGTTTGAATTCACCGATCAAGACAGCCAACGCCGCATCCGTGTAGCCCTGACCCCTGATGGAGAGGCGGCCGAGCGGCGGGGCGTTTACATCTTGTCCATGGACATCACCCAAGAGGCCCAGACCCGCGCCGCCCTGCAACAAACCCGCCGACGCGAATTGGCGGCGCAGATGACCAGCGGCTTGGCGCATGATTTCTCAAACCTGCTGACCATTATTCTTGGCACACAAAGCAAGCTTGAAAAGATGGATCTGGATGGGGCGGCCAGTGAGCTTGTGGACACGACTTTGACTGCTGCAAGACGCGGTGGGACGCTGCTTAATCAACTGGCCGATATGACAGGGCAACGCGCCCCGAAACTCGCGCGTCATCAGATCCGAGATCTCATGCTGAACCTGCAAAGCTTGGCGAAACCTGCGCTCGATGGTCAGGTCAGCCTGATGGTTAAAAACTATGTGCCTAACCGCGCGCTTTTGCTGGATGCGGGTGTCATTCAAGACAGCCTTTTGAATCTCATTCTGAATTCGCGCGACGCGCTGAATGGCGTTGGCCAAATCACTCTGACGGTCGATGTTGTTCAGGACATCTGGCTCAGGCTTGAGGTCCGAGACGATGGACCTGGGTTTAGCGAAGAGGCCTTGGCCAAAGGGTTAGATCCGTTCTTCACCACTAAGGGCTCGGAGGGGTCAGGCCTTGGCCTTCCGATGGTCTATGACATGGCCAAATTGATGGGCGGCGACGTCCGGCTTTCCAATACCGGAGAAGGCGCCGCCGTGTCGATCCGCCTGCCATTGCGGTGGGCGCGCGGGGCCCAGGCTCCGGGGCTCGTGCTCTTGGTCGAGGACAACCCCGATCTGCGCGGCGCGATCCGGGAGATGTTGACTGAACAGGGCCATACGGTGATCGAAACCGCTGTCGTCGAAGAGGCCTTGGCCCTGTTGGCGAACGTCCCTGACATCTCGCTGGTCCTGTCTGACATCAAACTTGAGGGCGTGGCGACCGGCGTGGATCTGGCACGCAACGTCAATGGATCTTTGCCCTTGTTCTTGATGACCAGCTTGCCTGAAGATGATCCCCTCTATTTGCGCGCGGCGGCACTTGCGCCAGTGCTGCGCAAACCCTTCGTCGCCAAGGATCTGGCCAACTTCTTGAATGCCGAGGACTCCGAATGAGCGCCCCATTGATTACAATTCTCGACGATGAAGCCGGCGTGCGTCAGGTCCTTTCGGACGCTCTGGAAGAGGCCGGTTTTCAAACTATGGGCTTTGGACGCGCAACCGAGTTTGAGGCCGCGTTGCGTCGGGTGACGCCCGATGTGTGCCTCGTGGATCTGAGCCTGCCTGACAAAGACGGGTTGACGCTCGTGCATCGGCTGGCGTTGGAACTGGGCGCGGCGGTCATTATCATCTCGGGCCGTGCGCAGGTGCAGGATCGCGTCACTGGCTTAGAGCTTGGGGCCGATGACTATATCACCAAGCCTTTCGACCCTGCCGAAGTGGTGGCCCGCGTGCGCGCTCGCCTACGCAAAGACCGCGCGCAACCGCTCAACAGCTCCAACACGGCGCAGTTTAACGGCTGGACCGCGCATTTTGATCGCTATGTTCTGGAAGATCAGCACGGGGAAGAAACCACCTTTAGTCACGCAGAAGGCGAGGTCCTACGGTTGTTTCTGGACAGCCCCAAGCGATTGATCAACCGCGCGCAGATGCAGGAAACCTTGGGTGGTGCGGCGGGTGAAAGCTTCGATCGCGCGATGGATGTGCGGATCAGCCGATTGCGCACAAAGCTGCAAGAAGATCCGAAAAATCCGCGACTTATCAAGACGATCTATGGCGCCGGCTATATCTTTCTGGGCGATGTCTCTTGGGTTTGACCGTCAGAAATACGCAATATAAGCGGTAGGGAATACCCTCCACCCACAATATATAGACAACTCACCCTAAACGGGATATGTTTATGGCAGGAGTTTCAGATACCATCTCTTCCTGGGTATCACTTCAGGGTTTTGCTGCGTTTCATCGACAATCTGATTTGAGAAACGCGCGTGCAATTCACGTCACACTCCCACTCCCCCGTGTGCGGGTCAGACGCCACGGGGGCTCTTTTTGGAAATCCGCCTCAATCGTCACGCACCACGACCAACAGTGAAGGCGTCTATATTTAGGCGACACTCTTGCCATAACAACTATTTGTTGATTTTTGACTTTGCCTATGCATACTTCAACCTATGGCAGAGTGCTTCCTGTATAGACACCTCCCCTCAAGCCCGCCGCGCTTCTACCGAGTAGAGATCGCGTATGATCTATTTGATGATGTTGCCGTGATCTGCGAATGGGGTGTGGTCGGTGGGCTACATCACAGGACATCCCAAAGCTTTGCCAACCTTCGCGAAGCCTCTCAACTGGCCGACGGGCTTCGCGAAGACGCGGTTCAGCGCGGGTATCAGGAAGACGACGCCCGCAATTGGCTCATGTAGGGATGTGCCGCCAGAGGGGAAGCCTCCGGCGGGAGTATTTTCGGCAAGATGAAAGGGACCGCTTGAGGCCCCTTAGTTATTCCGCGGCGATTTGCTGGTCGATTTTCTCGACTTTGACGGCCGCGAACTTGAACTCTGGGATTTTGCCATAGGGGTCGATGGCGGGGTTGGTGAGCACATTGGCGGCGGCTTCGACATAGGCGAAGGGCACAAAGACCATGTCCTCGGCGATCGCACGGTCGGCGCGGGCCATGATCTCGATGGAGCCACGACGGGTTGAAAGACGCAGCATCTCGCCCGGCTGGATGCCCAGACGGCGCAGCGTTTTGGGGTGCAGTGAGCAGTTCGCCTCGGGTTCTACATGGTCGAGCACCAGCGAGCGGCGTGTCATTGAGCCTGTGTGCCAGTGTTCGAGCTGTCGACCCGTGGTCATGATCATCGGGAAGTCCGCATCTGGCGCCTCATCCGGTGGGATCACGGCGGCAGGGGTGAACTTGGCGCGGCCGTCTTCGCGGGGGAAGCCATCGCCAAAGACAATCGCCTGACCGGGATCTTCGGGGGAGAGCGATGGGTAGGTGACGGTCTCGCTCTCAAGGCGCTCCCAGGTGATATTGTCGAGGCTCTTCATATTGAGCTTCATCTCGGCAAAGACCTCAGAAACATCCTTGTAGTCCCACGGCAGACCAATACGTTGGCCGAGCTCGACGGTGATCGCCCAATCCTCGCGTGCCTCACCCGGAGGCGTCACCGCTGGGCGTACGCGTTGGACTTGGCGGTTGGTGTTGCTGACCGTGCCGTTCTTCTCATAAAGCGCTGAGGCCGGCAGGATGATGTCGGCATAGTTTGCGGTTTCGGTCAGGAAGATATCCTGCACGATCATCAGATCGAGTTTCGCGAAGGCGTCGCGTGCGTGTTCCACATCGGGGTCTGACATCGCAGGGTTTTCCCCCTGGATATACATGCCTTTGATGTTGCCCGCATAAACCTGATCTACGATCTCGGTGACGGTGAGGCCCTTTTCATTGCTGAAGTCTCCGCCGCCCCAAACATCGGTAAAGCTGCGACGCACGTCGTCGCTTGTGACCGTCTGGTAATCCGGCAAGAACATCGGAATGAGGCCCGCATCAGAGGCACCCTGCACGTTGTTCTGACCCCTAAGCGGATGAAGGCCCGCGCCGGGTTTGCCGACGTTGCCGGTCATCAAGGCCAGCGAGATCAGGCAGCGCGAGTTATCGGTGCCATGGATATGCTGGGAAACACCCATGCCCCAAAAGATGATGCCTGCCTTGGCATTCGCGAAGGTGCGCGCCACGCGGCGGATTTGTTCGGGATCAATGCCCGAGATCTTCTCCATCGCCTCCGGCGTGAAGTCCTTCAGGTGGGCTTTCTCGGCGTCCCAGTTCTCGGTCCAGCGGTGGATGTACTGGCTGTCATAAAGCTCTTCCTCGACGATCACATTCATGATCGAATTGAGCATCGCCACATCGGCACCGGGGCGGAACTGCAGCATCTCGTCGGCAAAGCGACGCAGGCCGACGCCGCGTGGATCCATCACGATCAGCTTGCCGCCGCGTTTGGTGAACTGTTTGAAGTAGGTCGCCGCGACGGGGTGGTTCTCAATCGGGTTGGCGCCAATGACGATGGCGACATCCGAGTTTTTGACCTCATTGAAGGTCGCGGTGACGGCACCGGAGCCGACGTTTTCGATCAAGGCCGCCACGGAAGACGCGTGACACAGCCGCGTGCAGTGGTCGACGTTATTGTGTTTGAACCCCTGACGGATGAACTTTTGGAAGAGATAAGCCTCTTCGTTGGTGCATTTGGCCGATCCAAAGCCCGCAACGCTCTTGGGATCCTCATCACGCAGTTTGATCAGACCCTTGGCGGCCAGATCCATTGCCTCGTCCCACGTGGCTTCGCGGAAATGGGTCGACAGATCGCCGGGATCTACGTTCAAGCCCTTGGCGGGTGCATCATCGCGGCGAATGAGCGGCACCGTCAGACGATGCTTGTGGTGGATATAGTCAAACCCAAAGCGGCCCTTCACGCAGAGGCGGCCTTCATTGGCGGGGCCATTGATGCCCTCGACGTATTTGACCTTATTGTCTTTGANCTTGAGGCTGACTTTACAGCCGACGCCACAAAACGGGCAGACGGACTNGGTTTCCGTATCGAAATCCTTGCGATCGCCAACTTGGTTCTCATCCACAACAGTGGCAGGCATCAGAGCGCCCGTCGGGCAGGCTTGCACGCATTCGCCGCAGGCCACACAGGTCGAAGCCCCCAATGGGTCTGCAATATCAAAGGTCGGATAGGCATCATGCCCACGTCCGGCCATGCCGATCACGTCATTCACTTGCACTTCGCGGCAGGCTCGCACGCAAAGGCCGCAGGAGATACAGGCATCCAGATTGACGCTCATCGCGACATGGGAGTCATCCAAGAGCGGAATGCGGCCCTCTTCGAGTTTTGGGAAGCGGGACTCAGACACACCATTCAGATCTGCCATATCCCAGAGGTGGCTTGACTTATCGTGGCTCTCTTCACGCGACGGCTGATCCGCCACCAGCATCTCAACCACCATCTTGCGCGCGTTTTCAGCACGGGCTGTGTTGGTGTGAACAACCATGCCTTCGCTGGGCTCACGAATACAGGAGGCCGCCAGAACACGCTCGCCTTCGATCTCGACCATGCAGGCCCGGCAGTTGCCGTCAGGACGATAGCCCGGCTGCGGCTTGTGACACAGATGCGGGATCACCAGACCGCGACCATGCGCGATTTCCCAGATTGTAAGGCCCGCGTCAGCCTCTACTTCCTGGCCATCCAATGTGAACTTAATACGCTCGGACATGCTGGGTCTCCTTAGATTCCACGACACACTAGCCCAAAATCCGCATCTGCCTAGACGCTTTAACCGACAGCCGAGATGCGTTTTGCGCCAAGGGGCAATTTCCATTCCACCACAGGTTTCCGATACGCGCGAAACCATCTTTACAGAAAATTCACTTTTCGCAGCCTCTGGCCTGCCCTACATGTCTGTCTTCTAAAGGAAAGCGGGGCAAAGATGAGCCAGATGATGTTGGTGCGCCATGGACAGGCGAACTCGGGTGCTCGGGATGAAGAAAGCTATGACCGGCTGTCTGATCTTGGCTATCAACAGGCCGCTTGGCTTGGCTCCTATCTGCGCGACACAGGTCAGCATTTCACGCGGGTTTACTGTGGGTCCATGCGTCGGCACCAGGAAACCGCACAGGGGATGGGGGCAGAGCAATATGGGACGCTTCAGATCGATGCGCGCCTGAATGAATTCCCGTATTTCTCTTTGGCGCAGGCCTATGAGCGTCAAACAGGTGAGCCAATCCCAATGACGCGCGAAGGCTTCGCGTTGCAGCTGGAGCGCGTGCTCGCGGCTTGGGCGGCGGACGAGCTGGAGGATATCACCGAGCCTTTCGCGGATTTTGCCGCGCGCGTTGATGCGGTGATCCAGGATATCGCGAGCGGCGACGGGCCTGCTTTGGTTGTCACCTCCGGTGGGCTGATCAGCACCGTGTTGCGATCCACATTGGCGTTGAACACCCCGGCATGGGCGCAGATGTGTCTGGCGATCCACAATACGTCGCTGCACCATTGGCAAGCCTTTATGGGGCGGCAATTGTTGACGCAATTCAACAGCGTACCGCACCTAGACACGCCCGAAAGACGCCACGC
>JABSOU010000042.1 GCA_013215215.1 Cognatishimia sp. | reverse complement strand
TATGAGAGATCTTTCTAAGCGCGAATGGGACATATTCCTGGGCTATCCGCCAGACGGCTTTCGTCCCGAAGAGTCTGGACTTTGGCTGCTACCTGCTTATGTGCCGTCTGTTAAGCTTCACTGTTACGGCGTCACAAAGCATACTGCCCACTTGGCAGTTCCCTACCTGGAGAATATCTACAAGCGACCTAATGGCCATCCACTCGGAGGTGCCATGCATGTCGATGGCGCATATAATTGGTTTCGAAAAGCACATCCAAACTTGAAGACGCTTGTGTCCTTGTCGCCAATCGCACATCAGAGATCTTCAAAAACTGACATTCATCCTCTGAAATGGTTTGACCGTTGGCCTGTTCTGAAAGACGCGACACAGGCGCTAAGAAGGCTACGCGTTGCGTTAAATTCTACCAAGCATCTTTAGCTGATGTCGCAAACTCGTAGTTTCGGGCGCACCGATATCCAACGCAAAGACATAGGCGTGGGTCAAATAGAACGCCTGTGCTTCCTCCTCGGAAGCAAGATCGGCAGCCTCAGTATAAAGCGCGACGAGAGCGGGTTTGTCGTCCCGCTCATGCGCCTCAAGCAGCCGCGCGTCTAGAGTGCTCATTCCGCCGCGATTTTCTGGCGCCGTTTGGCGATCTTCTCGGCGACCCATAGGTGGAACAGATGCGTCGGCCCGTCCATGGCTGGCGAGAACCGCCCGCCGTCAAAACCCGGAGCGTGACGGCCGCGTTGCATGCCTTCTACCACAAAGACGTCCTCCTCAAAAACGACTTTCCACTGGGCCGCGTTCTTGGCGCGCAGGGCCTCATCGGTACCCTCTTCGGAATAATAGAGGTGGATGTGTTCGGACGTCTGATCCATCGCCTTCGGTTCCAGAATAATCGCGAACGCATGATCACGCTGGGCGCCGAGCATCACATTGGGGAACACGGTGATATATTCAGCACCTTCGTTCCATTTGTCCGAAAGCCCCGGGAAGTCAGGAAAAACCTCGCCGTTGTCGCCTTGGATTTGGCGATACACCAGCGTGCCTTGGCCCGAATACTTTCCGGGCTCTTCGATATTATAGTGATCCTCAAGGCGGGAATAGCTGTTGAGGCCCGGATGCACCCAAGGCAGGTGATAGCTCTCGCAATAGTTCTCGACCGCGAGCTTCCAATTGGTCGCGACATCCAGACGGAAATAGCTGCCCTCGCCGCCGTGGATATGCGGGCTGTCAAATTCGGACCAGCGGGCCATGAGGTCGGCGTTGACCTCTTCAAAGGGCGCAGCGGTGCCGGAAAGGTTCACGAAAACAACATCGCGCCAGATGTAGCTGGGCACTTCGATCAGACCCAAAATCGAGCGGTCCATATCGTCATGCGTGTTCATACCGGGACCGCCGACATGCGGTGTGGCCACAAGTCGGCCATCTGTGCCGTAGCACCAGCTGTGATAGGGGCAGCGGATCGCGCCCTCGATCTTGCGGGGCTCACTCACAAGGATCATCCCGCGATGTCGGCAGATGTTGTGAAAGACGCGCACGGTGCCTTTCTTGTCGCGCAACAACAGAAGCGGCGCGCCGAGGAATTCGATGGGCTTGGCATCGCCCGGCTCTGGCACATCGGCGGCCACCGCAAGGCCAGACCATTGCTCATAAAGCAAAGCATCTCGCTCCTCGGCAAAAACCGTGGGGTCGGTGTAATGGGCATTGGGCAAACCGTTCGCCTTGGCAATCGGGCGGGCTACGCCTGAGATGTCGGTGACCATAGCTGCGTCCTCCGTCGCTTATAGGATGATGCTACGCCCGAAATCGCCCGACGCAAAATATCATGGCGACAGGAGTTTTCTCACAGCGACATCAAACGCCTGTTTCTGGCCCCCGTGTGAGGCCAGAAACGGATCAGAACGGTTTGTCCCACCAATGCTGAGTCGCCGGGAACTTTGGCGGCAGGCCAACGTCCTGACGCAGATGATCTGACAGAACCTGAGTGGCATCAGGCCTGCGCGGCGCGGGTTTTAATGCCTCTTTGATCAGGACAATGATAATCTGCTTGAGGCCGAATTGCTGGATCAAATGTGCCAGCATCAGTTGCAGGTCCTGCAGCGGGGACGGGTTTTCAGTACGAGTCATGGGTTTCGTCGCCTTGCGTGGCGATCCTCTATCAATGGTGAAAATGGGAGTCCGGGTGTGGACGAAAGATCAGATGTTGGTCTGAGAAACGTTCAAACGGGGGGAGGGGAAAGGCGGATTAAACCGCGTTGCGCCAGGTCCCGCCGGTAAAGCCGATTAGACGGTGGCGATAACGTGCTGCGATGGACATGGTACGCCTCCTCTGGCTTAGCGTTGAACTAACGCTGTTATAGGCGGCGCGGGTTTTATTGATAGTGGGGATTTCCTGTACCCCCGAGACCTCAGTCTTTCGTCGCGGAATTGCAACAGCCCTTTGAGTGGGTGTCGGTACCAGGAACAGGATCATAGCCACTGCTGCCCCAAGGGTGGCAGCGCCCGATGCGGCGCAGGGTTAAGAGGCTACCTTTGATGCCTCCGTGTTTTTCCAAAGCCTCAAGCGCATAGGCCGAACAAGTCGGCTGAAAGCGGCAGTTATGCCCGACCCAGGGGCTAAAGATCAGCCGATAGGCGCGGACGGGCAGGGCAGCGATATGGGCGAGCGGGCTCATGTGCGGCTCTCATGCAGCTTTTTCAAAGCATAGATAAGGTCGCGTTTGAGCTCTTCAAAGGGGCGTGCGGCAGTGACGTCTGCGCGGCCGATCAAGACATAGTCCCAGCCTGCGTGACCCTTGTTGGGCAAAACTGCCCGAGCGGCCTCACGCATCCGCCGTTTTGCGCGATTGCGCGCTACTGCGTTGCCGACTTTCTTGGAACAAGTAAAGCCTACGCGTACTGACTGCGGATCATGAGGCTCGCCGTCGCGGCGTTTGCGCGCCTGCACCATCATGGATTTCGTGCCCTGCCGCCGCGCGCGCGACGCCGCCACAAAATCCTTGCGGGTTTTAAGGACGTTCAGACATGACGAAGCCGCCGGAGGGGTCTCCCCCGTTGTGGCTGAGCCATCTTTGGGGGCCTCCGGCGGCGTCATATTCTTTGACCTAAAAAGGCTGAGGCTTACGCGCTCAGCGCCTTGCGGCAACGTGCACGACGTGCGTTCAGGATCTTGCGACCAGCTTTCGTAGCCATACGCGCACGGAAGCCGTGGCGGCGCTTGCGAACCAGGTTGCTAGGTTGGTAGGTGCGTTTCATCGCTCCGTCTCCGTACTTATTCAGGGGCCTGCGCCGACTCACATCGGGCTGACGTTCTATTCGAAGCCCTGCTAATAGGGGTCGCTTGGGGGGAAGTCAAACGCCGATCCCCGGTTTTGCAACAAAAATGCTGCGATTGGGGATGGGAATGTTTCAATTCCATTACAATATGGCCGCTTTCATCACAGAAGACGTGATCAAGTTCAAGCGCCTGTGAAGACCCTTTCGATATTGCGCACTAAAGGACATCTTGGGGTCAACCGAAGCCAAGAGATAGGTAAGATGTCAGATATGAGTGAAGCCCCAAAGTCCGGATTGGCCAAGCGCCTGCCCTTGATCGCAATCCTTGTGGTGGCCGCAATCGGAGCCTTTACCCTGCGCGACTATCTCACCTTTGAAACTCTGCGCGACAACCGCGAGGCCCTGCTGGCGTTCCGAGATGCGAACTACCTCGCAACCGTGGCGGCCTTTATGCTGGCCTATGTGGTGATCGTTGCCTTCAGCCTACCGGGCGCGACCATCGCGACGCTCACAGGCGGTTTTCTTTTCGCGACCTTCCCGGGGGCTTTGTTCAACGTCACCGCCGCCACCATCGGCGCGATCCTGATCTTTATGGCAGCCCGTTGGGGCCTTGGCGAACGGCTGGCGGCCAAAATGCAAGGCTCTGAGGGCGCAGTGAAGAAAATCAAAGACGGCATAGATGAAAACCAATGGTCGATGCTTTTCCTGATCCGGCTTGTGCCTGCCGTGCCCTTCTTTGTGGCAAACCTTGTGCCTGCGCTCGTGGGCGTGCCGCTCAACCGCTTTGCCATCTCGACCTTCTTGGGCATTATCCCGGGCGGTGTGGTCTACACCTCGGTTGGCGCTGGTCTTGGCGAAGTTTTCGCCCGCGGTGAAACCCCGAACCTTGGCATTATCTTTGAACCTCAAATCCTGCTGCCGATCCTTGGCCTCTGTGCCCTCGCAGCACTCCCTATCGTCATCAAAGCCCTGCGCGGCCAAAAGGACTGATCCCAATGAAACACATTAAAACCGATCTTCTCGTCATTGGAGCGGGTTCTGGCGGGCTGTCCGTCGCAGCCGGCGCGGTCCAGATGGGCGCAGATGTGACCCTGCTTGAGGGCCACAAAATGGGCGGAGACTGTCTGAACTTTGGCTGTGTTCCGTCAAAGGCTCTGATCGCCAGCGGCAAAGCGGCCTGGGGTCAGGCGCATGCCTCGAAATACGGTGTGGCGGATGTGGTGCCTCAGGTAGACTACGCGGCCGCCAAAGATCACGTCGCCGATGTGATCGCGGAAATCGAGCCCAACGACTCGGTTGAGCGTTTTGAAAGCCTCGGCGTGCGCGTCATTCAGGAATACGGCGAGTTCGTCTCGGACCGTGAGGTCAAAGCAGGCGATACGCTGATTAAAGCACGCCGAGTTGTGATTTCCACCGGCTCCTCGCCCTTCGTCCCTCCGATCCCCGGTCTGGACTCTGTGCCCTATCAAACCAATGAAACGCTGTTTGAACTGCGCGAGCAGCCAAAGCACCTCTTGGTGATCGGCGGCGGCCCTATCGGCATGGAAATGGCGCAGGCGCATCGGCGTCTGGGCCCTGAGGTTACGGTGATCGAAGGCATGAAGGCGCTGGGCAAAGATGACCCAGAACTGGCCGCAATCGTTCTGGAAAACCTGCGCGAAGAAGGTGTTCAGATCGAAGAAGGCGCCTTGGTCTCTGAAGTGCGCGGCAAAGAGGGCGCGATTGAGGTCGAAGTCCAAGACGGTCGTGTCTTTAAAGGTACCCATCTTTTGATGGCGGCAGGTCGTAAACCCAATATTGACAAGTTGAACCTTGAGGCCGCCGGGATTGAAACCACGCGCACTGGCATCAAAGTTGACACTGGCATGCGCACCACCAACCGTCGCGTCTACGCCATCGGCGACGTCGCAGGCGGGCTGCAATTCACCCATGTGGCAGGCTATCACGCGGGTTTGATCATCCGCTCCGCTCTCTTTGGCCTGCCTGCCAAAGAACGCACCGACCATATCCCATGGGCCACCTATACCGAGCCGGAAATGGCGCAGGTCGGGATGACCGAAGCGCAAGCGAGAGACGCGCACGGCGACGCGCTCGAAGTCGCGCGTTTCCATTACACCCACAATGACCGCGCCATTGCCGAGCGCAAAACCAAAGGCCTGATCAAAGTCATGGTCGTCAAAGGCCGCCCCATCGGAGCCTCTATTGCAGGCTATCAGGCGGGTGAACTCATCAACCTTTGGGCGCTTGTCATTGCCAACAAACTGAAAATGTCCGCCGTCGCCAATATGGTCGCACCCTATCCGACGGTCGGAGAGTTGAATAAACGTGCCGCAGGTGCTTATTTCTCTCCAAGACTATTTGAAAACCCTAAGGTGAAATCAGTGGTGCGCTTCGTGCAGCGCTGGCTGCCTTAAGGGTCACGGCGAAGAATACGGCAAGGACCCGGCGGCGCATATGCTTAGAACCCTCTCAGGACGGTTTCTCATTCTGACCATCATCTTTGTGATGGTGGCAGAAATCCTGATCTTTGTGCCGTCGATTGCGCGGTTCCGCGAAGACTATCTTCTGTCGCGTCTGGAACGCGCCCAGATCGCGTCGCTCGCCCTGTTGGCTGACGATATGATCAGCAAAGAACTTGAGACCGAGCTTCTGCGCAATGCAGAGGTCTATAACGTCGTGCTCAGACGCGACGAGGTGCGCCAGCTGATGCTCAGCTCAGAGATGCCAGCGCCTATTCAGGACACCTTTGATTTGCGAGACCCGTCGGCGTGGACGCTGATCTATGATGCGATGGCGCGTCTGTTCAAACCCGAGCCTGAGGTGATCCGCGTCATCGGCGCGCCGGTGCTTGAGGCTGGATTGCTGATCGAAGTCACGATCTGGACCCGTGACCTGCGCAGCGCCATGGTGGACTATGGGCTGAACATTCTTGTCCTCTCTGCGGTGATCTCGATTTTCACGGCGTCCTTACTGTTTGTGGCCGTGCGTATGATCCTGGTGAAGCCCATCAAGGGCGTCGTTGGCTATATGCAACGCTATGCCGCCGCGCCCGAGGATGCCCGACGTATCATTCAGCCCGGGGCAGGGGTTGAAGAATTGCGCGAAGCAGAGGTGGCACTGCAGACGCTTCAGACTGAACTGACCGCGGCTTTGAAGCAGCGAGAACGCCTGGCCCAGCTGGGCGGCGCCGTCGCTAAAGTCAGCCATGATCTNCGCAATATCCTAACCTCGGCTCAACTGTTTACCGACCGCATAGAGATGTCTGAGGATCCCACAGTCAAACGCATGGCCCCCAAGCTCGTGAACTCGATCACTCGCGCCGTGCACCTCTGTGAAAGCACGCTGGCATTCGGGAAAGCCGAGGAGCCCGCGCCGAGATTGACTGATGTGCCAATCGCCGATGTGGTTCAGGATGTTGTGGAATCCGAAAGCCTCGCCATCGGAGACTTCGATCTGAAACTGACCAACGACGTGGACCAAGGCGCGCTGGTCATGGCTGACGCAGAACAGCTTTATCGAGTCATTCACAACCTCGTCCGCAATGCACGACAGGCGATTGTTGCGGCCGGAAAAGCGGGTGAAATCACCATTTCGCTGGAAGATGCCCCAGACCATAGCCTCATCCGCGTCAGCGACACGGGCCCCGGCCTGCCACCCAAAGCGCTAGAGCATCTTTTCAAGCCATTTCAAGGCGGTATGCGCAAAGGCGGCACTGGCCTCGGCCTTGCGATTTCGTCAGAGTTGATCCGCGGGCATGGCGGAGAGTTGACCCTTGAAAGGAGCGACGAAAGCGGCACGGTCTTTAAAATCTGTTTGCCCAAGGGCGACGCAGCAGAAATCTGAAAAAAGTCAATTTTTACGCTTGCGAGTCGCGCAGCATAGGATTAAACCGCCCCTCACACCGCGCTCTGGTAGCTCAGCTGGATAGAGTACTTGACTACGAATCAAGGGGTCGGGGGTTCGAATCCTCCCCAGAGCGCCATTTTCCTCGATACAGCTGATATTAATCCGACGCTTGTTGTTCTATGTGACCATGCTCACGTTGGTTTGGCATTCGCTCCGGGCGGGCAGATCACATTGGCCCGCAAACTATCGCTTTCGCCTCGCAGCTTCCCTCTACCGAAAACCTCCTCAATCCTCACGAAATGCCTTGTTGAAGTAATCAACAAGCGGCTTCGTCAGGTAGTTCAGTGGGGAGCGCTCAGAGGTCTTGATAAAGGCTTCCACGGGCATGCCGGGGAGGAGTTCCTGTCCCTCGAGCTTTTCCAACTCTCCACTCAGAGGCAGCAATTCTGCCTGATAATAGGATAACCCCGTGCGTTCATCGGTGAACACGTCGGCCGACAGTCGCATCACCTGTCCCATGATTTCAGGCGTAAACCTCTGGTCAAACGCTGAGAACCTAAGTGAGACCTCTTGGCCCACATGAACCTGATCAATGTGGATCGACTCGATGCGGGACGACACAACCAATGGCTGGTCCTGAGGGATGACGAACATGATCGGTTGCGCGGGGGAAATAACCGATTGGACCGCGAAAATCTGGCTGTCATAGATGACGCCTGACACCGGTGTTCGGATTTCCAAACGCGCTAGGGTCTCAAGCAATGCCAAGCGGCGCTCTGACAGTTCCAGCTCTTGGTGTCCGATCTCGCGCAGGCTGGTGATGGCCTCTTCGCGGGTTTGGGTCTGTAGCCGAAGTTTCTGGATCTCTAGCCCCGCGATCTCGCCTTTCAGAAGCGCAATATTGGACTGAAAGCTTCCGATTTCCCCTTTGAGACGAGAATGCTCCCGCCGCTGCGCGATCAGGCGGTTGGCCTGTGTCAAACCTTTGTCAAAAAGCGCTTGAATATCAGAGAGTTCTTCCGCAACGAGGACCTCTTGTTCTTTGAAGGCACTCAGCTGAGATTGCGCGCCTTGAATTTGGTTGGAAGCCTGAAGGATCTGTTCCTCGAGCTGCGCGGTTTCCTGTTCAAGCGCATCTTTGCGCGCGTGGAAAAGGCGCTCTTGGCCTTTCAAAAGCTCGGTAAATTGCGCGTTTTCGCGAAAGCCTTTCGTGGGGTCGCCCCCAAAGGAAAGGCTCTCAGCATCGTCGCGTTCGGCAACCAATCGCGCGCGGCGGGCGAAGAGTTCAAAGAGCTGGCCTTCGACGATGGCCAGTTCCGAGGTCAAAAGCGTATCATCCAGATGCAGCAGAACGTCTCCGGCGTCCACACGATCTCCGTTTTTGACATGAATGTCTCCAACAACACCGCCTTCAGGGTGTTGGATGACCTGGCGATTGCTTTCCACTTGGATCATACCCGAGGAAACCACGGCGCCAGATATTTTGGCGTTGACGCTCCAAAAACCTAACCCGCCGACAAGGCCGAGGATTGCCAGATAGCCAATCGAAAGCGGCAAGCGCGCGGTCCAAGTTTTTGTCGGGCGTTCCTGCGCGCTCATGCGGTTGCTCCTTGACGCAAAGTTTGCTGGACCTTGTCTTTGTTTTTCAGGCTGGATTGCAGCACTTCGTCGCGTGGCCCGTCGGCCTTGATGCGTCCGGAGTCAATCACGACCAAACGGTCGCATTCCGCGATGGCCATTGGACGGTGCGTCATGATGATGACTGTGCGATCCGTCGATTTAAAGCTGCGGACCGCCTTGTTGAGGGCCTCAGACCCTTCGGCATCCAGCGCCGAGTTTGGTTCATCCAGCACCAGCAAAACCGGATCGTCATATAGGGCGCGCGCAAGGGCGATGCGTTGTTTTTGACCGCCTGAAAGCTGACTGTCCTGGCCGTGCACGATGGTTTGATATCCATCTGGCAAGGACAGGATCATGTCATGAGCATTGGCGCGCTGGGCAGCCTCAACGACTTTTTCGTCATCAGGAGTTTCGGACATGCGTGCGATGTTTTCGGCAATCGTCCCACTGAAAAGCGTCACGTTTTGAGGGAGATAGCCGACATATTTGCCGAATTCATCCAGATCGTATTGGGTGAGTGTTGCGCCTCCCAAACGAACCTCGCCATTGGCCGGCGGGATAATCCCCATCAAGGTTTTCGCAAGCGTCGACTTGCCAGATCCGCTCTTGCCAATTATGCCGACGACGCTTCCGGCAGGGATGTCCAAATTGATGCCCGACAACACGGGCTGGCTGGTGTCTGGCGCAAAAACACCAAGGTTTTTCACAGCAACCCGCGCGGCAGGGCGCGGTAGGCTCACTGCCGGTGTTTCAGGTGGAGTTGCGCGCAAGAGGCCGCCCAACTCGCGCCAGCCAGACATGGACCGCACGACCACGGGCCATTGTCCGATGGTTTGCTCAATGGGCGCCAAGGCACGGCCCAAAAGAATGGATCCAGCGATCATAGCGCCTGCGGTCATTTCGCCTTGCAAAACCAGCCAGGCTCCAACGGCCAACATCGTGGACTGCAGAAACATGCGAAAGGCTTTGGTCATGGCGGAAAACAGCCCGGTCCAATCGCTCGAACCCATTGTTTGGTCCAACCCTTTTTCGCGCAGACCATGCCAGCGATTGGCGACCGCGGTTGTCATGCCTTGTGCGCGTATCAATTCCGCAGAATGACGTGCTTGATCGGCGAAACTATGGGCTTGTTGCGAGGCGGATTGCGCCTCTGCAGTTTTGGCGCGGGTCAGCCAGTTGTTGAGCAGAGTGACCACGATCAAAAGCCCACCGCCCGCAACCGCCATCCACCCAAGGACCGGATGAAAGACAAAAATCGCCGCGACAAATAGCGGTGTCCAGGGCACGTCAAACAACGCCAGCATCGCCGGAGACGTAAGCGTTGCCTGAATTGTCTCAAGATCGCGTAGGCCTGCGACCGGTGAATTGCGAAACTTGGGGTTCAGGGATTGCTTTAAAACCGCACGAAAAACGCGGTCATCCAGAGAGGTCTGAAAACGGGCCCCAAATCGTGCAAGAACCCGACCGCGCGCATAGTCCAGGATCCCCATCAGACCAAAGAGCACCGCCACCAAAACGAATAGCGCCACCAAAGTTTCCTCGGATCGCGAGCCAAGAACGCGGTCATAAACCTGCAGCATGAATAGCGGGTCAGTGAGCATGAGCAGGTTGACGAAGACACTGAAAACAAAGACAGAACTGAGCAATCCAGAGGCCTTACGGCGTGCCCTGACCAATTCTGCTTTACCCAATTCGCTCATTGCCAATGCTCCAGACTAAACGACGTCAAACCCATCTGTGTTCGAATCTCTATACGGAGGAAATCAGGCTCGACAAAGCGCAATTTCTGGTGTGGTCGTGGGATCGCCTTCGAAAACCCCCGTGCCGAAATTGTATCGATGACGGCGTTTTCGACCCGCTGGGCGATGCAAATTCCGACCTTCATCAGACCCATGTCGGGCGTCCGAAAACTGCGACTTGCCGCAGCCGCGGTCTTTGTGAAACACTCCCTGGAACGTTAGGAGTTGCTCTTCATGACCTACAACCGAGGTTATGCCTTTTTGATCGCCTCGGTGTTTGCCTGGCTGCTGACTTTGGTGTTGTTGGTCCAGACCTTTCTGGTATCGCCCTACATCGGCGGCGTGTTTCAGGCCAATTTGAGCGCAGGCTCCATCGTCCTTTTGCACTCCGATCCCGATGGCCCAATTGAGGCCTCAGGTCTTTTACCGGGCACGCAGGTTGTGGCCGTAACAACATCGGATGGCACGCGTCTTGATCTAACTGGGCGAGAGGCCATCCTCGGGCGCCACGAGACTGCGAATTTCTCGATCTATAACCAAACGCTGGATGACAAGGAGCGGTTCTGGAACGTGCTCAACGACGGCCCGTTTGACTTGATTGATGACAAAGGCCAGGCCTATCCGGTGAGCCCAATTCAATCCCCGAAACTGACCGACATCGAGTTTGAAACCTTGTTGAAAATGATCCTGGCCTTGGTCGTGATCATGGTGGCCGTCGGCATTTGGGTCTTTGCGCCGCCAAGCTATGCGGTGACGATGCTTGCGATCAGTGGCTTGGGACTTTCGGTCAATATGATCTGTGGCGCGTTCCTTGCGCTCAGTGAGGTCACAATCGCTCCGGCAATTTTTCACGGTGTCATTTCGTTGGCCTCTTGGGGCGGGGCCAGTTTCTCTTTCGCGCTGCTGACGGTGATCTGGTATTTCCCAAGGCCGATCACGCGTGTGCCAGTGGCTGAGATCCTGATCTGCATCGGGATCCTGCTGCAGCTGAACATCATGTTCCAATGGCAAGAGCTGCCCCTGAATTCCTTTGAGATCGCGCATCTGCTGCCTGCACCCGTTGCCGTACTTGCAAGCGCAGTTCAATGGTTCAATACGCGGGGCAGACCTATTGAGCGGGCATCGGTCATTTGGTTCTCGCTCACCATCTATGGGTTGGTGACGCTGGTTCTGGTGCTCTATTCGATCCCGGTTGTGTTTGACACGCCGCCGATCCTGGGCCCTGCCATGGCGAATGTTTTGCTGGCGCTGATCTTCTTTGGGATCGCTCTGGGAACTCTGCGCTATCGTTTGTTTGACGTCCATTGGATCTGGCTGCGGGTCTTGGTTTGGGTCTTTGCCGGATTCCTAGTGCTCGCAGTTGATCTGGCCTTGGCCTATCTGCTCAATCTGAACCAGTTGCAGATTTTGCCCCTTGCGCTGTTGGTCGCCGGTTGGGTCTATTTCCCCATTCGGAACCAATTGATTGAATGGCTGTTCGGCGAAAAAGTCATTCAGGTCAGCGACCACATCCCTGAGCTGCTTGAGCGGTTCAGTTCCGTCCGCAATCAGGACGAAATCGACGGGCGCTTTGTGAACTTCCTTCAACAAATTTTCAAAGCGCAAGAGGTCGCGTCGATCGATCCCATTCCCTTGGAGCAGTCCAAGGTCGAGAACCATGGGCTTTTCTTGCGGGTGCCGATGGTGACCAAAGGGCGCTCCATGAAGCTTGTCGGGAAAGCCAATGGCCGCTAGCTGTTTTCCGGTACGGAGAAGAAAGTCGCCGACAGCTTCTTGCGATTGGTGCGTTCGATCCAAGACGGCAACCACTGCGAGATCCAGCGGCTGGACGAAGAGCGCCGCCGTATCACGCGGGACCTTCACGACGACGTGGGCGGCAAGCTTCTCACCATGATCTACCAAGCGCCAAGCGAGAAAGCCGCCGAGCAGGCACAAGATACGCTGCAGGCGCTCAAGGAAACGGTGGCCGTTCTGGAGGACGCGCAGGAAACGAAATTCGAAACCGCTTGGGCCGTTCTCTGCGAAGAGATGTCCGAGGTTCTGCCCAACATTCAGTTTGTCAAAGAACATGCCGCCGCGCATCGGGTTCTGTCATCTCGGGAATACGTGAACCTAAAACGGATTGTCCAAGAGCTCACGTCTAGTGCGTTAAAATACGCGGTCCCGGGAACTTTGGTGGTCACAACAAGCAGCACCGATTCCGACGACATTGTCCTGCGGTTTCAGAACGACATGGCCAAACGCCCTTATACGTCGCTAAGCGGGATGCGCGGGCTGACAAACATCAAATCGCGCGCGGCTGAGATGGGCGGAACGGTTGAGGTGTCTATGCCGTCCGAGCAGCACTCAGAGTTCGCGATAAAGATCACTTTGCCGTCCGAGCCAAGCCCCTAAACGTCCTAAACCAGGCCCGCGCGTTCCGCAAAGATCGCGGCTTCGCTTCGGCTGGAGATCTCGAGCTTTTCATAGATCTTGCCGATATGGGTGGCGACGGTGTGGCGGGAAATTTCAAGAAAGCCCGCGATCTCGGGACGTGAAAACCCACGTGACAAAAGCACGAGAACCTCGGTTTCCCGCTCGGTCAGCACATCGACCCGAATGTCATCGGCTTCAGCGACCTTTGGTTCCTGACCGGGCACGATCCGCTGATCATTTACCATCGAAATCAGCTTGCTTGTGATCGACGGCGTAATGGCCGGGCGTCCGTCGCGGATGCCGATGAAATTCTCGGTAAGCTCTTGGATGCTGCGATCCTTGAGCAGATAACCCTGTGCGCCATTGGCCAAGGCACCGGCCAGATGAACGCCTTCGTCGTGAATGCTGGCGATAACCACATAGGCTTTGGGGTGAATGGCGAAAATCTCGCGCAGGAAGTCCTCACCGGACCCGTCAGGCAGGCTGAGATCCAAAACAATCAGGTCAAATGCGCGCTCTGCGATGATGGGGCGGGCCGCACTTAGGGTCGAGGCCGCAACGATGTCAGGCGACACAAACGCGCGATTTAACACTTCTGTCAGGCGGTGCCGGGCACCCTCATGATCTTCTATGAGCAAAATTGACTGCATGGTCTCTGCATACGTTATTGTTTCCAAATCGCACTCGTTCACCTGAACTATATCCACCCCCCAAGTGACGGATATCGCGACTCTTACCGTACTTCTAAACTTTAGTTGACGCTTGGGAAGGCTGTCGCTCTCGTTTTTGAAATTTACGCGTCAAGAGACGCAATTGTGCACACCGAGCCAATAGGGGCGGCTCGTTTCAGGGGATGAAGATTAATGGCGAAGTCTGGTTTTGACAAAGTGCGCGACATGCGCGGCGACAACAACATTGACGTGGGAGATGGCGGCAGCCGCATCACCACAGGCAGAGGCGACGATACGATCANCGCAGGTGACGGCTATGACAAGATCAAAGCAGGTGNCGGTGACAACCAGATCTCTGTTGGCGACGGTGGCAGCAGCATTTCCACCAGAGGCGGCGATGACACGATCACAGCTGGTGACGGGTTTGACCGCATCAATGCCGGCAATGGCAACAACGATATCAATGTCGGAGACGGCGGCAGCTTTATTCGCGCAGGACGTGGCGATGATGTGATCGTCAGCGGCGACGGCTATGATTTCATTTTCGCAGGCGGCGGCAACAACAACATCGATGCGGGCGACGGCGGATCGTTCATCAAATCTGGATCTGGTGACGACACCATCACCACCGGCGACGGTTATGACAAAATCTTTGCAGGCAACGGCGACAACGAGATTAGCACTGGCGACGGTGGATCGTTTGTTCTGACCGGCAGCGGAGACGATACGATTGAGACCGGAGATGGTTGGGACTTTGTCCTAGCGGGCAATGGCAACAACCAGGTCGATATCGGCGATGGCGGTGGGATGGTTCTCACCGGATCGGGCGATGACAACATTACGATCGGCGATCAGGGTTTCGCCTTTGTCCACACGGGCAGCGGGGACGACCGCGTTACTGTTCAGATCGACGAATACCTTTGCTTTGCAAAACTGCTTGGCGGGCACGGCGTTGACACGCTGGTTTTGGACATCAGCCTCGACACCTACAAAAATGACTATTTCCAAGCGGAAATGGCCTATTTCCTCGAACATCGTGCCCCCGATGGTCGCCCCTTCTATTTCCGCTCGCTCAACATTTACGTGCACAGCTTTGAGCAGGTGGAAGTCGTCGTTGATGGCGTCTCGCTTGATCCAATCGATCTGGATGTTGTGGCCTCAGACGATGCGGTTAGCCTCAGCGAAGACGATGGTGCCTTTTTGTTTGGCTCGGTCGTTGACAATGACGATGTGCCCAACGGTCTGGCGCAAGTCACTTTGGTCCAAGGCCCTGCAGCAGGTGTCTTGGATTTGGCGCCTGACGGAACGTACTCCTTTGACCCAAATGATGAGTTTGAGTCTCTGGCAGAGGGCGAAATCGCCGAGGTGACTTTCACCTACGAGGTCTCTGATCTGGATGGCGATACATCTCAAGCGACCGCGACCATTTCGATAATCGGCGACAATGACGCGCCATTCTTGGCGTCTGGAACTCTGGACGCGGAAGAAGACGGCGCAACCGTGGACATCGACCTCTCGGCTCTGGGGAGTGACGTGGATAGCGACGATGATGGGTCCACGCTGACATATTCGGTGACAGGCCAGCCGACCGAAGGCAGCGCGTCGATCTCCGGCACAACCTTGACCTTTGATCCGGGTTCTGACTTCCAAGACCTCGCGCTTGGCGAAACTCGCGACGTGACGATCCAAGTCACCGCTGAGGACGCCCATGGTGCAACGGCCGTGAACACGGTGACTGTGACCGTGACCGGTGCCAACGATGCGCCAACTCTGGCGGCAGCACTCGAATCTGCAGATGAAGACGGCGCGACGGTGGATGTTGATCTCGCGGCTTTGGGTGCGGATGTCGACAATGACGACGACGGCGCAACGCTCACTTACAGCGTGACCGGTCAGCCGAGTGAAGGCAGCGCGTCGATTTCCGGCACGACCCTGACTTTTGATCCGGGTGCCGATTTCCAAGATCTCGCGCTGGGGGAAACCCGCGACGTGACGATCCAAGTTACGGCAGAAGACGCTCATGGCGCGACGGCAGTGAACACGGTCACTGTGACCGTGACCGGCGCCAACGACGCACCAACTCTGGCAGCTGCACTTACGTCTGCCGACGAAGACGGCGCGACGGTTGATGTCGATCTTGCCGCTCTGGGTGCAGATGTGGACAGCGATGATGATGGTTCCACGCTATCGTATTCCGTGACAGGCAACCCAAGCGAAGGTAGCGCGAGCATCTCTGGCACGACTCTGACCTTTGATCCGGGCGCAGACTTCCAAGACCTCGCGCTTGGCGAAACTCGTGACGTAACGATCCAAGTCACCGCTGAGGACGCTAATGGCGCGACGGCTGTCAACTCCGTCACTGTGACTGTAACCGGCGGCAACGACGCGCCAACTCTGTCGGCAGCACTTACGTCTGCCGACGAAGACGGTGCGACGGTGCATGTTGATCTTGCGGCCATGGGTGCTGATGTGGACAGCGACGACGACGGCGCAACGCTCACTTACAGCGTGACCGGTAACCCAAGCGAGGGCAGCGCAAGCATCTCTGGCACGACGCTGACCTTTGATCCGGGCTCAGACTTCCAAGATCTCGCGCTGGGCGAAACCCGCGATGTAACGATCCAAGTCACCGCCGAGGACGCCCATGGTGCGACCGCCGTNAACACGGTGACAGTGACTGTCACCGGCACCAATGACGCACCGATTGCACAAGCTATCAGCGGAGCCGTTGCCGAAGAGGGCACTAGCGCCGAAGCATTCTCTCTGGCGATCGCGGACAGCTCAACAGTGCCGAACGCAGGCCTTTTCTATGTTCTGGATTACGAAAACCAGAGCCTCACCGAGGTCTTCCGGGCGGTTGGCACGATTGACACACCCTTGCAGGCCGCACAAAGCCTGAACGTGACCAACGGCATGGTGTTGTCTTTGAACGGCAATAACGCCGATTGGGGAGCCGTCGCGGCCTCCATCGTTGACGGTGTCGATACCTGGGCGGATCCCAACCTGTTTGAACTATCTGGCTACACCGGCAGCATGGTCGCCGACCCGCGTGGGTTCGTTTTGTATCGCGACAGCGTATCCAACGCGACGCTGACCATCTCTGTGCCAGACGTAGAAACACCTGACGGCCCAACGACTTATGAGATTTCGGCAGAGATCGTGTCGTTCCAGGACAACCGTGTTGGCAATATCGACGTTGGCGCCGTGCAATTCACCTCGGTCCCGCAACCTGCGCCGGATACGGTGACTGTGTCTGCTGACTTCAGCGACGTGGACACGACGGACACCCATAGCTTCAGCGTGGACACGACCGGCACCCAAGGCGAGGTCACGAATAACGGTGACGGCAGCTTTACCTACTCGGCCAACGGAGCCTTTGATGGGCTAGCCGCCGGTGAAACCACGACCGACACCTTCACCTACACGGTGACCGATGACAGCGGCGCGGCTAACGACAGCGCCACTGAAACGGCCACGATCACAATCACAGGAATTAACGACACTCCCACTCTGGCCGCAGGAAGTCTTGCCGCCGATGAGGATGGCGGTGCCGTTAACTTCGACCTTTCAACCATCGGCGATGACGTCGATAGCGACGATGACGGCTCCACACTCACGTATTCCGTCAGCGGCCAGCCCGGCGAAGGCAGCGCGAGCATTTCCGGCGCGACGCTGACCTTTGACCCGGGGCCTGATTTCCAGGATCTGGCGCAGGGTGAAACCCGCGATGTAGTTATTCAGGTCACTGCTGAGGACGCACATGGTGCGACGGTTGTGAATGATGTGACGGTGACCGTGACTGGTGCGAATGACGGACCAACTCTGGCAGACGCGCTGGCGTCAGCCGACGAAGACGGCGCAACGGTCAATGTTGATCTCGCCGATCTTGGCGGGGATGCAGACAGCGACGATGACGGCTCCTCGCTGAGCTATTCCGTGACCGGCACCCCAAGCGAAGGCAGTGCGTCCATCTCGGGCACGACCCTGACCTTTGATCCGGGCGCAGATTTCCAAGACCTAGCCGTGGGCGAGACCCGCGACGTGACCATCCAAGTCACTGCCGAGGACGCCCATGGCGCGACGGCAGTGAACAGCGTGACCATGACAGTCACCGGCACAAATGACGCGCCAGTCGCTGCGGCGATTGTCGGGGACACAACCGAGAATGCGTCTGACTTTGCTGGGTTCTCGGGCTCTTTTGGAGCGGCCAATATTCCCAACAGCAACTACTTCTATGTTGTTGACTACGACGCTGGAACAGTCTCCGAAGTGCCCAACACGCTGGCAAGCTTTACCCAAGCCAATGCGGTTGCGGCCTATGCGCCAACCAATGGTCTCTTGATCAACGTCAATCCGAACAACAGCAATTTTGAAATCTCTGTGGTCGGACTGTCAGATGGAGTCGCGGCAAATGTGCCCACCAGCGCCTTCGGAGTATCTGGAACCTATGGCGGTACAACTGCGGTGCGCTCTGCGGTTGGGTTTGAGTACTTCCAGTTCCTTGATGCAACATCAGGTGCTGATATCTCGATAGACCTGGGCGGCGTCATGACCTCTCAGGGACCTGCGAATGTCAGCTTTGATATTGCGGGCGTGACCTTTGCGGACAGCTCTCCTGGCAATATGCTGATTGACGGCTTCACCCTGGATGTTGTGCCCGTCACGGGCGGCGGCGAGGCGATCGTGACGGCCAGGTTCACGGATGTCGACACTTCAGACAGCCACAGCTTTTCGGTAGACACAACTGGCACCGAAGGCAGCGTTGTGAACAATGGCGACGGAACGTTCACCTATAACACCAACGGTGCCTTTGAGCATTTGGCTGCGGGTGAAACCGCGACCGACAGCTTTACCTACACTGTCGATGACGGCAATGGTGGCACTTCTACCGAGACGGCAACCATCACCATCACGGGTCAGAACGACGCGCCTGCGGCTGCGGCGATTGACGCGGGAACAGTAGATGAGGACGGCGGATCTCAGACGATTGATCTTTTGGCGAATGCCACGGACATCGACGGAGACAACCTGTCTGTGTCTGGCATCAGCGTCGTGGACGACATGGGTGTTGCGCTTAGCTTTACCGACAATGGTGACGGCACCATCTCGATCGATCCGATCCAATATGGCGAAGATCTGGGGCAGGGCGAAAGTCGCGTTGTCACGGTCAGCTATGACATCGAGGATGGCACGACCACGGTCAGTAATACTGCAACGATGACCGTCAACGGTATCACCAACAATATCGCTCCAACGGCACAGAATACGTCTGTGGCACCAGAGGGCGCGGGCTTTGTCTTTGACGAAAACCCGGTCGTGACGTCGCAACAGGTTTCTACAACCGACCTGTATCAGAACAATCAGTATCAATACGACGCAAACAGCGACTCCAGCGCAGTTGTCGTGGCCTTCGGAGAAGGGGGCTACGCCGTTGCGTGGCGTGAGAACGATGGAACCTATTCTGGGTCGACGCAGACCGCTCGGTCAGATCAGATCGCGGTTCAGCTCTATGGGGCTGACGATCAACCCGTCGGCACAAAGATGTTGTTTGGCGAAATCGATACCACCTATAGCAATGACACTGACATTGATCGCGCTTACGAGTACAATCCACGCTTGATCAGCATGCAAGATGGTGGCTTCGCGCTGACATGGGAAGGTGATTACCGCACCTATAGCGGTACGACCCAGACCGAATACGAGCGCGACATCTTCGTGCAGGTCTTTGATGCAAGCGGGTCTCCGACCAGCTCGGACCCGATCAAAGTGTCTCAGACCGTGCCGGCGCAAAATGGCAGCACCTCTGCCTATGATGCCTTCCAAGACTACCAGCCAGAGATCGCAGCTCTCGCGGATGGCGGTATCGCGGTCTCGTGGCGCGGCAACCATTACGATGTGAATAGCGGTACGCTTGACAGCCGTTCCTATGAGCAAAACGTCTATGTGCGGGCCTTTGACAATGATGGCACTGCGCGCGGTGCTGAGGTGTCGCTGGGTAGTATCGAAAGATCCTACAGCCTCGACAATATCGACCGTCATTCTGACAGCAATCCGCGTATCGCTGCCTCTGACGACGGTAGTTTCGCAGTGGTCTGGCAGGGTAGCTATAGCAACTACTCCGGGACGACCTATCAAGGGTTCTCAAACGATGTGTTCATGCAGCGCTTTGATGCGGATGGCGTGGCTCAAGGGGCTGCAACCCAAGTGTCGCAGACCGTCTCTTATCAGTCGAGCGGACGAACCAATGACGGCTATCGCGACAATAACCCCGAGATCGCCGCGCTGTCCAATGGGGGCTATGTTGTCACCTGGAGCGGTAGCCATGACGAGTACAATGGCTCGACCTTTGTGTCCTCAGAAGAAAACATCTGGGCGCGGGTTTATGATGCGGATGGACAAGCGGTTACAGCGGAACTTTCCATCGGCGAGGTGGATACGTCCTACAGCACCGACGACCGCGACCGCGCGTATGACTATAATCCAAAGGTCGCGGCAACCGCGGATGGCGGCTTTGTGGTCACCTGGTACGGCAACCATTATGCGTACAACGGCACAACGGCCATAGAATATACGCGCGACATCTTTGTTCAGAAGTTTGACGAGAACGGCGACGCCGTAACGAGTCTGCAGCAGATCAGTGAAACTGGCGCGCGCACCACAGGCAGCTATCAGGTCTATGACAGCATCGCAGATTCTGACCCTCAGATTACAGATCTCTTGGACGGCGGCTTTGTTGTCACCTGGTATTCGGATCAACAAACCTACAACGGCGCGACTTTTGTCGAAAGCTCTCGGGTCATTCAGGCGCAGCGGTTTGATGAAAACGGCACTGCGGTTGGCGATCTCATCACCCTTGGCAATGTGTCGCGCGACAGCAATGGCTATGATCAGTCTCAAGACAGTCAGGCCCGCATCGCGCCTTTGAACGACGGCGGCTTCGCCATCACTTGGTACAACTATACCAACTTCTACACGTCCACTGGCAGCTATGCAGGCAACAGCAATGACATCTTTGTTGCGGCCGTCCACGCGAGTGGGGGTGGAACCGAGTTGTCTGATCCGGTCGACGTGGATGTGGCAAATCTGATTGATGACGCCGATCTTGGGGATGGTGATCAGCTGACAGTCACAGTCGCAACGGGATCCAATGGCTCGACGACCTCGGTGGTCGGCACTGTGGTATCACTGCTTCCGAATGCGGCCTATTACGCCGCGCTGGGCAAGGATGAAACCGAAGAAGAGACCTTCACCTACACGGTCACCGACCTTGCAGGGGCTCAGGCCACAGCGACAATCACGCTGACGGTGACAGGAGCCAACGATAAGCCCGAAGCAAACGACATTGTCGGCGCAGCGGATGAAGACGGACCGGGGACGACCCTGACCTCTAACTTCACCGATGTGGATGCCAACGACACGCATACCTATTCGGTCAACACGACCGATACCCTGGGTGAAGTGACAGACAACGGCGATGGCACCTTTTACTATGATCCAAACGGCGCTTTTGAGGCCTTGGCGGCGGGTGAGACCGCAACCGACACCTTCAAATACACGGTGCGGGATGCAGCAGGTAAATCATCGACGGCGACTGCGACGGTGACGATCACCGGTGAAAACGATGCGCCGACGGCGCAGGCTGCAGCGATCTCGAATGGTTATGTCTTTGCGGAAACGCCAGAGACCAACCAGCAACAGGCGTCGCTGACCGATCAATATCAAAGCGGATCGCAAACGCGTGACGCGAACTACGATGATCAGGCACGGGTGATTAACTTTGGCGACGGCGGGTATGCGGTTGCATGGCGTCAGCGCGACGAAACCTACTCTGGTAGCACGCGCACCGCGAGCGAAGACCAGGTTGCAGTTCAGATCTATGATGCTGAACATAAAAAGGTCGGAGGTATTCAGACATTTGGTGAGGTGGATCAAAGCTATAGCCGCGATAATCTGGACCGGTCCTACGACAATCAGATCAGCATGACCGAGCTGGATACGGGTGGGTTTGCGATAAGCTGGTATGGCGATTATCGCTCTTACAGTGGCACCTCGCTAACCCGCTACAAGCGCGATATATATGTTCAGATCTTCGATGAAAACGGCGCGCCGACCAGTACGGATCCAATCAAGGTCAGCGAGAGCGCATTTGGCTCAAGCGGCAGCACGTCGAGCTATGACATCTTCGTCGACCGGGAGCCCGCGATCACAAGTTTGGCAGACGGTGGTATTGCCATCACATGGCGCTCTGAAGAGTACGGGCTGAACGGAACATCGGTAAACACCAGCACTCGCGACAATCAAGTTAAGGTTCAGGCCTATGATGCGGATGGGTCAGCGCGTGGTTCTATCGTCGAGCTTGGTAGCATTGATCGCTCCTACAGCCGCGACAATATCGACCGCGACTTCGATACCGAGCCCCGTATCGCGGCCTCTGATGACGGTGGATTTGCTGTCGTTTGGCGCGGGAGCTACAACGACTATAGCGGGACGACGACAGTTGGGCGTCAAGAGGATGTGTTCATTCAGGTGTTCGATGCGGATGGCGTCGCACAGGGTGGCACAACCCAAGTGAGCCAAACCGTCGACTACACCTCTGGCAGTCTGACAGGAGACGCCTATCGCGACTTCGAGCCTGAAGTGACGGCTCTGGCCAACGGCAACTATGCCGTGACTTGGCGTGGTGATCATGCGACCTACAGCGGGTCAACGCTCACATCGTCGGAACAAAACGTCTATGTCAGGGTATTTGACAGCAGCGGTCAGCCGGTCAGTCAGGAAGTGTCCGTCGGCTCTGTTGGCACAAGCTATTCCAACGACGATCGTGATCGGCACTAAGACTACAGTCCCGAGATCACGGCAATAGAGGACGGCGGGTTTGTCGTCGCTTGGTATGGTGATTACTACACCTATTCCGGCACCACACAGACCAGCTATGAGCGCGACGTCTGGGTGCAGCGATTTGACGAGGATGGCGCAGCCCTTGGGGATGCAGAGAAAATCAGCCAGACTGTGCCACGTCAAAGCGGGTCTTCTGACTATGACTCCTTCCAGGACTACAACCCTGTGGTCACGGGCCTAGAAGGCGGCGGTTATGTCGTCGTCTGGGAGAGCAATCAGGAAATCTATAATGGGACGACCTTTGTCAGCAGCGAACGTCTCATTCAGGCGCAACGCTTTGATGTAGAGGGAAAAAAGGCCGGTGATGTCATCGACCTTGGTACCGTCGCTCAGGATCGTAATGGGCGTGACCAATCCACGGAATCCCAACCCAAAGTCGCAGCCCTTGAAGGCGGTGGATTTGCTGTAACCTGGCAAAACAACACCAATTTCTACAACAGCAGCGGCAGCTATATCGGCAATGAGCAGAACGTCTTTGTTGCGGCGATCCAACCGATTGGCAATGGTACTTTGGCTGACGGTGTTGTGGTCGATGTGGCTGACAAGATCGACGATATCGATCTGGCGGGTGGCGACAGCCTGACGGTCTTTGTGGATGCGGTTGGGTCCAATGGATCGACTGCGACGGTCACTGGCACTGAGATCACCATTTCCCCGAACCTGGCGCATTATGCACCACTGGCGAAGGGCGAAACGGCTGAAGAGACCTTCACCTACACGGTGACGGATGCCTCAGGCGCGCAAGCCACGGCGACGCTCACCTTCACCGCGCGCGGTGAAAACGATGCGCCGGTGGTCGAGAGCGTCACCTACAGCGCGCCAGACGGCGGGACCATCGCGTTCTCGGATGTGGACAATGGCGACACACATACGGTCGCGGCCACAGATGCGGCGATTACAGGGGATGCCTCTGCACTGGCAGGTATCGATGTCTTTGACTTCATCTCCTTTGATGCCGTCGATCAGGCCGGAGATACGGTGGACTGGACTATCAATGTTCCAAGCGCTGCTCAGTCCGCGGTTGCGGCCGCTTTGGCAGATGGTGAAACTCTGACCATCGACTACACAGTTGGCGTTTCTGACGCAGAAGAAGATGTGGCGCAGGCGACTGTGTCCATAACTTTGGATGGAGACGGGTTCTTGATTTGATCTGCTCAGTTTGAGTTCAAACATACGATAAATGGCGGCTTCGAGGTTCATTCGAGGCCGCCATTTTTGTACCAACTTGGTCGAAGGGCTGTCTGAGGATTTGCCTTAGATGCGGGGCGCGTTCTGTTCTTAGCGGTCACGTGACCGTAAACTGCCCCATCATCCCGCAATCCTCATGCTCTAGAATATGGCAATGATACATATAGGGCGCATCACTGGGTGCATCATAGTTGAACTGCACGAGGATCTCCGACCAGCCCTCTTCAACATGAACCATGTCTTTCCACCCCTGCGCATAGGCCGGTGGCACGGAGCCGTTCTGGCTCAGGATGCGGAACGAGCAGCCGTGCACATGGAAGGGATGCAACATATCGTCCACCGAGACGCGCCAGATTTCAGTGTCCCCTTTGCGGACTTTCTCGTCGATCCGGTCCATCTTCATCGGCAAGCCGTTAATTGCCATTGCGCTCGCGTTGCCGCAGACATTCTCCCAAACCATCGCCAGCGCCGCCAGATCTGCACCCACGTCCATCTGGAGTTCAAAGGACCGTGTCACCGTGGCATCTGAAGCTTTCGCAGGCGCCAAGTTGGCGAGCCTTTGCGGCATTGCGCCAGTGAACCCAGCTTCGGACGTGCGCATGAGCGTCAGCGCAGGGGTTTTCGCGTTACCCCCGAACAGACCCGCTAAAAACCCGCCATCGCCGTTCAAATTGACGTTCAGGGTGTTGGTATCAGACGTGCCCATGTCGACCAAAATCTCATACCGCTCGCCCGGAGACATCAACAGCGTGGCGGTTTCAACAGAACTGGGCAGGAAGCCTCCGTCAGATGCAATCACCGTGATCGGTCCAGTGTCCATCGACAGCTCAAGAAAACGCGCGTTGCAGGCGTTTAGAATGCGCAGCCGTACGAGGCCTTGCGGCACGGACTGCACAACTGGCGCAATCGCGCCATTCACAACCATCGTGTCGCCTTCAAACCCATCCTCGAAAACCTCTGCAGTCAGCTCGTAGCTCATCTTGCCAGCCTGATCGAAGGTCTTGTCCTGCAAGATAATCGTGAAGTCATCCACGCCATAGGTTTTCGGCAGATCAGCCGAAAGGCTCGCGTCATCTTCGATCAATAGGACGCCGGCCAACCCCTTGTAGGTCTGCTGGGCCGTGCGCCCGTGCATGTGCGAATGGAACCAATTCATCGAAGCATTCTGAACGATCGGCACATCCGGCGACCAAAGCGCATCTGGGTAGATTTCCTGATGCGGCCCACCATCCACATCGCCTGGAATATGCAACCCGTGCCAATGCAGCGTCGTGACTTGGTCAATGGTGTTTTTGACGTCAAACGGCAGCGTCTGCCCCTGTTTCACGCGTAGAACGGGGCCCAAATATGAGCCGTTGATCCCATAGGTGTCACTCAGATTGCCAGTGCCGAAATCATGGCGGCCAAATCCACAGGTCAGGGGAATTCGTGCGTCGATGCCCTTTGTGAAATCAGACAGAGGCAAGATTGGCAGGGCGCGTACAGAGGACTGGGCAAAGCCAATCCCTGCGATGAAAGACGTTGTGGCGGCACTGCTGACGAGGAACTGGCGACGGTTCATGATGGGCTCCAGTTATCGAGATCAGGCAGCGCGTTGACGGCGCATTGCGTCGGTGAGCGATGTAGCAAGCGCGATCAGGCCAAAGATCAATCCAACAGAGAAGAGAATACCCAGCACTACAATCCCAACGCTGGCAAACACGCCAAGCGCGGCAAGCGCGAGAACATAGCCGAGAGCGGTCAGAGCGTAGAACTTGAGACGTGTCATTGCGTATCCTTTCGATTGCGATACCCAGAAGGTAGGCAGCCGAATTGTCACTTGCCTGACCAGAACCTTACAATTTTGTAAGGCTCGGAAAGGCGACGGTCACGCAAAGGCCTGTGCCTGTCGCACCGTCGGAAAGGGTCAGGGTCGCCTCATGGAGTTCCGCAATGGCGCGAACCAGGGAAAGGCCAAGCCCAAAGCCTTCGTTCTGGCGCGTGCTTTCGCCTTGATGCAGGGGTTGAAGCGCGATCTCGCGTTGGCTTTCCGGGATGCCTGGGCCTTCGTCAGTCAACGACACCTGGTGACCAGTGACCCGAAGCGTGATCGTTTGCTTTTCAGCCCCATAGCGCAATGCGTTTTGAATGAGGTTAGCCAGCAACTGGACCAACAAGTCGTGATCCCCGTCGATTGTCGCGGCGTCCGAGGTTTCGATCCGAAGCTCCTGGCCCGCATCTTCGATCACTGGCCCAAAGGTGTCGCGGATCTCTTCAGCCAAATCTCCCAGACTCAACGCCACAAAAGCCGCACGTCCGGCACCGCTTTCAATGCGCGCCAGACGCAAAAGCGCCTCAAACGTGCCGGTGATCCGGTCGATTTGCTCCAGCGCCGTGATCAGCGTCTCTGGGTCGACCGGCCGACTGTTCTCGGTGGCTGAGATCACGCTGCTTTCAAGCTGCGCGCGCAGGCGTGCCAGTGGTGTGCGCAAGTCATGGGCAATGTTTGAGGATTGCACCCGCATCTGCGTCGTGGCGTCTTCAAGGCGGGCGGTCGCAATATCTATCCGCTCGGCCAAGAGGCTCAGGTCGTCATTTCCTTCGAGGTTAATCCGAGTGCTCAGATGCCCGCGCGCGACCGCGGCCAAACCAGAGTTCACTTGGTTCAAACGGATCTGGCTGCGCCGCGCGATCCAGAGCCCGGCGATGGCCGTCACAAGGAGTGTGCCCAAAAGGCTCGTCTGCATGCCTCCTGCGAGCATGTCGCGCAGTTCCTCTTGTAGCTCGGTGTCTTCGCTTAGTTGCAATTTCCCGTGGGAAGTCGTGCTTAAAAGAAACCGCGTCTCTGTCTCGGTGCCCTTTTCGTCTCGTGTGAAAAACCCATCTTTGCGGTCGGTATCGACAAAAGCTATGGACTCTCCGTCATCGGGCAATGGCAAGGCCTGACCTGCATTCAGCGCCACAATGGCGTCTTGCAATCTATCAGCAAGACGCTGGTCGACCGCGCGTTGCATCTCGCGTTGCACCAAGAAATACGTCCCGCCCCAGGCCAGCAGAGAAATCAGCATGAACAGCGCCAAGAGCGAAAGCGTCTGGCGCATCACCGACAGGCGAAACAGAGACCTAAGCCGGTTCAAAAACATACCCGTTTCCGCGAATGGTTCGGATCAGCGTGTCCTCGAAAGGTTTTTCGATTTTCCCACGCAACCGGCTGATGTGGGTCTCGACCACGCTTGTGGTGGGGTCAAAATTCATATCCCAAACCCGCTCAAGGAGCATGGTTCTGGTTTGCACGCGGCCGTTTGAGCGCAGGAAGACCTCTAACAGCAGGAATTCTTTAGGGTTGAGGTCGATGGTTTGACCTTTGCGCGTGCAGGTGCGTTTGTGCAGATCCAGAGAAATGTCGCCAGCGGAGAGGACCGAAGACTGTTCTTCTGACGGGCTCTGCCGTCTAGCGATCACTTCGATCCGCGCCAAAAGCTCGCTGAAGGCGAAAGGTTTGGCGAGGTAGTCATCGCCCCCTGCGCGCAACCCGGCGACCCGGTCGTCGACCTCTCCTAATGCGGTCAGGAAAATCGCGGGGGATGTGACTTTGGCCTGCCTCAGCGCCTTTAGCACAGAGAGCCCATCCAAGCCGGGCACCATCCGGTCAAGAACCAGCACGTCATAGTCCTGTCCCATAGCAGCAACCAACGCGTCTTTGCCGTCGGTGAAAAGATCCACCACATGGCCCGCCTCGCGGAGGCCCTTTTCAGTCCAGGGGCCAAGCGCGGCGTCATCTTCAAGGACAAGCAGTCGCATGTGTTTCCTTTTTCTGGGCCACTTAGGACGCGGCAATGCGTTCGATTTTCCAGCATTGAGGCTTTGGGTCAAGCCGAGCGGCTAGTTTGCGACCTGGGATTCACACCAAGCTGCGCCCAAGCTTACAAAATTGTAAGCTAGCTGAAACGCAGTTGGGAGGCTTGGCGTTTAAGCGTCCTTGCAAAATAGATCGTATACGATCCCAAGGATCTGCTTCGCCCGATCGTCCGTCAAACTGTAGTAAATCGCCTTACCGTTGCGGCGGGGCGTGACAAATCCTTCGTGGCGCAGGCGGGTGAGTTGCTGAGACACTGCAGCCTGGCGCGATGACAGCAGCTCCTCTAACTCGGTCACGGATTTCTCGCCGCTGACAAGATGGCACAGGATCATAAGGCGTCCCTCATGGCCAAGCGCCTTAAGGAAGTTCGCGGCTTTGACAGCGTTTTCCGCCATGCGCTCCGCGTCTTGTGCGGACATGGTTTTGTCGAGCACGGGGGTGCCTAAGGAACCTGTTTCGCTTTGCTGTGTCATGTCTTGGTCCATTGGAAATTATACAGCGCTTTCCAGGAGTATACTGGGCTTTGTGACGTCCATGCTAGGCCAACCGCAAAAGAAACCGCGTGCCTTGCAAATAGAACGGTAGCCCGCCAATCTAAACGCTAAACGCTAAACGCCTTACATTTACGCAGCAGGGGATCCGCGTGACAAAGAAAACCGGACAGATTTCGACGCAAGAAGATCAGACAGACGCCCAAGCCCGCCGGGCGCGTGGTGAATTTGTGCGGGGCGTCAGCGGCTTTCGTCATGCAATCGGCGATCCTGAGTTTCCGGCGGAACCGGGCCGCTATCATCTTTTTGTGGCTCTGAATTGCCCTTGGTGTCATCGCGTGACGCTGGCGAGGGGGGTGCTTGGGCTGACCGAGGCCATTTCGATGGATGTGGCCTTTCCAAACCGAACGACCGAAGACGATCCGGTTGGGCCTAATCTCTGGGAGTTTGCGCCAGATCGGCGGGCCTCTTTGACCGATGAGACCTTGCCCGAATGCACGCAAGAGACCGGCACGGGGCAGGGGCTTCGCCTGGCCAAACAAATCTATCAGGCCGAGGGATCAGACGAGCAATCCGTTCCTATTCTTTATGACAAAGTCGCCAAGCGCATCGTGAACAACGAAAGCGCCGAGATCCTGCGGATGCTGGATGTGAACGCAGAGGCTTTGGGGAGCCAGTTTGCGGCCTCAGAACGCCCAAGACTGCGGCCACTTGACGTGCAGCCCGAAATCGACAGGCTGAACGAGCGCATCTATGTGGCCATCAACAATGGGGCCTATAAAGCGGGCTTTTCTTCTGATCAAAAGGTCTATGCGCAGGCGTTTGAGGCCTATTTCGAGACGCTCGCGATGCTAGAGCAGACCCTGTCTGATGGTCGGCCATTTCTAACAGGGGATGCGTTTACCGAAGCAGACCTGCGCCTGTTTCCGACGCTCTACCGACATGACCCGGTTTATGTGATGCGCATGAAGTTGAACGCCGCGCGGATCTTGGACTATCCACATCTGTGGCGCTGGCTCTGCCGGGTCTATGCGCTGCCGGGTGTGGCTGAGAGCGGGTCTTTGCTGCATTGTCGACAAGGGTATTTTGGGCGCTCTTGGAATGGGGTCGTGCCCTTGGGGCCACGTCACCCGATGCCCTATCCAGAGGCCTATCTGCACCCTGAACTGGCCAACCGCTAAGGCTCAACGTGAGGCAAAAGTAGTCTCTCAAGGGGCAAGCGTTAAGGTTCTTTAACCAAATAGCGACAATGTGGTTCTATATTACTGAGAGTTGAGTGTTGTATGATCTAGCGCAGTATTAAACAGTTTTTGGTGCAAAATCGGAGCCAGAACCGCGAGAGGCACGCGCGAATGCGCAGAGCAGCCCGTCGGACAAATCCACGCAGTCGGCTTCAGTAAAAGTCTAACTGGGCAAGAACTCAGGGCACGCGAGGCACAGATGGCGAACTATATCGTTACCGACGCAAACTGGAATGATCCGACCTTTTGGCAAACGG
>JABSOU010000041.1 GCA_013215215.1 Cognatishimia sp. | reverse complement strand
CTGGGATCAAAACGGCAAGGAATGGCTGGATGCCGTGTCCGGCGGCGTCTGGACAGTAAACGTTGGCTACGGCCGCGAATCCATTGCCAAGGCGGTGCATGATCAGATCCTGAAAATGTGCTATTTCGCGCAGGCCGCTGGCTCCGTTCCAGGCGCTTTGTTCGCTGAAAAGCTCATTGAAAAAATGCCGGGCATGAGCCGCGTTTACTATGTGAACTCAGGCTCTGAGGCCAATGAGAAGGCCTTTAAAATGGTGCGCCAGATCGCGCACAAGAAATACGGCGGCAAGAAAACCAAGATCCTCTATCGCGACCGCGACTACCATGGCTCGACCCTGGCGACGATGTCCGCAGGTGGCCAGCAGGAGCGCAACATGCAGTACGGCCCCTTCGCGCCGGACTTCATCAAAGTTCCGCACTGCATGGAGTACCGCAAGCACGAGCACGGGATGGAACATCTCGAAGGCGAAGCGCTCGGCATCGCGATGGCGAACCTCATCGAAGAGGTGATCCTGCAAGAAGGGCCAGACACCGTCGGCGCGCTTTGCCTTGAGCCGGTCACTGCAGGTGGTGGCGTTATTGAAGCTCCAGAGGGCTACTGGCCGCGCGTTCAAGAGATCTGCAAACAGTATGATGTGCTGCTGCATATCGACGAAGTGGTCTGCGGCATTGGTCGGACGGGCACCGAGTGGTTTGGCTATCAGCACTATGGCATCAAGCCAGATTTCGTGACGATGGCGAAAGGCGTTGCCTCTGGTTACGCGGCTATCGCGGTGATGGTCACGACCGAAGAGGTCTTTGATATGTTCAAGGACGATGCCAGCGATCCGATGAACTATTTCCGCGACATCTCGACATTTGGTGGCTGTACTGCCGGCCCTGCGGCGGCGCTGGAAAACATGCGGATCATCGAAGACGAAGGCCTGCTGGAAAACTGCACCAACATGGGCGCGCGCTTGCGCGGCAACCTCGAAGCGTTGATGGAAAAACATGCTGTGATCGGCGACGTACGTGGCAAGGGTCTCTTTATGGGAGCCGAACTGGTCCTTGATCGCAAGACTAAAGAGCCCGCACCAGAAGCCAAAGTTCAGGCGGTCATCGCCGAATGCGGCGCGCAGGGTGTGATCATCGGCGCAACCAACCGCTCGGTTCCGGGCCGCAATAACACGCTCTGCTTCAGCCCAGCGCTGATCGCGACAGCGGACGACATCGACAAGATCACAGAGGCCGTAGATGTGGCCCTGACTCGCGTCTTTGGCTGAAAAATCGGGCTGCGCCACTGCGGCGCGGCCCATTCGCCCGATTTGAATTGAGAATCGCGGCAGACCAGATTGATCCCCCTCTAGGTCCAGTTTAACGTGGCACCATGGCAATCTCAGTCGACACGTTCTTTCTGAACCCCCATTTCCAAGGCACTCTGCAATCGCAGATCCAACAGATCATCGCCGAGGCGATTCTGTCGGGGCGTTTTCGACAGGGTGAGAAACTGCCCTCCACACGCAAACTGGCGACCCATCTGGGGATCAGCCGGATCACGGTGACGCTGGCCTATACGGAACTCTTGGCGAACGACTATCTCACGTCACGTGGTCGGTCAGGGTATTTTGTGTCCGAGAACGCGCCGGAACCGCCGTTTTTCAACACGCTGCGCCAGACCGAAGACGTGGTGGATTGGTCCCGCGCCATCGGCAGCCGCTATACCGGTGGCAATGCACTCAGCAAGCCACAAAACTGGGCGAAATATAAGTATAATTTCATCTACGGACAGTCGGACCCCTCGATCTTTGATCACGCGAACTGGCGGATTTGCGCCCTTCAAGCCCTTGGTCAAAAAGACTTTTTCGCGCTGACGTCTGACTATTATGAACATGACGACGAACGATTGGTCGAGTTCATTCTGCGCCATTCCTTGACGCGCCGCGGAATCCTTGCGCGGCCAGAAAACGTGCTGATTACACTCGGCGCACAGAACGCTCTTTGGCTGACGGCACAAGTACTTCTGACCCAGCGCCGCACGGCCGTGATTGAAGATCCCTGCTATCCAGCATTGCGGGATATTCTCAGCCAATCGCGCTGCCACGTGGTGCCCCTGCCTGTGGATCAAGACGGTTTGCCGCCCGATACGATCCCGCCGCATTCCGACGTGATCTTCACCACGCCCAGCCACCAGTGCCCGACCACCGCAACCATGCCCATGGCCCGCCGCGAGGCCTTGCTGGAACGTGCCCGAGACATCGACGCGCTGATTGTCGAGGACGACTACGAGTTCGAAATGTCCTTCCTCAAGTCGCCATCGCCTTCGCTCAAATCGCTCGATGAAGATGGGCGCGTTATCTATGTCGGCAGCTTTTCCAAATCCGTCTTCCCGGGCCTACGTCTCGGCTATCTCGTTGGTTCTGAAAGCTTTATTCGCGAGGCCCGCGCCTTGCGCTCGCTTGTTTTGCGCCACCCGCCGGGCCACACGATGCGCACTGCGGCCTATTTCCTTGGCCTTGGTCACTATGATGCTTTGATCCGCCGTACCCGAAATGAATTCGCCAAACGTCGCGATGTGATGCAAACGGCCATCGCGAATTTCGGCCTGCAGATCGCCAGCCATGAAACCCACGGAGGCTCGTCCTTCTGGATGCAGGCCCCGCGCGGCACCGACACCGAAGCCCTCGCGGCCAAGCTGATCGAGAAAAGCGTTCTCATAGAACCGGGCCGCCCTTTCTTTCACGGACGCACCCGCCCACGCGAATATTTCCGACTGGCCTATTCCTCGATCAATACCACCCGAATCCCTGAAGGGATCGAGCTGATTGCTAAGGCTCTGAAAGAGGGTTAGAGCTCTCTGGACTTATCGGCGCATCATTCTGGCCCTACGCGCCAGCGCGTCGAGCCGCATATTCTGTTGCAGATGAATTCACGCCTGCCACGGAGCGCACCTCATGAAAATGACCACCGAAGAAGCCTTTGTTAAGGTTCTGCAACGCCACGGTATCGAACATGCATTCGGCATTATCGGTTCCGCCATGATGCCAATTTCAGACATCTTCCCTGCCGCGGGCATCACCTTCTGGGACTGCGCACACGAAGGCTCAGCGGGCATGATGTCCGATGGATATACCCGCGCGACCGGCAAAATGTCGATGATGATCGCGCAGAACGGTCCGGGCATCACGAACTTTGTGACCGCCGTTAAGACGGCGTACTGGAACCACACACCACTTCTTTTGGTCACCCCTCAGGCGGCGAATAAGACCATCGGTCAGGGCGGCTTCCAAGAAGTCGAGCAGATGAAACTGTTTGAAGACATGGTTGCCTATCAGGAAGAGGTCCGTGACCCAACGCGCGTCGCCGAAGTCCTCACCCGCGTTATTGCGCAGGCGAAACGTTTCTCGGCGCCAGCCCAGCTGAACATCCCGCGCGACATGTGGACCCAAGTGATCGACATCGACATCCCTGATCCAATTGAATTCGAGATGTCCTCTGGCGGTGAAAACTCCGTCGCGGCGGCGGCCGCTCTGCTGTCCGAGGCGAAGAACCCAGTGATCCTGAACGGCGCGGGCGTTGTCCTGTCCAAAGGCGGCATTAATGCATCCATGGCATTGGCTGAACGCCTCGATGCGCCGGTTTGCGTGGGTTATCAGCACAATGACGCCTTCCCGGGCAACCACCCGTTGTTCGCAGGTCCTCTGGGCTACAACGGCTCCAAAGCGGGTATGGAATTGATCAAAGAGGCCGACGTTGTTTTGGCGCTTGGGACCCGCCTGAACCCGTTCTCCACCCTGCCGGGCTATGGCATGGAATACTGGCCAGCGGATGCGAAAATCATTCAGGTCGACATCAACCCTGACCGTATTGGCCTGACCAAGAAAGTCAGCGTCGGCATCGTCGGCGATGCGGCCAAAGTGGCGAACGGCATTCTGGGCCAGCTGTCCGGCACCGCAGGCGACGAAGGCCGCGCGGATCGCAAAGCCAAGATCGCGGAAACGAAATCCCGCTGGGCGCAGCAGCTGTCCTCCATGGACCATGAGGACGACGATCCAGGCACCACGTGGAACGAACGCGCGCGTGCTGACAAGCCTGACTGGATGAGCCCCCGCATGGCGTGGCGCGCAATCCAATCTGCGCTGCCAAAAGAGGCGATCATTTCGTCCGACATCGGCAACAACTGCGCGATCGGCAACGCCTATCCGTCCTTTGAAGAAGGCCGCAAATACCTCGCGCCGGGCCTCTTTGGTCCATGCGGCTATGGCCTGCCTGCCATCGTTGGCGCAAAAATCGGCCAGCCTGATGTGCCGGTTGTGGGCTTTGCAGGTGACGGCGCCTTCGGCATCGCGGTGAACGAGCTGACAGCCATCGGCCGCGGCGAGTGGCCTGCGATCACGCAAATCGTCTTCCGCAACTACCAGTGGGGTGCGGAAAAGCGGAACTCCACCCTGTGGTTTGACGACAACTTCGTCGGCACCGAGCTCGACACCCAAGTGTCTTATGCCGGCATCGCGCAGGCCTGTGGTCTGAAAGGCGTTGTCGCACGCACAATGGAAGAGCTCACCGACGCGCTGAACACAGCTATCGAAGACCAAAAGAACGGCGTGACCACTCTGATCGAAGCCATGATCAACCAAGAGCTGGGCGAGCCATTCCGCCGCGACGCGATGAAAAACCCTGTTCGCGTGGCCGGCATCGACAAGGCCGACATGCAGCCACAAGAGGTCTGAGTTGCTCGCCTTGCCATTTGGCTTTTCAAGTGGCGAGGCGCTTTTCGTCGCAGTCGCCCTCTTTGGGGCGGCTGTCATTCGCGGACTGTCTGGGTTCGGCTTTTCCGCGATTTTTGTACTTTTCGCAGCCCTCGTGACCAATCCACTGAGGCTTATCCCCGTTGTGTTTTCCTGCGAGATCCTGATGACCATTTTCCAAGCCAAGGGCATCGGCCGCCATATCGCCTGGCGACGTGCGATCACTATGTTGATCGGTGCGGGTATTGCGACGGTGCCCGCGATCTACATCATGGCGCGGCTGGATGATGCAATGGCACGACTGGTGATTTCGGGCCTGATCCTCTGCCTCTGTGCGCTGTTGTTCAGCGGGTGGCAGATCAAACGGCCTGTCGGCGACGGCGGGCATGTTTTAGCAGGCATGGTGTCTGGCACAGCCAATAGCGCGGGTGTCGGGGGTTTGCCGATTGCGGGCTTTATGGCCGCACAACCCATCCCGCCCGCTGTGTTTCGCGCGACCATGATCGTTTTTCTGACCGGCATCGACATGATGGCCCTGCCGGTGATGGCGATGAATGGGCTTGTTGGGCCTGACCTTGGTGTCGGCATTCTCTTTGCTCTGCCGATCATTGGCGCGGGTGTCTGGGTCGGCAGTCTCTACTTTGAGCGCATTCCACAAAATAGGTTCCGGCAGGGCATCATTGTTCTGATGACGCTCCTTGCCGTCGCAAATATCGCGAGGCTGGTTCTATGACACTCACGCCTGTCCAACAGCTTCAGTCGCTTGCGCCCAAAACGCGCGCAAAGATTGCCCTGAGCGAGGGGGCAGAGCCCCGGACGGTCGCCGCAGCACTACAGGCGGTCGATCTGGGGCTGGCTGATATCATCCTTGTTGGCGAGACCGACGAAATTCTCTCGGAACTAGGCAAATTGGGAGCCGCGCCCTCTGAGCGGATAGAGATTGAGGACCCGAAAACCTCGTCCCTCACAGAGGCCGTCGCCAACGCCGTCTTTGAGAAGCGTAAACACAAGGGCATGAGCCAAGAAGGCGCGGCTGCCAAAGCGCAAGATCCGCTGATTTTTGCCGCGGCCCTCGTGCGTATGGGATTGGCGGATGGAACCGTCGGCGGCGCGATCACGGCGACAGCCGACGTTATCCGCCCAGCGCTGCAAGTGATCGGCAAAGCCGAGGACGCGGAACTTGTATCTTCTTTCTTCTTGATGCTTCCGCCCAAGGACGCGCAAGATGGCCAACGCGCTATGCTTTATGCGGATTGTGGCTTCGTCGTGGACCCAACCGCGCCGGAACTCGCGGCCATCGCAGCCAGCGCAGCCCAATCGGCGGACGCCTTGCTTGGGGAAACGCCAATCGTCGCGATGCTTTCGTTCTCCACGACCGGCAGCGCGCATCACGCAAAAGTCGATAAAGTCACCGAAGCCACAGAGATGCTGCGCGCGTCCCACCCTGATCTTGTGGTCGACGGAGAGCTTCAGTTCGACGCCGCCTTTGTCGCGGAAACCGGCGCGCGAAAGGCACCAGACTCACCGGCGGCAGGCCGCGCGAATGTCATGATTTTCCCGTCTCTGAATGCGGGCAACATTGCTTACAAAATCACGGAACGCGTTGGAGGCTACACGGCCATTGGCCCCATCCTTCAAGGCCTAGCGAAACCCGCCAACGACCTGTCGCGCGGATGTTCTGTCGAGGATATCGTGCAGATTATCGCGGTCACGGTCCTGCAGTCCCTAAGATCGCAAACTTCATGAGCGTCGCAAGTCAGAGTTTTGGGTTTGATTCGGCGTGGGAAGTGGTCATGCCACTCGATTGTTCCTCACATAGCCTTTCGACTTTTGACCGCCGCAAAAAAATCCCCAAACCTCTTGACCTCCACAAGCGCGACGCATGCGGATCAATTGTGCATCAATTTCGCCAATTTGCTCAGAACCGAGGGTCCCATGTGGTATCAGCGACTGCATCAATATCGGGAAAGTCGCCTTCGACTTTGATCAAAGCACAGACTGAGAATCTCCCAGAGTCCAATCCCGCGAAAAAAATTATGGCGCTTCATGCGGTTTTGGGATTTTGTCCCACGGAAATGAACGCTACAAGAACGCACACCCACGTCACAAATCGACGGTTTTCAGCCTTTTTTGGGTCGTCGTCGAACAGACAAATCCTCCGCCAGCCCCTCTCGGGCGCTGTTGGACCTGATGATGGGGACTGCACCTAAATGATCAATCGACCACTCAGATTTCGCCTACGCGTACTGCGCCTAGCGATCTTCGCGCAGGTGTAGAAGAGAGGAAGCCAGATGCCATTCAAGCAACCTGACATCGACACGTCCCCCAAGGTCTCGGACGAGATCCGCAAGACCACATGCTACATGTGCGCCTGCCGCTGCGGGATCAACGTCCATATGAAGGACGGCAAAGTCGCCTATATCGAGGGCAACCGTGATCACCCGGTGAACCAAGGCGTGCTTTGCGCCAAAGGCTCTGCCGGGATCATGCAGGTCAACGCACCGTCGCGTTTGCGCAAGCCGTTGAAACGTGTCGGTCCGCGCGGATCAGGCGAATACCAAGAGATCAGTTGGGAAGAAGCCATGAGCACAGCCGTCGGCTGGCTCACCGAATTGCACGAAACTGCACCTCATAAGCTCGCGTTCTTCACCGGGCGCGATCAGTCGCAAAGCTTCACGTCCTTCTGGGCGCAGCATTTCGGCACGCCAAACTACGCAGCCCATGGCGGCTTCTGCTCGGTCAATATGGCAGCGGGTGGCATCTATACGATGGGCGGGGCGTTCTGGGAGTTTGGGCAGCCCGATTGGGACCACACCAAGCTCTTTATGCTCTTTGGCGTGGCCGAGGACCACGATTCCAACCCGATCAAAATGGGCATCGGCAAGATCAAAGCCCGCGGCGCAAAGGTGATTGGCGTGAACCCAGTGCGCAACGGCTATAACGCGGTGGCGGATGAATGGGTTGGCATTACGCCTGGCACCGACGGATTGTTCATTCTGGCGCTGGTCCATGAGCTGATGAAGGCCGGCAAGATCGACCTCGACTATCTTGCACAGTTCACCAATGCGCCGGTTCTGATCGACAAAGACACTGGCCTCTTTCTGCGCGATGACGATGGCAAGCCTCTCGTCATGGATCGCATCACGGGCAAGCTGACCCCGTTCGATCAAAAAGACGTCCAGCCGAGCCTCTCCGCGACGCATGAAGGTCACCGTACCGTCATGGGTTTGATGGCCGAGAAATACCTAGACCCGAAATACGCACCCGAGGCCGTGGCTGAGGCCACAGGCGTTTCGGCCAAGAAGATCAAAACCATTGCCGCGGAACTGGCTCGCGTCGCTTTTGACGAGGCCATCGAATTGGACCGCGAATGGACCGATTTCCGCGGTAACACACATAGCAAAATGACCGGTCGTCCGGTGTCCATGCACGCCATGCGCGGGATCTCGGCGCATTCCAACGGCTTCCAAACCTGCCGCGCATTGCACGTCTTGCAGATCTTGCTGGGTACGGTCGAAACCCCCGGCGGCTTCCGGTTCAAGCCACCTTATCCGAAACCCGTCGAAGCCCACCCGACCCCGCATGGCGACCGTCGTCCTGGCAAGGCGCTCGAGGGTCCACACCTTGGCTTCCCGCGCGGTCCCGAGGACCTGCTTCTTGATAGCGATGGCAATCCCCAGCGCATCGACAAGGCCTTCTCTTGGGAAAACCCGATGAGCGCCCACGGCCTCATGCATATGGTGATCTCAAACGCCTATGCGCAGGATCCATACCCAATCGACACGCTGTTCATGTATATGGCGAATATGTCGTGGAACTCTTCGATGAACACCTCTGGTGTGATCGAAATGCTGACCGCGCGCAACGACAGCGGCGGTTATCGCATTCCGCGGATTATCTATTCTGATGCCTATAGCTCTGAGATGGTCGCCTATGCCGACCTGATCCTGCCCGATACGACCTATCTGGAACGCCACGACTGTATCTCTCTTCTGGATCGCCCGATCTGTGAGGCCGATGGGGCCGCAGACGCGATCCGCTGGCCGGTGATCGAACCGGATCGCGAGGTGCGAGGGTTCCAATCGGTGCTGATCGAACTCGGTGCCCGCATCGGCCTGCCTGCCTTCATGAAAGAAGATGGCTCGCCCAAGTGGAAAGACTACGCCGACTATATCGTCAATCACGAGCGTAAGCCGGGTATCGGGCCTTTGTCTGGCTGGCGCGGCGAAGATGGCGACAAAACGGGGCGCGGCGCGGTGAACCCTGATCAAATGGACGCCTATATCGAAAACGGAGGCTTCCATATTCACCACGTCCCAAGCGAGGCGGCCTACTACAAACCGTGGAACGCCGCTTATCAGGACTGGGCCGTGGACCTTGGCCTTTATGACAGCCCACAGCCTTACCTGTTCCAGCTCTATTCCGAGCCCATGCGCAAATTCCAACGCGCGGCCGAAGGGCATGGGGATCGTGTCCCGCCAGAACACCTGCGGGATCGCCTGAAAGAGGTCATGGATCCTCTGCCGATCTGGTATGAACCGTTTGAGGAACAGGCTGTGAACACCAAAGAATACCCCATCCACGCGCTCACCCAGCGTCCGATGGCAATGTATCACTCTTGGGGCGCGCAAAACGCGTGGCTGCGTCAGTTGCACGGGAAAAACCCGCTCTATGTGCCGCAGAAACTCTGGGACGAGCATGGGTTTAAAGAGGGTGACTGGGCGCGGGTGACCTCGACCCACGGGTCGATCACCGTGCCAGTGGCGCTGCAAGCCGCGCTGAACGAAAACACCGTCTGGACTTGGAACGCCATCGGCAAACGCAAAGGCGCCTGGGCCCTCTCTGAGGACGCACCCGAAGCTCGCGAAGGCTTCCTTTTGAACCACCTCATTCACGAGCTCTTACCACCCAAAGGCGACGGGCTCAGATGGGCCAATTCGGACCCGATCACGGGGCAAGCGGCATGGTTTGACCTTCGCGTAAAAATCGAACGCGTTGATACCCCCGCCGAGGCGCAACCTGCGATGCAGCCGCTGAAATCTCCGGTCGAACAAGGGCCAGACACACTTGAATGGAAGGTGGGCAAATGACAACGCTTCCTCAATCCACTGAAAAGAAACTTGGCCTTGTTATCGATTTGGACACCTGCGTGGGCTGCCATGCTTGTGTGATCTCCTGCAAAGGCTGGAACACCGAAAACTACGGCGCGCCGCTGTCGGATCAGAACCCTTATGGTGATGAGCCGATGGGCACGTTCCTCAATCGCGTGCACAGCTACGAGGTCACAAGCCCCGGCGAGACCGCCAAGACCGTGCATTTCCCGAAATCCTGTCTTCATTGCGAGAACGCGCCTTGCGTAACTGTCTGCCCCACTGGCGCGAGCTATAAGCGGCAAGAGGACGGCATCGTACTGGTAAACGAAAAGGACTGCATCGGTTGCGGCCTTTGTGCCTGGGCCTGCCCCTATGGCGCGCGGGAACTTGATCAGGCCGAGGGGGTCATGAAGAAATGCACCCTCTGCGTCGACCGGATCTACAACGAAAACCTGCCAGAGGTCGACCGTACCCCTGCCTGCGTGCGTACCTGCCCCGCTGGCGCGCGTCATTTCGGAGACTTCGCGGATCCAGAGTCCAACGTGTCCAAACTGACCGCAGAGCGCGGTGGCATGGACCTGATGCCGGAACTCAATACCGCTCCGGTCAACAAATACCTGCCACCACGTCCGAAAGACACTTGGGATTTTGAGGAAAGCGTGCTTGCGCCCTTCCTTGCCCCAGTGGCCGAAGAAACCACCGGCTTCCTCGGGTGGCTCGACAAGCAACTCTCGAAACTGCCCGGCGATAAGGAGACCAACTGATGCATCCAGCTCCTTCAGTCATCATCTTCACAACCCTCTCCGGCATCGGCTTTGGCATGCTGGCGTGGCTCGGTATCGACGCGACACCTCCGCAGGGGTGGGTCGCTTTCGCCTTCTTCTTCATCGCCTATGCTTTGGCGGTCGGAGGGCTGATTTCCTCGACCTTCCACCTCGGCCATCCTGAACGCGCACTGAAAGCCTTTACTCAATGGCGCACCAGCTGGCTCTCGCGGGAAGGCGTATGTGCGGTCGCGGGGCTGTGCGTGATAGGCCTTTATGCGGCAGCGCTGATTTTCCTAGGGACCCATTTACCGATACTGGGATGGATCGGCGCGGCGCTCAGCCTGTTGACAGTGTTCACAACCTCGATGATCTATGGCCAGCTTGCAACAATTCCGCGCTGGAATACGCCACTGACGTCGGTGCTTTATCTTGCCTATGCGCTCACGGGCGGCGCTTTGCTAACAGGGCGCGTGTCGATAGCAATCACGCTCCTTTTGGTCACCACTGCCGTTCAAATCATGTGGTGGCTGCGCGGTGACAAAGCCTTTGCAGATCGTGGCAGCTCACTGGAAACTGCAACAGGCCTGGGCAACTTGGGAACCGTGCGCTCGGTCGCGCATCCGCACACGTCTCCGAACTATCTGATGAAGGAATTCATCCACGTGGTCGGCCGCAAACACGCGCAGAAGCTGCGGATCATCTCGTTGATCCTGATGGCTGGCCTACCGATCCTGCTTTTGTCGATCCACGTCGGTCACATCTTTGCGCTCTTAGCGGTGCTCAGCCATGTCGCAGGTGTCGCCACGTCGCGCTGGCTGTTCTTTGCAGAGGCGGAACATACCGTCGGCCTCTACTACGGGATGCGCTAACCCCAAAAACTCAAAAAGCCCGCAACATCCTGCGGGCTTTTTTGATGGAAAGACTACGCTGCTTACTTTGCAGGCGTATGCAGGTAATCCGTCCAGTGGTCGCATGCCTCAGAAGACTTCGCGACGGCGGCGATTTTGGCAAAAGTCGCGGCAAAAACAGAAGCGAGTTTGGTCATGGTGACATCCTTTCGGGAGCGTCGTTTCGATGAGTGCGTGATACGTGGGACATTGCGCATCCGGTAGATGTGAATCCGCAAGCCCGCTATGCGCTCAGCGCAAAACGTTACAATGATTAACCTTTTCCAATGTGGAAACAATCACCGCCACATTTGTGACACATTTGCATCGGCGGCCCCACGTACACGGCGCGTATAACTTTGGTTGAGTGGACCATTCTGAGCGACTCGACCTAAACCGGTTCACCAGCCAGATTTAGCCAACGGAGTGAATGGATGACCGCCGGTCTCAAATTCAACACTGTCGCCACAGTTTTCATGGTGTCCTCTTTCGCCACTGTCACCACCGCAGCGGATTTCGTCGTAAGTACAGCGCAAACGACGACCAACGCAGGCGTCGTGTATGATGACAACGACACGATGACGATCACCTCCAGTGGGTCGATTCAGGTGACCGAGAACGAAGCTGTCAGCAATGAGGTTGATTTCTTTACGTTGACGAACAACGGCACATTATCTGCTATCAATGCGGTGCCTCCTGTTTTCCCCCCGTTTGCAACGGCCGGCGTCGCGTTTTTGGGCACCAACAATACGATCATCAACAACAACGCCATCACCTCCTCAGAATTCGACGCAATCAACGTGAGGGGGGCCAACACGACTGTGACCAACAACGGGACCCTGAACGCGGGGACTGACGGTATCGCCGTCAATGGCGCGAACTCTCGTATCACCAACAACGGCACGATCACCGCGACATTTGACGGATTCTATCTCTTCGGAGACGGAGCAAACGCCACAAACAACGGTACGATCAATGCCAGCGAAGACGGCATCGACACGGATGGCGACAATGATGTGATCGTCAACCGTGGCACGATTAACGCCACTCGCGACGGGGTAGAAACCAATGGTGCCGGAGTTGTCGTGACCAACTATGGCGTCGTGATCGGTGGCTCGAACTCGTTTGATCTGAATGGTAACAACAGTACGCTGAACCTGATCTTCGGCTCGCGCACCGAAGGCGACCTCAGCTTTGATGGGGCAAACGCGACTTTCAACATCGACGCAGGGTTCAACGGTGCCTTCACCACTGACGGTGGCAACCCAACCACTATCACGGCCGCGCGTGGAGCCTTCGTTCAGGACGGCAACACGATCTACGTTGTGAACCTGGATCAGAATTTCAACGGGCTGTCCCAAGCGGCAAACACCGCCGCCAACTTGCACGCGACGGCCCAAGGCCAATCCCGTGCCGGACGCAACGATGTGGCAACTCAAGGTCTGACGCCAAATCGCGCCGGACCATGGATTCAACTGTCCACCGACTTTGCTCAAGGCCTAAGCAGTTCCAACAGCGGCGGGTTCACCACCCGCGGCGGCCAGATCACGGCGGGTTTCGCGTTGTCAGATAGCCTCGGCTTTTATGCTGGCGTCAACGATGCCCGTGCGCATCTCGCCAATAGCTTTGAGACCGATAGCGAAACTCTTGTGGCGGGCCTTTATGGCACCTTGGACCTCGACGGAGCTGATCTGAACTGGTCCCTCTCGGCTGGTCGCACCAGCAATGACGCGATGCGCCAAATTCAGAACAACACGATTGCCGGGGGCTGGGAAACGGCGACGGCGGCTTATGCCCAAAGTTTTGTTGCGCCATCGATCAGCTATGCACGCCGTCTACAACCTGGCCTCATGATGGATTTGGAACTCGGCTATGTGGCCTTGGAAACCGATGGCTACACAGAGACCGGCGCGACAAACAACGCCACTTTCGGCGCGCGCACCACGCATATGGCGAGCCTCACGCCGAAACTCAGCTGGACCACAATCGACAGTCCGATCCCCTTTGACATGTCCGCAGGCGTTCAGTTCCGCAAGTACTGGGGCGATCCGGTCAGCGTGACCATCGGCGCGGCCAACGGCAGCTTTGTCGACCACGACAGCGGCATCGAAGCCCGCGCCTTTGTGTCTGGCCGCGTTGAATATCCTTTGGGGGATGCGTGGATGTTCACGGGCTTCGGCGAGGCAGGCTTGTCCACCTATCGCACCGTGAACCTCAGCGCAGATTTCCTAATCAGTCGCGATTTCTAAACGCGGTGCGCGGGATTATTTCCCGCGCATCCGATCAATCCATCCGCGCAAACGCCCCCGGCTCTCGGCGATTGAATCGCCTGCATCCGCGAGACTATCCCCAACGTCTTCGATCACCGGATCAATCCGCGCGCGGCGGAACCGGACCCAGCGCACGCGGATTGACCAAAAGATCGCCGCAAAAATGGTCAGGATGATGATGTTCATCCAGGGGATAAAGCTGACATCTGGCCCCTCGACCACGCGAATGCGCACGGCATTTGGAAAGATCGACAGGAACTCGTTGCGCCAGCCATAATGGCGCACAGCTACCCATTCCGGCGCGTCTTTGGTCGAGATCGCGTCATTGGCCTCAGTATAAAGGTTCGCCGTGTCGAATTTGAAATAGAACGGCCAACCCCAGCCCGTGTCCTCGTTGCGATAGACCATGGCTTCGCCATCAGGTTTCACACCCTGAATGAACTGCACATCGCGATTGGTCAGCTCTGCCGATTGCGCATCGGGGCTGGACCAGAACATCCGCGTCCAATCATTCAGCTCTTGGCGTTCCTCATAGGTGTTCACGATCCGCACGATATCGTTCTGCGGCAACGTGTAGTGAAACACCGCAAAAACCAAGAGCCAGAAGGTGCCCCAGAAGCCCCATTTAACATACGCCATCGAGGGCTCCTTCAGTGAAAATTGGTGAAATAGATCGTGGCCACCATCGCCACAAACGGCAGGATGTAAACCCCAAGGATGAGGCCGCGGCGCAGGCGGCTTTCATAGGCGACCAACTCTTGGCTGACTTTGGTTTCCTGCGCCTCGGCACCCATGCTTTCATACTCGGCCAACAGCCGGTCGCGCCGGTTCGCGCGCAGATGGAAATACAGCGCGAAATACAGCACCGTCAAAAGCACGAAGGCGATGATTAAGAGCCGTGCAAAGCCTGCCATTAAGAAAGTCCCTTTTTTCCCGTTCGCCCATAACATAGGGTCTCGGGCGTGAAATCCCTAGGGTGAAGCCCCACCAGATTTTCCCCACCGCCCATTCCTTGCGCGATTTCCGCCGCCTTGCCACCTCATGTGCAAATTCTACTTGAAGCCAAGCCTTCGGGATTGCTACCCAGCGCGCGAAGTTTTTGCAGTCACTTTGCCCCACAGGAGGCCCTATGACCCAAAGAGAGAAAATCGCGCGTCTGGTGGACAGCACCCGATTCCAAAATGCGATCCTTGCGGTCATTTTGGTGAATGCGGCCACTCTGGGCCTTGAGACTTCCGCCACCATGACCGACTCATATGGGGTCTTGATCAAACTGGTGGATCGCGCCTGCCTCGCGATTTTTGTCGCAGAGCTTTTACTCAAATTCTATGCCCGCCGTATGGCGTTCTTCACCAACGGCTGGACGGTTTTTGATTTGGTCATCGTCGCGGCCTCGCTGATCCCCGGCGCCTCAAATGTGTCTGTCCTGCGTGCGGCCCGTGTGCTGCGTGTGTTGCGTGTGGTCTCTGCAGCCCCTCGGATGCGGCGCGTGGTCGAAGGGCTCGTCTTGGCCCTGCCGGGCATTGGATCCGTGTTCCTTTTGATGGGGATCGTCTTCTATATCGGCTCGGTTATGGCCACGAACCTCTTTGGCGACGCCTTCCCTGACTGGTTTGGCACACTTGGTCGCTCTGGCTATTCCTTGTTCCAGATCATGACGCTGGAAAGCTGGTCCATGGGCATCGTGCGCCCTGTGATGGAGGTCTACCCCTTTGCATGGCTGTTCTTTGTGCCCTTTATTCTGGTGACCACCTTCGCCGTGGTTAACCTTTTGGTCGGCCTTATGGTGAACTCGATGCAGGACGCCCATGAAAGCGATGTGGATGAGCAGACCGATGACTATCGCAAAGAAGTCATGGCGCGGCTGGATCAGATCCAAGCGCAACTGGACGGGATGAAAAAGCAAGGCTAGCTTCGCATTCAAGCAATGCGAGACCAGACCATGCAAACCGGACCCAAAAACCTGATCACCGATGTCGCGGGCCTAAAGGTCGGCAACGCGCAGGATGCACGGGTTAAGTCAGGGACCACAGTTCTGACGGCCGATGCGCCCTTTACCGCGGCGTTCCACGTCATGGGCGGTGCACCGGGCACACGGGAAACGGATTTGCTTGCACCGGATAAAACCGTCGAAAAAGTTGATGCGTTGGTGCTGTCGGGAGGTTCCGCCTTCGGTTTGGACGCCGCCTCTGGCGCGGCGGACAAGCTCCGCGCAAACGGCCGCGGGTTTCTGGTTGCGGACCAGAACGTGCCAATCGTGCCGGCTGCGATTTTGTTTGATCTGCTCAATGGCGGCGACAAGGGATGGAGCCGCTCGCCATATTACGCTCTTGGCCAAGAAGCCTTGGCGCAGGCGTCAGAAGAATTCGCCCTGGGCACGCAAGGTGCGGGTACCGGAGCGACCACGGCCTCGTTCAAAGGCGGACTTGGCTCGGCATCGCTCATCACTCCCTCCGGTCACACCGTCGGAGCGCTCGTCGCTGTCAACGCGCTTGGCGATGCGGTCGTGCCGGACAGCCAGAATTTTTGGGCGGCCCCTTGGGAAATCGGCAACGAGTTTGGCGGACGCGGCGGCGCACCCAAAGGTCACGCCGTGTGGCCCAAAACCAAACTGTCTGACCAGAACACCACAATCGCCATTGTCGCCACGGACGCCGACCTCACCAAAGCAGAGCTCACCCGCTTTGCCACCGCCGCGCATGACGGAATGGCGCGCGCACTTGTCCCGTCACATACCCCGATGGACGGAGACCTCGTCTTCGGCGTGTCCACAAATGCGAGGCCTATCCAGGACGCGCTGGCCGATCCCATCCTGCTGGGCCATGCCGCAGCCACCAGCCTTGCCCGCGCCATCGCCCGCGGCGTCTATGCGGCCACGCCATCCGAAGGCGACCTCCTCCCCAGCTATAGCGCAGCATATCCCCAGAGCTGATCCGCTTTGTCACAAAACCGCTGCCCTTACGTCACATACCCTTAACACCCGCCCGTCATCCCGCCCCCACCTATATTGAAAATGGAGGGATTGATGTCTGCGCGTTTCCTTTGCCTGACATCGGCCGTAGCCCTGACCGCTGGTCTGGCCCACGCCGAAATGAATTTTAACCGTATCGCAAGCTTTGCCACGCCTTTGAACATGGCGGCGGGCGAAGACACCACTCGCGAAACCAGCCCCGAGATCATCGATGTGACGGCCGACGGGATGACTTTGGTCTATACCGACAGCCCCCTCGAAGCGCTTGGCCGCGTGGACATCACCGACCCAGCAAACCCACAGCCTTTGGGCAATATCGCCCTGCCAGGCGAGCCGACCTCTGTGGCTGTGATCGGTGCGACCGCCTATGTGGGCGTGAACACATCGGAAAGCAACACCGCCCCCTCCGGCATGCTGAAAGCCATCGACGTGGCGACCGGCGCGGAGCTGGCGTCCTGCGATCTAGGCGGTCAGCCTGACTCCATCGCGAAATCCAAAGACGGTGCATTCATCTCTGTTGCCATCGAAAACGAGCGTGACGAAGACCTGAACGACGGCCTTCTCCCACAGCTGCCAGCGGGCAATCTGGTGATGATCAACACCACCGACGCAGGCCTGGACTGTGGCTCACTGAAAATGGTGGACCTGCGTGGTCTGGCCGACATCGCGCCAAGCGATCCAGAGCCCGAGTACGTCTCGATCAACAACCTCGGCGAAACCGTCATCTCCCTGCAGGAAAACAACCACATGGTTGTTGTGTCCAAGGACGGCGCGATCGTGAACCACTTCTCTGCCGGTGCAGTTGACCTAACCAACATCGACGTCACCGACGAACGCGCGATCCTGTCTTTCACAGAAACCCAAATGGGCCGCCTGCGCGAGCCGGATGCGGTGGCATGGATCGACGACAACCACTTCGCGACCGCGAACGAAGGCGACGATAACGGCGGCTCGCGCGGCTGGACGATCTTTAACAAAGACGGTTCTGTCGTCTACGAAAGCGGCACCGACTTTGAGCACGCCATCGTACAAATCGGCCACTACCCTGACAAACGTTCCGACTCTAAAGGTGTTGAGCCTGAGTCCGTAACATTCGACGTCTTCAACGGCACACCATATGTCTTCGTCGGCGCAGAACGTGCCTCCGTTGTGGGCGTCTATAACGTCACGAACCCCGCCGCTCCGGTTCTGGAACAGCTGCTCCCATCCGGTGTCGGCCCAGAGGGTTACGTGACCATCCCATCCCGCAACTTGCTGGTCTCTGCGAACGAAAAAGACCTGATCGAAGACGGCGGCGCGCGCGCATGTCATGATTTTTGAACAGCAAGAAGCTCCTGCGACCTACCCACACCTCACCTCCGAGGGCATGGACGAGCTGACCGGCTGGGGCGCGATCTCTGGCATGGTGGCTGACAAGGACGGGATCGTCTGGGCGGTCAACGACAGCTTCTATCTGTTCCAACCGGCCATCTTTAAGATCGACACCAACCAAACCCCTGCGAAAATCGTCGATGCGATCCGCGTTGTCCGCCAAGACGGCAACCCAGCGCAACAGATCGACATGGAAGGCATCACGCTGGACGGCAAAGGCGGTTTCTATGTGGCCTCTGAAGGTCGCACTGGCCGTGTCATCCCACATGCGATCTATCACGTGTCCGCAGACGGCGTGATCAAGAACCGCAAGGGTGAAATCGGTCTGCTTCCCAGAACTGATGGCGATTGAGAAGCGCTTTGGCTTTGAGGGCATCACCCGCGTCGGCGACACCCTGTGGATGCCAGTTCAGCGCGAATGGAAAGATGACCCGAAAAACCACGTGAAACTGGTGGCCTATAACCTCAAGACCAAAGAATGGGGCGCAGTGCATTACGAAAGAGCAGAGCCTGCCAAAGGTTGGGTTGGCCTGTCGGAAATCACCGCACATGGCGACTATGTCTACATCATCGAGCGCGACAACCAGCACGACGCGCGCGCAGTCACCAAAAAGATCTACCGTGTGGCCCTGTCCGAAATGGTGCCAGCGCCTCTGGGCAGTGAGCTGCCTGTGGTCAAGAAAGAGCTGGTACGTGACCTGCTCCCAGATCTGACATCGACCGGTGGCTATGTTCTGGACAAAGTCGAAGGCCTCGCGATTTTTGAAGACGGCACTGCGATCTTCTCGACGGACAACGACGGTGTGGATGATCACTCTGGCGAGACGATCTTCATGAACATCGGCAATATCGAAAGCCGCAATTTCTAAGACTTCAATCTAAATCAACGAAACCGCGCGGAGCTCCTTCGCGCGGCTTTTTATTGGGCTTGTGGTCGAGTACCGCTCGCCTATGCTGCAGCCGAAAGGGGCAGCGATGACAGTTCAGGATCTTTCACGCCTCGCAGGTCTGGTCTTTGTGTCGGTCACTTTGATCGTAATCGGGGACACCTGCGGCAAGCTATTGGGGCAACGCGGCGTCGACCCCGGCCTGATTGCCTTTTCGCGGTTTTTAATCGGCGCTTTTGTGATCCTGCCAATCAGCGGCCTAAGACTTGCCGAGCTGAGGTCCCTGCTGCAATGGCGCATCATTCTGCGTGGCGCTTTGATCGCCGGCGGCATCTTTTCGATCCTTACAGCGTTGAAAACGGAACCCATAGCTGATGTATTCGGCGCGTTCTTTATTGGGCCTGTCGTGGCCTATGTGCTGGCGATTATCTTGCTCGGAGAGCGCCCAACTCTAGGTCGCAGCCTTTTCCTGGCGGTCGGCTTTGCTGGTGTCATGCTGGTGGTCAAGCCGGGGTTTGGCATGCGGCCGGGGATTGGTTTTGCCCTACTTGCAGGAACTTTCTATGGTTGCTTTCTCGTGGCGACGCGGCTTGTGGCCAACACTGTGCGCCCCAGACTATTGCTCTTGTCTCAATTGGTTGTCGGCAGCGCGTTGCTCGCGCCTTTCGGTCTGTCCGTTCCACTCCCAGACCCCTCAACTGCAACGCTGCTTTTGATCCTTGGCAGCGCGCTTGGCTCTGCATCAGGCAACTACCTTTTGGTCCTCGCCAATAGGCGTGCCGAAGCCAGCCTGATCGCCCCATTGATCTACACACAGCTCGTGTCAGCCACCCTCGCAAGCCTGATTGTATTCAGGGACACACCAGATCTCTTTGCGCTTGTGGGGCTGGCGTTGATCCTACTGTCTGGCGCGGGATCGCTTTGGCTTAAGTGGCGCGCGTCCTAGTTACTGGGTCGCTCGGGCGAGGGCCTTTACCGTCTTCATTTCACAGACTTCAAGCATCGGCCGACCGTTCTTTTGCAAGCGCGCAACAAGGGTGTTTTGCGCAGACAGCCGAGGGATCACACGCGCAGAGGGCTGTCCCGCAGCCTCGGCCACAAGATCAGGGAACAGCTCGCCAATTTCGGCACGCGCCGCCGGGGCCAGCGAGGCCAGCGTCTCGCGTCGCACCAAGAGGCTTTCGCTGGGCGCGCCCTCGGCGAAAACAATGGAGTGGCGGTCAAACAGCATGTGCACATACACCAGACCCGCCATAGGATCCGCAGCCTCAATCCCCGGCAACCCGACCAAACGCAGGGCGGCGACCAGCACCTCATCCTTGCCAAACATACGCCCCGCGACCGGCGATTTGATCACCATGCGATGCTGTCGAGACACAAAAAGATCCTGAACAGGCAGGCCGCAGCCCAAAGCGCCCTTTTGGATCCGAACTGGCCTCAGATGAGGTGATCTTTGTTGTTCTTCTAGTGAAACGCGCCGCCGGCCGATCCATTTGACCTCTTGCGCGCCCTCTGCGGTCATCACCATGTCACCGACCCCGATATCGCGGACCGAGCGCTGGCTGCCATCGCTCATTTCAATCTGGGTGCCACCCGCAAAGCAGATCATCAAAGACACATTGTCGATGATTGGTCCCAGCGAGTCATTGTCACCGATCTCCGTCAAACGCAGCGTGTAGGTGCCTGAACTTGGAAAATCGACCGGGACAGAAAAACTCTCATAAGTATTCGTGTCGGGAAAAATCGTCTCGGAGGCGATCACAGCCCCGTCTGCATCCAGAATTTCAACGCTAAACCCATCGCTGCCACGATCAGGCAAGGCCGCATTGCGCAGCGCCGCATCCAGCGTCAGTTCGGTGGCGGTAGGGTTTGGAACCTCAAAGCTTTGCTCCATGACCGTGGTCTGGCCGCGGTTACCATCCATTTCAGCCACACGGTTGTTGGACCCATTGCCAAGATAGGCGCTTTCGCGGTGGTTGGTTTCCAGATCGGTGCCAGACCAACCCTCATTCCCTTGATCAAAAGTACCATTGATAATCAAATTCGTTGGCATCACAGACCTACACTATAAACTGACCCTATGCTTATCACGCGAAGCGTTAAAATTTTTTGAAACTTGTCGGGTCAAAGGCAGGTTGCGCCCGGTTCTACCTCTCAAATATAACCGGAAACCAATCTTCTCGCAGCACTTGCCCGGCAACCATGTCATGCCCCGGAAACGGAGGAGACGTACGCCCCGGCCGTTCAACATAGCGCGCATCATCTCCGATCATGCGCAAAGAAAAGGCCCGCCGCCGCGCCTTAGCCTCATTGCCCCGCGCCCCGTGCAGGATCGCAAAGTTGAACGCCACAGCGTCGCCCGGTTCCATCTCCCACTCGCGGATCTCCATGCCCTCGGCATCGGGATCCGGCACTGGCATATAGGCGTCTTCATCTGGATAGAAATTCTCTTCCGAAAGCCAGCGCGTCGGCAAGACGGGCTTATCCCATTTGTGAGACCCAGCCACACAGCGCAAAGACGCCTCGGTCACGGGATCAACCGGAGACCAGAAGCTGACGTTTTGCGTGCCGTCGACAAAATAATACGGCCCGTCCTGATGCCACGGAGTCGGTTTGGACGTGCCGGGTTCTTTGACAAGAATATGGTCGTGAAACACCTGAACGCGGCTTGACCCCATCAGATCCGCCGCGATTTCGGCCGCTGCGGACGTACGGATCACTTCCTCAAACTCAGGGATTCGCGTCCAGTTGCAATAGTCATCAAAGAACCGCCCCGCCTCGCCCACTTTGAGGTTTTCGGCCGCATAGGGACCTGGCTCTGCCATGTTGCGATCGATGCCAGCTCGAAGAGTTTCGACATGATCGGCAAACAGCCCTTTGATCAAGACAACGCCATCAGTTTGAAAAGCATCGATGTGGTCTTGGGTCAGTAACGCATGCATGGGCAGTCCTCCGAGGACAGAGCCTATGATCGACTGCTAGGCAGGGTCAACTTGGAAACGCGCGACAAAACCTGTCAAAGAAAAGCAAAAAGCGGAGGCAAATGCCCCCGCTTTGATCATCTCAGTAGTATGGCAAATGCCGTTAGTTCACGGCCTTCGCGTCAACCACATCCGCTTCAATCGCAGGCTTGCCGCGCGCGATTTCGATGCGGCGGGGCTTGAGCGCCTCAGGCACTTCGCGCACAAGCTCGATGTGCAGCATGCCATCTTCGTGGCTCGCGCCGGTGACCTTCACGTGATCAGCCAGCTGGAACTTGCGCTCAAAGGAACGGGTCGCAATACCACGGTGCAGGAAAGTTTTCTCATTCTTCGCAGGCGCTTTTTTCGCGGTCACGATCAGCGCGTTTTCCTTGACCTCGATGGCGAGGTCCTCGGCGGCAAAGCCGGCCACGGCGAGCGAGATGCGGTAGGCATCATCTGCGGTTTTTTCAATATTGTAAGGGGGATAGCTGGGCACCGACACATCAGAGGTCAAAACACGGTCCATCATGTCTGCGATTTGGTCAAAGCCAACAGAGGCACGGTACAGCGGTGCGAAATCAAAGCTACGCATAGAGTCATCCTTTCAAAGCGATAACGTTTTGGGGCCTTCCCATTGGGGACAGGCGGTTATGTCCCGGACCCGACTTCGGCGTCCGATGAGGATGACATATGAACGGGAATTTGGCGTTTCAAGGCTTGAGAAATTTTGCGCCGCTCGCGGGGCGATTTTGGTCCACAGTGATGCGTTTCGCGCCGCTTGAAACCCGCGGCAAACCCTGTGGACGGGCAGAACGGCTCAGTCTGTCGACAATGCCATTCAGCTTCATACCGATAGTGCGATTTTCGCCTGCTTCTGTCTGCCAATTGCCCGAGACCAGCGACAGAATGCGAATGTTGCCATCTTCCAGAGCAAAAACCGGCGCACCTGAGGATCCAAAGGTCGTGTCGCAGTCAAACTCCCAAAGTTGTGCGTTTTGGCGCATGACGTTGCACTCGGGTTGCCAACTCATCGCCTGGGCGCGACCGCGGCCATAGGACATGACTTGCACCCGATCGGCGCGGTCGTGGCCTTGATGAATTTTGAATGGTGAGGCTTCCAGAAAGGACACAGGTCGGTCCAGACGCAAGATCGCGACATCCAATTCAGCATCTTTGGCCATCATTATGGGGCCGTTGTAGCGAAACTCTGGCGACATCGTATAGGACACCACGCGGCGTTCAAACAACGACTGACCGTTCAGGTAACCCGCCCTAAAAACCGCCCCTTTGACGTCGATTTTGCGCGCGGTGTCGCGTTCAAACAGGCAATGCGCCGCGGTCAGCACCTGATCTTTGGAAATCAAAACACCCGTGCAGAAGCCCGATGGCAAATCGAGGCGTCCAACCGCCTCCCAGCCGAGCATATCGCCGCGATTTTCCATGACTTCCAACGCGCTGCCGGCCTGCACAGCAGACGTGAAAGACGCGAAAATCCCAAAAGCGAGCGCGCATAGTCTCTTCACGGTTTAAGAGCCTATTGCCGAGGTCAGTGTCGCCAAAACGTTGCTCACGCCGACGGCTAGAGACACGGGTTCTCCGTTAGCTTTCGCCATGGCCGAGACCACAGAAACCACGCGCGGATGACCTTGCTGGATCTGCACCACGGGCGCGCCGCTGGTGCCAAAACCGGCTTGGCAGGTTGTCACAAAAACGCCTTCGGGGCGCGCGGACATATCACACGAGCTTTCCGTCAGCGCCGTATCCGCGCGGTTCCGGGCATAGCTCACAACGCCCACGTTGCGCCCCAATTGCGGGGTCGACACGCCAAGGCTTGCGACATCAAAAAGGTTCACAGGCTCACTCAGCCGAAGCAAAGCCACGTCATAGCGCATATTGCTGAGTTCGCCCTTTTTGGCCCGAATGTACTTCGGATGGATGGCGNCACGTTTCACACGCATGGTGCTAACCGCGTTTCCGCGCCTGAGACCGGCGTTAAACCTGAATTCCGAGACATCGAGCCGCCGATCTGTACTGCGGTCATAGAGGCAATGCGCGGCGGTCAGAACAAGATCCGAGGACACCAATGTGGCCGTACAAAACCCCGTGTCGCCAATATCCAACCTGCCAATCGCTTGCATCTGAGCGGTCGACATCGACTGCTCGAGCGGCGTGAGGTCCTTGGCAAGGACAGGCGCGGCAATGGCAAGCGCCGCGGCGAGGCATAGGGATCTGATCATGACAGCTCCAGGTTTCAATCCAGAGCAAGATCCGATCCCCAAGGGGCGAAACTAGGGTCGCATTGGGGCTTTGTCGCGGAGTCTTTGGCCCGCTATTGCCGCAGTTGTGTCTCAAATGAGGCGGGGAGCTTCGCCGGACGCGGTCCACCCGTGGCCCAATCCACCAATTCAACGGTGTGCAGGATCGGAACCTCGGTGCCCGAGCCGATCTGCATCATGCAGCCGATATTGCCCGCTGCGATCAGATCAGGCGACTTGGCTTCAAGCGTTTTGACTTTACGCGCCTTAAGCTGGCCTGAAATCTCGGGCTGCAGAAGATTGTATGTGCCTGCCGATCCACAACAGAGATGCGGATCGGATGGCTCCACGATCTTGAACCCCAGTTTCTTAAGCACGACTTTGGGCGCGGTTTTCACTTGCTGGCCGTGCTGCAGAGAGCAGGCCGCGTGGTAGGCCACGGTCATGTCCTGTTCTGGCAGCGCTGGAATGTCGAGTTTGGTCAGCAGCTCGGAAATATCCATCGCGATCTCGGATACTTTCGCCGCGTCCTCCGCCAAAGCCTCATTGCGGAACATATGGCCATAGTCCTTTACGGTCGTCCCACACCCCGAGGTGTTGATGACAATCGCATCGAGCCCCTCGCCGTCCATCTCCTTGCGCCACGCACGAATGTTTGCAGCTGCGCTGGAATGGCTCAGGTCCGTCTTGCCCATATGGTGTGTAAGCGCGCCACAACAGCCTGCACCTTCGGCCACGACCACCTCACAGCCTAACCGTGTCAGCACTCGAATGGTGGCGTCATTGATATCCGTATCCAATGCCTTTTGCGCGCACCCTGTCATCAAGGCGACCCGCATCTTGCGTGGAGCCTCCGACGCAAAGCTCTGTGGGTCATCATTGCGGCTGACCGGCGGGATCTGTTTTGGAGCCATTTTGAGCATTGCCTTGATGCGCGCATCAGGGATCAACGGCGCGAAAGGTCTTCCGATCTTGGCCGCCAAAAGCGCCAGACGAAACCGCATGGGGTAAGGCAGGATCTGCGACAACGCCCAGCGCAGGGCACGGTCGGTGAACGGCCGTTTGTAGTTCTCATCAATATAGGCGCGCGCGTGATCGACCAGATGCATGTAATGCACGCCCGAAGGACAGGTCGTCATGCAGGCCAAGCAGGACAGACAGCGGTCGATATGTTTGACCGTCTTCTCATCCGGCACCCGCTCGTTTTCCAGCATGTCTTTGATCAAATAGATCCGGCCACGCGGGCTATCGAGTTCATCGCCGAGGACCTGATAGGTCGGGCACGTCGCCGTACAGAACCCGCAATGCACGCAGGCGCGCAGGATCTCGTTGCTGCGCTGAAAATCCGGGGCTTTCAGCTGCTGTTCCGTAAATTCCGTCCGCATGGCCTACCCCATCAAACCGGGGTTCAGGATGCCCCGTGGATCAAATTTCTTGCGCAAAGACTGGGTGAGCTTCGCCACCCCAGGCGCTTCTGGATGGAAGCGCACATGGCCTTCGCCGCGCATGAGTGTCGCGTGTCCTTGCAGACCCTCCATCTGAGCGCGCGGATCCACGCTTTCTGGCAAGACCATCCAAACAAGCCCGCCACCCCAGTCAAAAAGCGCGTTTTCTGGCGCGACCTTTGCCACCATGCCCGGCGCATCCGAGGGTTTCACAGAAACCCGCCACAGATTGCCCTCTTTGCCTTCAAATACCGTGCAATCCCGCACCCAAGCCCAACCGGCTTTGGTTCGCGCCGGATCAGTTGCAATCGCGACATCGCCAAAGTGGCCCAACAGCTCTTTGAGTTGCGCCAAACGATAAGTGACCGACTCCTCAAACCCTTCGATCCGGATCATCGTCACCGGATGCGCATCAACGCCCGACTGCGCATGGGCCGCGCCGGTCACCTCGTAAGGCGAGCCCAAAGCCGCACTCATCGCGGCAACTGCGTCGGCGTCCGAAAGACCGTTCAGCAGCAAGACACCGGCCATTTCGGGTGTCGGCAACACCTTGAGGCTGACCTCAGTCAGAACTCCGAGCGTTCCATGACTGCCAGACATCAGCTTGACCAGATCATAACCGGTCACATTCTTCATAACGCGCCCGCCATTGCTGACGATATCACCGGACCCATCAACAAAACGCACGCCCAGCATGAAATCGCGGCAGGCTCCCGCTGTGACCCGAGCAGGCCCCGAGTTGTTCATAGCCGCCACCGCCCCAATCGTCGGGGCGCCTTTGGTGCCCAGAACCCCGCGTAGATCCCGTGGATCAAATGCAAGGCGCTGGTTTTTCTTGGCGAGCATGTCCGAGATATCCGCGACAGGTGTCCCTGCTTTGGCTACCAGAGTCAGCGCCCCCGGTTCATAGAGGGTCACGCCGTTCAGACCTGCTGTACTTAGACGGGTCGCGTTAGCGATTTCCATGCCCTGCGTGCCGCCCCCTTGGATCGAAAGAGGCGCATTCGCCGCCGCAACGGCTTCCGCCAATTCCGCCTCAGATTGAGGGCTTAGGATGTCCGACGTCATACTGCGGCTCCTTGCGCACCGCGACGGCTCTCGCTTGTGTCCAAAGGAAAGACTTTGGCCGGATTGAGAAGCCACTTAGGATCAAACACGTCCTTAACCTTCATCTGCGCCTCTAGATCTTCGGGCGTGTACTGGTGGCTCATCAGATCGCGTTTCTCGATGCCAACGCCGTGCTCTCCGGTCAGGCAGCCTCCCACCTCGACACAAAGCTTCAGAATATCCGCTCCAAAGGCCTCACATTTCTCAAGGTCTCCGGGTTTGTTGGCATCAAACAGGATCAGCGGGTGCATATTGCCGTCGCCCGCGTGAAACACGTTGCCGACGCCCAGCCCATAGTTCTTGGACAGTTCCCCGATCCGTTGAAGCACATAGGGCAGCTCTGACACGGGGATCGTGCCGTCCAGACACATGTAATCGTTGATCTGGCCCATCGCGCCAAAGGCGGACTTGCGCCCCAGCCAGATCTTGGCGCTTTCATCGGCAGACCGACTTTCGCGCAGCTCTACTGGATTGTGTTTCCGCGCGATCTCGGAAATCCGCGCGAGTTGTGCGTCGATCTCGGCATCCGAGCCTTCGACTTCGATGATCAAAAGCGCCTCGCAATCCGGATAGCCCGCACCCGCGAAAGCCTCGGTTGCACGAATGCAGGGGCGGTCCATGAACTCGATGGCCACCGGCAGGATGCCCGCTTTGATAATGTCGCTCACGCAAGCTCCCGCCACCGCGTTGTCGTCAAACCCAATCAACGCAGGCCGCGCGCCTTCCGGTTTTGGCAGGATGCGCAGTGTGGCTTCGGTGACGACGCCGAGTTGACCTTCGGATCCACAAATGACCCCCAAAAGGTCCAGCCCCGAAGCATCCATATGAGCGCCACCGATCTCGACGATCTCGCCTTCCATGGTCACCAGTGTGACGCCCAAAAGGTTGTTCGTGGTGACGCCGTACTTCAGGCAATGCGCGCCACCTGAGTTCATCGCGATATTGCCAGAAATCGCACAGGCCAATTGCGAAGACGGGTCGGGCGCATAGAAGAAGCCGTTTTCCTCAACCGCTCCAGATACGCTCAGATTGGTGCGTCCGGTCTGAACGCGGATGAACCGGTTGGGATAGTCGGTTTCCAAGACATCCGTGAGCCGCGCCACGCCGAGCACGACACTGTCAGAGGTTGGCATCGATCCCCCGGCCAAAGACGTGCCTGCCCCGCGCGGCACAACGGGGACATTCATCTGATGGCAGACCTTCAACGCAGCCGCGACCTGCTCTGTTGTTTCAGGCAGCACCACCGCCAACGGAGGGCAGCGATAGGCGGTCAGAGCATCGCATTCATAAGCACGCGCCTCTTCCGGCGCGTCGATCACGCAGCCTTGAGGCAGAACGGCCTGTAACGTAGCCACGATCTCGGACTTGCGCGACAGGACAAACGAATCTGGGGTGGGTAGCTCCATGCCTTCCTCCATTTTGGTAAAATAATATAACCAATTTTAGAGAATGACAAGATATCGGTGACACTTTAGGTAAGGGGCATGAATTGGATGGATCGCCTTGCCCTGTTTGACCCGCTCGACCTTTCTGCGGTGGGGCTGATCTTGATCAGTTGGTGGGCGATGACATGGATCATTGAAAACCCGCCAAAGTCGCGCCCTTCTATGTCGAACCTGATGGCCGACTATCGGCGCGAATGGTTGCAGCAGTTCATTCTGCGCCAGCCGCGAATGTATGATGCTCAGATTCTGGGAGGGCTTAGACAGGCCACGGCTTTCTTCGGATCAGCCACACTGCTCGCCATCGGGGGCGCTCTGGCGTTGATCGGGAATGCCGATCAAGTGCGCGGAGTGGCGAGTGATTTCGCGCTGAACGAGGCACCGCGCTTTGTTTGGGAGGTCAAAATCATCCTGATTTTGCTCTTTGTAACCAATGCCTTCCTGAAATTCGTCTGGGCGAACAGGTTGTTTGGATATTGCTCTGTTGTGATGTCTGCGCTTCCGGTCGACATCGAAGATCCTCTCTGCCAATTGCGGGCAGATCAGGCCGCGCAGATCAATATCTCTGCGGCCCGCGCGTTTAATCGCGGCTTGCGGTCTGTCTATTTCGGGCTAGCGGCTTGCGCTTGGTTGGCGGGGCCGATTGCCCTCATGGGCACAACTATTCTGACCGTCTTCGTGATCTATCGCCGAGAATTTGCGAGCCTGTCGCGTGCAACTTTGCTGCGTAAACTCTGATCACACCCGGTGATACGGAGATCCTGCGAGGATCGACGCCGCGCGATAGAGCTGTTCGCTCAGCATCACCCGCGCCAGCATATGTGGCCAAACCATCTTACCAAAACTCAGCGACATATCCGCGCGGCTCCGCAAACTCGGGTCGATCCCGTCAGCCCCGCCAATGATAAACGCCAGATCCCCAGCCCCGTCATCGCGCAGCCGCGCCATTTGCTGCGCGAACTCTGGCGAGCTCATCAGCTTGCCACGTTCATCCATCGTGCAGATCCGCGCGCCTTTGGGTAAAACGCCAGCCAATAACTGCGCCTCAGCCGCCATGCCTCCGCCTTTACGATCCTCGACCTCATGCAGCTTCACCGGCCCGAGGCCCAAGGCCCGGCCGGTTTTGTCAAAACGGTCCAGATAATCGTCAAGCAATGTGCGCTCTGGGCCTGACCTGAGCCGGCCCACCGCACAGATGTGAATTTTCAGCGCCATCTTAAATCCTCGGGCAAAACGCCCTGTGATAGCTTAGGCGGAACCGCCCTGAACCCACATCTTTTCAAGCTGATAGAATTCGCGCACTTCCGGACGGAAGACATGCACGATCACATCACCTGTATCAATCAACACCCAGTCGCCGGTGTCCTTGCCCTCGATCTTTGAGGTGCGGCCTGTGGTTTGTTTGATCTTGTCCACGAGTTTTTCGGACATCGCTGCAACCTGACGGGTCGAGCGCCCGGAGGCCACGACCATATAGTCGCCAATCGAAGACCGCCCGCGCAGGTCGATTTGCACGATATCTTCGGCTTTGTCGCTTTCCAGGGATTGGATGATGAGCTCTAGCAGCTCGGCACCGCCAAGATCGCTTTTCGCAACCTGCGGCATTTCGTTTTCAGCGGCTTGCGCCACGTCCACATTTAAAGACAGAGATCTGCCCTCCTTTCATACGCACCGTAACGCCCCGGTGCCGGGCATAGGTTCAAGATAACCCTTCTTTTGGACATTTCCAATGCGCCTCACGTGATTGCGAAGCAGCCATGGTAATTTTGCCGACAGGCGCGACACAATGGGCTGTTCGCGCTGGTTTTTCGGGAAATCGCTGTCGGGATCCGTTTCCGCAAGGGGTGTTGACGAATCTCGAATCAATAATTAATTGCTGTTTTACGATAATTTTTATGCCTTAAAGGTGAACTCATGTTCGAAGCCAAATCCCTCGCCCGACTGCTCAAATGGGCCTGCACCGCCGTCCTCGTGACCCTGCCACTCCTGATCCTCGCCTATGTTGTC
>JABSOU010000040.1 GCA_013215215.1 Cognatishimia sp. | reverse complement strand
AAGGGCAAAATGCCTTTTCTAAGCGACGCGCCGCGCATTGCGCGGATGTCATCATCAGACTTCGTGACACGCTGCGCGCTGCGGCGCGCCCATTGAAAGAGCAAACCATAGAGCCGCTCGATCTCGGCCTCATGCCCCTCGGCTTTCGCCAGATCGATGAACTCGTCTGGATCATTATGCAGATCAAACAGCATCGGACGGAACCCGCCCTCTGCGTGCATCATTTTGAACCGGCCATCAAAGATCATGAACAGGCGACAATCGCTGGGCTCTAGACCCAGTTTCACAGCCTGTGGAGTCACAGAATAATCGTATTCCGACACAACGAAATCCCGCCACTCAGGTTTCTCACCATGCAACCATGGCTCCAGAGACCGCCCCTCCAAGATATGCGGCACGGCCTTTCCTTGGGCGGCATCCAAAAAGGTCGGCACCAGGTCAATCGACTCGACCAATGCATCACACACTGTGCCACGGGTCGCGTCTGCTGCGGGACGAGGATCATAGACAATCATTGGGATTTTTACTGAAGGATTGTGGAAAAGGTCCTTCTCGCCCATCCAATGATCGCCGAGATAATCGCCATGGTCTGAGGTAAGCACGATCATTGTGTCTTTGAGGCGGTCCGTCGCCTCTAGATGATCCAACAAAATACCCAATTGATCATCGCATTGCTTGATCAGGCCCATATAGGCCGGGATCACCTTTTGACGCACATCATCACGCTGAAAGGCCTGACAGATCTTGTTGTCCATATAGGCCGCATAGATTGGATGCGCGTCCTCTTGTTCGACGGCGGCACGCTGCGCTGCGGGCACATGGTTGGCGCCAAACATGTCGTGATAAGGCGCTGGCACGATATAAGGCCAATGCGGCTTGATATAGCTGACATGCGCGCACCACGAGCCTTCGGCTTGGTCGATAAAATCAATCGTGCGTTGGGTCAGCCATGGCGTTTCGCTATCCTCTTCGCGGATATTGGCGGGCTTGTCGGCGTTCTGAAACATCCAGCCAGAGGCAATGTCACCCGCATCGTCAACACCCGCGTTGGCGTGGCTCGCCCAGGGGTTCTCGGCCTCGTACCCCTTTGATTTCAGGTATTCGTTATAGGGAGAGCGACGTTCATCATAAAACCCGTCGGGCCCCTGCCCCCACAGCCCATCGTCTCGGATCCAAACGTCAAAGCCGCATTCCGCCTGACGCGCGCCAATTTCGCTGTCAGGACTTAGTCCAAGCCGGGCGAGGCCTTCGGCATCGGCTTTCATATGGGTCTTGCCGATCAGCCAACAATCCATACCCGCGCGGCGTAGGTGATCTCCCATGGTCAACTCGCCAACACGAAGGGGAAAGCCATTCCAAGCGGCCCCATGCGAGGACACATAGCGGCCAGTATAAAAACTCATTCGGCTGGAGCCACAGACCGGCGACTGCACGAACGCATTGGAAAACCGCACGCCCATCCCAGCCACGCGATCAAAATTCGGCGTATGCAGATGCGGATGGCCCGCGCAACTCAGGTAATCAAACCTGAGTTGGTCATACATGATGAACAGAATGTTCATCCGTCTCCTCCCTGTTTCATTGAGCGCCTCCGAGCTCAATGTTGAGATCAGTATTGTCCAACTTAGATGCATGATCTAATCTGCAGTCCACTAGGTGGACCGATGCCAGAAACTCCAAACCAAGGCTCTTCAAAAACCATTCGCGCCCTTGATCGGGGCCTGCATATTGTCGAGTTGCTGTCGCGGCGTGGACATATGTCGCTTGCGGATTTGCGTAAGGCCTCGGGCCTGAGCAATCCGACGCTCTTGCGCATTCTGCTAACGCTGCAGGAGCGTGGCTGGGTGCGACGCAATATTGTCGAGGGTCGCTTTGAGCTCGCGCATTCCCTCGGCAAACTGCTTGGCGACAACGCCCGCGCGCATCCGCTTGCTGAACTGGCCGCACCGTACTTGCTGGACCTTAAGGGGCGACAAGCTGGCTGGCCATCTGAGATTTGCGGGATTGTGGATGCAGGGCGAATAGAGATCATTGAAAGCACCCGCTTACGCGGTCCAATGGCTTTGACACGTACGGCCTTGGGATTGCGTTTATCTATGGTCATGTCTGCGCATGGACGCGCAATTCTGGCGTTCGCCGACAAGGCACAGCAACGCGCGCACATCGACGCCATTCGAAAGATTGGATCGAAAGAAGATGTGCTGTGGCTTGAATCAGGACGGCTTGACGAGGAAATCGCGAAGACGCGGGCGCGTGGGTTTGGGCTTCGCGAAGCAAACTACTGGCAACCTCCGTTTGATCCGGGTCCGGAACTCGCGGCGATGGCTGTGCCGATTTTGTCAAAGACCGGCGTGCATGGTTCGATCAGTCTGATTTGGGTTGCTGCGGATATGGAACTCGACGAAGTTCTGGCGCTCGGGTCTTTGCAGGATCTACAGAAAGCCTCGGCGCGGATTGGCGTATCTCTTGATCGCGCCAAAGTAGACGCGCCGAGTTTCGTTTAGACCCCGGCGCGACACTCTACGTTGGGCTTAGCCGTTTAGCCCCAAGGCATCGCTCATGCCCATGGCGCTCATGCCGCCATCGATCACGATGTCCTGGCCTTTGATCCAAGCGCTCTCATTTGACGCCAAATAAACGATGACATCCGCGATTTCCTGCGGATGACCGGGGCGCCCAGCGCGCGCAATGGAGTTGGCGGCTTTGGCCCCGAAGGCCGCTTTGAAGTCATCCAGAATGCCAGTGCTGACCGCCGCGGGGCTGACAGAGTTCATGCGCAGCCCGCGCGCGACCAAGGCCTCGGTTTGGGACATCGTATAGGCGATCACCGCTTCTTTTGAGAGATTGTAAGCTCGAACGTGTTCGATCTCATGAGCTTCGATGAATCCGCTGACCTCTTCGGCTGAACAGGCCAACAAAGCCTTTACCTCGTCCAGATTCTCGCGCCATTGCGCCCCCGCGCGGGAGGCAACATTGACGATGGAAGCCCCCTCGCTGAGCTTGTCGAGGAAACCTTCCGAAAAAGCGCGAAAGCCAAAAAAATTGACGCCGAGGATCGCCGCTTCCAACCCTTCGCGGGGAGGTATGCCTGCATTGTTGATCAGCGCATCATAGGGCGCATCGGCCTGCCCTAAAGCGGCTTCAATCGAACTTGAATCATTCAGGTCTGTTTTAATCCAGCGCGCCACGTTTTCTGCAGGTTCGGTAATGTCAAAAGCCGTTACGTGATGTCCCTTCGCGGTCAACTTTTTAGCCACCTCCGCGCCGATACCCGTAGATCCGCCTGTGAGTGCGATCTTCATATGAACTCTCCTATTAAACCCGAACCACTTTCAGTTTCGTCTTCAGATCTGTGCGGCAGAAGGCATGCAAAAAGCAAGTCTGCTCGGAAATATCCAGCATCTCTTGCGCGGTCTCGTCGCTCTCGGAGGTTTCCAGATAGACGTGGGTTTCAATCGGATCGGCTTCGCCTGCTTTGCCTGTGCCACCGGAGGCACCGCCCAGACTGAAATGGGTGTCCTGAACGATGCGATAGTCCGGCAAATCCAGTTTTAGCATCGATACGAACCGACCGAACTGGGTCATGAAACAGAACCCGATCCCTGCGCTGATATAGCTGTTGGCGTCTGGTGCGCGACCGTCCTCAGAGCTGAGGAACCGGAAGGACGTGCCGTAGGGCGAATATTGCATCTGTTGGATGTCCTTGATGCCATCTTCGCGCAAAACCGCAACCGCACCAATATTGAGCCGCCGATCCTGTTCATCCGCCAAAGACGACGCGCCAGCCGACGNGCCCATGACCACGTCTTTCTTAGGCGTTGGTCCGATCGGTTCCATCAGGGTTAGATCGCTGGCATCCGCCGCGGATTTCGCGAAATGATTGCCGGGATCTGGGAACAATGCTCCGTCAAGTTCGGCGACTTTGGCGGTAGGCAGTTCAGTGCCGTTTTTGCCCAGTTTGAACAGGCTTTCCAGCTGACCACGCATCAGACCATTCAAGGGCGACGCATGAACCGCGTTCATCAGAAAGGTGGTCAGATCGCCGTCAGAAAGGTCACAATCGATCTCAACCCGCAGTTCCACCGGCTCCGCGCCGCCCACCATGGTGCGTTTGGGCATGGAGCCCTTCATCGTGTAGTAGTTGTCCTGAATAAGGCGCAGCTTGCGGATCTCGACGCCTTGTTTTTCGGCCAAAGCGACGATCTCGTTCATGTAGCTTGCGACCATTCCGGTGGACAAAAACGCCAATGGACAAGGCGCTGCGTCGTGACCGTTCAGGTACGGGCCTTCGTCAGACACCAGACGCCACGTTTCGCCCGTCTTGGCCGAGCGCACCAGCGCCTCTTTCTGAAATCCGCTGAGGGACCTCACCCATGTGCGCAGCGCATCGCCTTTGCGGTTCTCAGGCGCGTCGATTGAAACCGCATCCGCATTCGTCACCTTAAAGAACGGCGCGACACNTGCGGTGCCAATGATATTTTCGCCAATAGTTGCCATCTGTGTTTACTCCACCAAAAATCCTGCGGGGGCCGAGACCGNATGCGGTTCTGCAAAGGCCAATACGCCGTCATAGCCAAGNTTGCGGCCAATGCCGCTTTGCTTAAATCCGCCAAAAGGGCCGCGTCCGTCTTGTGCCATGGGGCCATGGCCGTTGACATAGGTGTAGCCTGCTTCAAGACGCCGCGCGAGGCGCATGACACGCTCTGAATCCTGACTCCAGATCGAAGAGCAGAGCCCAAAGGTGCTGTCGTTGGCGGCTGTGATTGCCTCGTCCTCGCTGCGGAATTTCATGATCGGCAAGCATGGGCCGAATTGTTCGTTCTTCACCATCGAAAGTGCTGGATCGGCGTCATAGACAAGCGCCGGCTTCTGGAAATAGCCGCCGCCTCTGTAAAGCTCTTCGTCAGGCACCTGTCCGCATTCTTTCAGGTCAGCCCCCTTCGCGCGGGCTTCGGCGATCATATCGGTAACGACCTTGAACTGGCGGGCGTTGTTGACAGGGCCCATGGTTGTCTCGGGCAGTAGCCCATCGCCAATAACCGCGCGCTCACAGGCTGCCGTAAAGCCGTCCACCACGTCGTCATAGCGGCTTTCATGCACGTAGAGCCGCTTCATCGCCATGCAGATCTGACCCGAAGATCCAAAAGCGCCCCAGTACATTTTGTTGAAGGCTTCTTCGTCGAGCACAGCGTCCTCAAGCACAATCGCCGCATCATTGCCTCCCAGTTCCAGCGTCACCTGTGTCAGGTTTTCCGCGGCGACTTTCATGACGTGTTTGCCCACGCCGATAGAACCCGTGAAATTCACCATCCGCACCAAGGGATGGCCGGTCAGAGTATCCCCGATCTGTTTGGCGTCTCCGGTGATGATATTGATCACGCCGGGCGGCAGGAGGTCTGCGATGATCTGCAACGTTAGAACCGGAGCCATTGCACTGTCCTCGGACGGTTTCACAACCACCGTGTTGCCGGCCACCAGCGCCTGAGGCAGCTTCGCTCCAAGGATCGACAAAGGCCAGTTCCACGGCACGATCAAGGCGGCGACGCCGCGCGGTTGTCGCATGACGACAGTGTCGAACTGAGGCCCCACTTCGGCAGGCCCCATCACCTCGTCAATCGCCATACGCTCGCCGTAAGCTGCGGCCTGCATGAACCGGTCTCCAAGGCGGGACATTTCCAGAAGGGTTTCACGTGCGATCTTGCCGTGCTCGCGGGTAAAGAGCCGCGAGCGGTATTTCACGTCGTCTTCGTCAGCAATCAGCGCTTTTGCGATCTCGCGCAGTTTTTCGGCGCGGGCTTTGTAGCCAAGCTCGGCCCAGGCCGGAAAGGCCGCATGGGCGGCTTCGACCGCTGCGTTCATGTCCTCTTTGGTGGCCGCTGCGGCGTGGCCTACCAGTTCCGAGGGACGTGCGGGGTTATAAAGATCATAGGTCGCGCCGCCAGACGCGGCACGCGTTTCGCCGTTGATGACGATCTCGGTCGTGATGATTTGGTCCATATTACTCATGACAATCTCCTTGAGCGTCAGTCTTCAAAAGGCAGTCCNATGTATTCATGTGCCAGAGCATGTTGCGCTGGCTCAGAGTTCAGAAGGAGCTGATAATCGTTGGTGCGGATCTTGCGATCAAAGGGGTCTTCGTTGGGGAAGACATGCAAGAGCTTGGTCAGCCGCCACGAGATATTCTCGGCCGACCAGATCCGGCGCAGGGCCATTTCGGAATAGCAATCGAGATAGTGATCCGAGCCTTCCTCGTAATGCGTCCTCAGCGCGCGACTGAGATAGAAAACATCCGAGAAGGCAAGGTTCAGACCCTTGGCGCCCGTTGGCGGCACGATATGGCCCGCGTCTCCGGCCAGGAAAAGCTTGCCCCAGCGCAAGGGTTCGGAAACGAAACTGCGCAGGGGCGCGATGCTTTTCTCAATCGATGGGCCGGTTTGTATTTGGTTCGCGTAGCTGTCTGGGAAGCGGCTAAGCAAAGTATCCCAAAACCGCTGGTCAGACCAATCCTCAACTTTATCCGTCACAGGCGCTTGCACGTAATAGCGGCTGAGCATTGGATTGCGTTGCGCGGCCATGGCCATGCCATCAGAGTGATAGGCGTAAATGAAATCCTGAAGTGGCGGCTTTTCGACCATGATGCCGAGCCAGCCAAAGGGGTATACCCGCTCATATTCACGACGCACCTCGCGCGGCATGGCTTGGCGGGATGGGCCGTGGAAACCGTCGCAGCCGGCGATAAAGTCGCAGCGAATGCGATGTTGCACGCCGTCCTTAGTGTAGGTCACCGAGGCATCCCCGGTTATGTCATGCAGCGCGACGTCTTTGGCTTCGCAGACGATCTGCGCATCGGCCTTTTCGCGGGCCTCATAGAGGTCTTCGGTGATATAGGTCTGACCCCAGGCCCACATCTGTTTGCCGGTCCATTTCTTGACGTCGATAAAGAAGTCGTCCTAACCCTCCCAGACAATCAGCGTGCCGTCTTTCGGCTTTCCCTGCCAGGTCATGCGATCGCCAAGACCATGCTCGATTAGCATCTGCGCGGTCCCATGTTCCAGCACACCGGCGCGGATACGGCCGAGCACATAGTCTTTGGTCTGACGCTCCAGAACGATAGAGTCGATGCCGAACTCAGCCAGAACATGGCTCAGCATCAGACCTGCGGGTCCGCCGCCGATGATGCAAACTTGCGTGCGGTGCTCTTGCATCAGAACTTCCCCTGATTGTTCCAGAGTTCAGGAGCGAGGATTTTCTCCATCACGTCCCAATGTTCGACTATCAGACCGTCTTTCAGGCGGAAGATGTCAAAGACGCAGAAATGCGCGTCCCCCATCTGCACATGGCTGAGCGTCACCACAAAGTTACCCTGCCCGATCAGCTTGTGCACCTTCCAGTATCGCATCGAGAGGCCTTGTTCTGCCAGGCCCGCCGCAAAGGCGCCAAAGCCATCCAGACCGTCGCCGACCTGCGGGTTGTGCTGGTCATATTGCTCCGTCGAGATGAACTCTGTCACGCGGTCATAATCGCCGCCGATCAAGACAGCTTCGCAGAACTCCGCGATCCTGGCTTTGTTGGCCTCGGTTTGGTCGACGTCCTCGATCTCGGTTGGGCCATCTACCATAGTGCGCCCCGAAACGGTTGTCATGGCGAACTCTTGAATGACATCCCAATGCTCGATCACTTTGTCATCGCCGTCCGTGTCAAACAGGTCCCCTGTGACCCATTGGCTCTCGCCATTGTTCAGGCTCTGGTAGACGTGCAGAAAGACATAGGGCCCATCCTCAATCGCGCGCACAACTTGGATGTCGCGGATCGGATTGCGCTCTAGAAACGGACCGAAGAAATCCGCAAAGCCCTGCTGACCATCGCCCACTCCGGTGGAGTGCTGCGTATAACGCGCGCCCGTATGGGCGTTCAGCGCGTCCCAGATTTTGCCGTCTCGAATACCCTCAAGGTACAGCCCTTGGGCGTGTTCGATTTTGCGGGTCTTTGTCATGTTTTCTCCCTCAAGCGCGCGGCGCTTGCCCATAGGAACGACCATAGGAGGCCAATTTGCGTTGGTGAAACGAGCGGTCCACAGGGTGGACCGCTCTTGCAAAGTTACAGCCCGTGGATGCCAGAAAGGATGTGGCTGGACATGCCGCCATCCACCATCAGATTAGTGCCTCGGAACCATTTTGCGTGATCGCTCAGGGCAAAGCTGACAACGGGCGCCACGTCTTGCGGTGTGCCTGGACGGTCCATGACCTTCATGTCTTCTTCGGCGCGCGCGCCCAGTGTTTCAATGAAATCACCCAGAATGGGCGTGTCCACGGGGCCCGGGCTGACGGAGTTCATGTTGATCCCACGATCGCGCCAGGTCCAACGGTTCTGCATAGTCCAGATCACGAGGGCTTCTTTCGAGAGGAAATAAGACCGCCCGCCCTCGGCTCCTTGCAAAGCATGCTCGGCGACGAAAGCGTCGATGTCATCCTCCAAGGACAGCGCGAGCGCGGCCTTGCATTGCTCTACGGCATTGGGCCAGCCAAATCCGGCCAACGAGGCAAGGTTCGCAATTGATGCCCCATCTGCGAGCTTTGGCAGCAGCTTCAACGTCAGCCGTTGCAACCCATAGAGGTTAACCTTCAGCACGACAGCGGCGGGCGCGGTTGGTGGAACACCGGCGATATTGGCCAGCCCGTTGATGCCGCTTGGCAGGGCTTCTACCAGCGCATCGATGGACTTAGGATCGCTGAGATCCGCTTGAAAGAACTGATCAACGCCCTCTGCCTGGTTGCGATCAACACCAATGACACGCGCGCCTTGGGCCTTGAGGGTCTTAACGGTCTCGGCCCCGATCCCGGACGCCGCACCGGTGACGACATAGGTTTTACCTTCGTGCATGATTCACTCCTATTTCGGTCAACCGACCATTGTTTGTGGTAAGAAAATTGCGATCTGTGGAAAGATCATTAGCAGGATCAGCATCAGCGCCATGGCGAACCAGAACGGCCAGATGCCTCGGAAGATCTGCCCCATAGGCACGCCCGGCGCGATGGATTTCACGACGAAAACATTGAGCCCGACAGGGGGCGAGATCATGCCCATCTCAAGCACGATCACGACGATGATGCCGAACCAGATCATCTTCATATCGGCCATCGAGGGATCAAACCCAAAGTCCAAAGCGGCGATGATTGGCAGGACGACTGGGATGGTCAGAACCAGCATCGCAATGCCTTCAAGGAACATGCCCAGGAACATGTAGATCAGGATGATCAGCAGCAGGACGCCGTAGTCTCCGATCGGTAGCGAGGTCATGAGGGTCACGAGCTGGCTTGGCAGTTCGGTGAGCGACATGAAGGGGATAAAGATGAACGCACCGATAATGATCATAAAGACGGTGGCTGAGGCTTTGACCGTTTGCAGGATCACTTCTCGCAAGGCCGCTGCGTTCAGAGATCGCCGCCAGATAGCGACGACGAGCGTGAGGAAGGCGCCGACGGAGGACGCTTCGACCGGGGTGAAAAAGCCCGTGTACATGCCGCCGATGGTGATTCCGACGACCGCGAGAAACGGAAAAGCTGCCAAAAGCGCGTCGCGGCGTTCAGGCCAGGAGGCCTTTTCGCCCGATGGGCCCGCTTCTGGCTTGCGCAGAACAGTGAAATAAATCGCTCCGATAACGAGCAAGGTCATCAGGATGCCCGGAATGACACCAGCCATGAACAAGCGCCCAATAGATTGCTCGGTTAGGACCGCATAGATGATCATGCCGCCTGAGGGTGGGATCAGGAACCCAAGTGTACCGCCTGCTGCAACGGACCCTGTCGCAAGGCTGTCGGCGTAGTTGAATTTCTTCATCTCAGGCAGAGCCACCCGCCCCATTGTGATTGCAGCGGCCAGCGAGGATCCCGACAGCGCGGCAAAACCAGCGCAGGCGGCGATGGTGGCAGAGGCGAGACCTCCCTTAAGGTGCCCCATCCAGCGATAGGCCGCCCCGAACAGGTCTGCCGACATGCCCGACACGCCGGCAAGGTTGCCCATCAGGACGAACATCGGAATGACAAGTAGGTTGTAGTTTGACGCGGCCTCAAAGGTCTCGCCCGAGAGGTTGGACATGGCGGTTTTGATACCCCGCGCCCAGGCCTGCTCTGAGGCCATGCCCAAAAGCAGGAAGCGGTTGGCGGTGGCCAGGATCGTGCCGACGACACCCACAAGCACCATCGACAGCGCCACGGGAACGCGCAGAGCCAAAAGGCCAAAGAGCGCAAGCAGGCCAAGAATGCCCAGAGTGGTCATGCTGATCATAGCGCCTCTCCCAGTGGGAATTGTTCGATCTCGCCGGTCCGCGCCAGTTGCAGAGCGTCTGACGCACAGACCAGCGCGTAGATCGCGACGCAAACGGCGAGCAGGTAGTAAAACGGCTCATAGGAAATCAGCAGCTGCTGCGTGGTTTCCCCAAACTTCGGTGCGTTTTGACCGGCAATGATCAACTCCCATGCCATGAGCAGCATCAGGGCGCCGCAGACCACGCGCACGACAAACAAGGACCATTGTGCAAAGGATTTGGACATGCGGGATTCAAGAATTTCGATCTCGATATGCGCCCCGACGCGCCCGCCAAAGGGGATCGCGATGGCGACAAGGATGACAAGGGACAGGATCATCAGGTCCTCTGCCCCTCGGATCGGCGCATTCAAAAGCTTGCGCATCACCAGAACATTGACCGTGCCAAAGAGCGTCATGAAGGCCAGCATCGCACCGCCGATCAAGAGCGACGCCCAGATTAGGATCTGGTCCAGCGTGGCGAGATAAGAAGGTTTAGACATGCACCAATCCTCCGGTTGGAACATCAAGGGGCGACACATGTGCCGCCCCCCGAGGGGAGATTATTGGTTGATCGCGCTATAGACTGCGCGGGCGTCTGTGATGCCGCGGGCCTCATAATCGGCAAAGATCGACTCCAGACCCTCGGCCACAGCCGCATCCATCTTGGCGCGCTCTTCTGCACTGACCTCGATCTGGGTGACATTCGCCATCTGTTCGGCGGTCTGCATGATCTGGAACGAGTTGGAATCCGCGCCGTCAAAGCTTGCAGCCCCTTGCAGCGAGAAGGTCTCGCCCGCCAGATCGTCGATGATCGCGCGGTGCTCATCGCTAAGACCCATGTAGCGCTCTTTGTTCATCGCAACGAAGAAGACCGCGTGTTGCACGGGAACATTGGTCACCAGATGCGTGGAAACATCCCAGAAGTTCCAAGGCGCGGTTATGTTGTTATAGGTCGCGGTCGTGGCATCAATCGTGCCCGTGGACAGACCCGTATACATCTCGGTCACAGGCATTTGCACCGGCACACCACCCAGAGCTTCGACAATGGGCGTGGTCATGGCGGCATAGGGCACCATCTTGGATCCCTTCAGACCGTCCAAGGTCGAGACATCGCGTGTCGCGGCCCAGATATTGCCCGCGGTGGTGAAGATGCCCAACAATTTCACATCTTCATATTCGTCGGCCAGATGTTCGTCATAAACAGCAAGCAGGCGCTTGGTTGCTTCATTCGCGTCCTTGGCTTTGCCCGGAGGAATGATCAGCATGGATTTCGGGAAAATCGCAGGCGTATAAGCCTGAAGGCCAAAGGTGATGTCTGCGACACCCTCGACCGCGCGCTTATATTGCTGCACCGGCCCTGCGCCCAACTGACCTGCAGGATAGACTTTAACAGTTAAAGACCCGCCAGAGCGCTCCGCGACCTCATCCGCGAACCATTTGAACAGGAAGGCGTTCGTATGGTGCTGCGGTGGTACGAAATTGGCGACGGAAAGCTCTTCGGCAGAGCTCTTGAACGGAAGTGTCGACGCGACTGCAATGGCGGCCACGCCCAACAAAGACGTGAGTTTCATGGTATCCTCCCAATGTGGAGCCCCACAGTTAGGAGGAATTTGACATCGAATAAATCGATATGCATTAATATATAATATGAAAGATTTCGATTTCGAAAAGCTCGACGGTCAGCTTTTAAAGACCTTCCTCTTGATCCTAGAGGAAAATTCCGTGTCCGTGGCGGCCGAGCGTTTGGACGTCAATCAGTCAACCGTCAGCCATTCCCTAAACAAACTGCGCAGGATTTTGGGCGATCCGCTGTTCGTGCGATCCGGTCAAGGGCTGACGCCGACCGAAACGGCGTTGGCGCTTAAGGCGCCTGTGCTTGAGGTTCTGGACAAGCTGCAGTCGCTCACGGATTTGCGTCCCTTTGATCCCAAATCTGAGAAGATGCATTTCGTGGCCGCGGCCAATGATATGCAGCGCGATTTGATTTTCCCGCAACTTTTGCGGCAGGCGTGGGCTGACGAGGTCTCCCTGACAATGGAGCTGCGTCCTTCGGGCGTACCGAGCGTCGGGCTCTTGCGCGATGCAAGATGCGACCTGATCTTGACCCCCCTGCCCCCGGATGCGCCAGACCTTATGCAGCTCAAGCTCTTTACCGGAGAGATGCATGTGTTCTACGACCCCGCCTGTCGCGAAGCGCCGCAATCTCTTGAGGACTATGTGCAATCGGACCATGTCTCCGTGCATTTTGCCCTTGGCGGTTCGTCCGACGAAGTGATCGTCTCGCGGGATTTGCAAGCGCCGCCGAAACCGAAAGTCACCGTGTCGAACTTCGCGGGCCTGCCCGCGTTTATTCGTGGCACTGCACTGCTGACCACCCAGCTCAAGCTGATGGGAAAAGCTCTGCTGCAATCCCTCGCCTCTGCGCCGGTTCCTTTCGAAATAGAACCGGTCAGCGTCTATATGGTGTGGCATCAGCGCTCAACGAACGATCCGGCGCATCGGTGGCTGCGGGAGCAGATCATAGAGATCAGCCGCAAGACGATGGTCTAAGGCCGCGCAGTTTTGGGAATGTCGCAACCGCATGGTCCCACTAAGCGGTCTGCGCCAATAGGCATAGCCAATCATGCGCCAAGGTTGCTGCCGCAATCGACGTGATTTCTGCGTGATCGAAAGGCGGAGACACTTCGACCAGATCCATGCCCACGAGGTTCAAACCTAAAAGGCCCCGCATCAGTTCCAAAGCCTGCCATGAGGCCAAACCACCCGCGACCGGCGTGCCTGTTCCGGGAGCATAGGCCGGGTCAAGGCAATCAATGTCAAAGGAGATATAGACCGGCTTTCCCTCTGCTTTACGACGTACAATCTCGAGCGCTGCGTCCACATCATGTCGATGGATCCACGGCGCGGTCAAAGTCTCCACACCTAGATCCATGTCATTATGGGTTCGAATGCCAAGCTGCGTGGAGGCCTCTACGTCGATGATCCCGTCGGCGATGCCGCGGGCAAACATCGTGCCGTGATCCAACCGCGCGCCGTCGTCCTCCCATGTGTCGCTATGGGCGTCAAATTGCACCAAAGCGATGGGGCCGTGATGTTTGGCATGCGCCTTCAGCAGCGGATAGGAGACGAAGTGATCGCCCCCGAGGCTCAAGAGTTTAGATCCCGTGGACAAGATGGTGTCTGCATAGGTTTCGATGGTGGTGGAAATGGTATCCGGGTGATGCGGATCCAGAGCGCAATCGCCGTAGTCCACGACGGAGAGGCGGTCAAAGGGATCAAACCCGAAGGGAAAGGCCTTGAGTTCTGCCAATTGCACGGAGGCCGCGCGAATGGCGCGCGGGCCCAAACGGCATCCTGGGCGATAGGTCACCGCACCGTCGTAGGGAATGCCCATCACGGCCACATCAACGCCGGTCAGATCGCGTGTATAGCGGCGGCGCAGAAAGCTTGTCACGCCGCCATAAGTCATCTCGTGCCAACGTCCCATATTAGTCTCGGACCGCACTGCGAAATCGCCGTTCTTCTCGCTCATGGCGCTTCCTTTATGTCGCGCTCCAACAAAAGCGCCTTGAGGATGCCCACCAAATCAGACGCCGTATCGGCGCGGGTGTAAGAGGCCGCGGCGGCCTCTGCTTCGGCATGGGTGAAAATCTGCCCGGCGCGTAGGTCGGCGAGATCGCGCAAATAGGGTTCGCTAAACTCTGGATGGCCCTGCACGGTCAGGGCAAAGCCCGGGTAATAAAGCGCGGCGTTTTCGCAGAACTCGGATGTCGCGACCCGTTCGGCACCTTGCGGCAAGGACACGACCTGATCCTGATGGAAGGCCGACAGGGTCATCGTGGACCCGGACGCCTGAGACCCCGGCCACTCTGCCTGATAGTCATGCAATCCTAGCCCCCAGCCTTTGTCAGACTTCACGACCTCTCCACCTAGTGCTTGGGCGATGATCTGATGCCCGAAACAGATGCCAAACATCGGCCGACCTGCGTCCCGGCAAGACCGAATGAAGGCTTCAAGCGCCGGGATCCAGGCATGGTTCTCATAGGCTCCAAAGCGGGACCCTGTGATGACCCAAAGATCGTGATCTGTCGCAGAGGACGGGAAGGCGTTATCCAACACCGCATAGCTCGTGAAATTTGCATCAAGCGCGGCCAACCAATCGGCGACCATTGCCGGATAGTCGGCGTAATTGTTTGCAAGCTCGTCTGGGGGGCGACCTGTTTCAAGCACGCCGATTGAGAGTTTTTCGCTCATTGTCCCCCCTATAGTCTCGACAGATAGGCGCTGAATTCAACGGGAGAAATCACCGTTGTCAGCTCTGCGATTTCTTCGCGACGTACGATGGCATAGAGGTCGCGGAAGGCCGCTCCAAAGATATCTGATGCAATGCTTGAGCCTGCAAACGCGTCAACAGAGGTGGCCCAATCTTGGGTTAACAAAGGTTGCGGGCGCGCGTCTGGGTGATCGATCTCAAGTTGCAAATCGGGTTTGTTTTCAAGCCCATAGAGAATTCCTGCCAGAATCGCGGCCAAGGCAAGATAGGGGTTCACGTCCGCGCCGCATATGCGGTGCTCCAGTCGGGCGGCTTTGCCTGAGGTTTCCGGCAATCGAATAGCGGCCGCTCGGTGATCAAAGCCCCATTCCGGGGCAGAGGGCGCAAAGCTCTTTGGCTGAAAGCGACGGTATGAATTCAGATGTGGCGCAAAGATCGCCTGCAGGTCACGCATTGTGACCAATGTGCCCGCAATCGCATGGCGCATTGTATCTGACAGGCCTCCGGGGGTGTCCGCTGCCAGTACATTTGTGCCGGCCTCATCGACCAAAGAGACATGCGCATGCATTCCATTGCCCGGATGTTGCGCATAGGGTTTGGCCATAAAGGTGGCCTCATATCCGTGTTTTGACGCGACCATCCGAACCAACCGTCGAAACACCAGCGTCGTATCTGCGGCGGCCAGTACGTCGTCTGTGTGGTGGAAATTGATCTCGAACTGCCCGGGGCCATATTCCGCGATTAGGGTATCTGTCGGCAGGCCCTGTTGCTTGGCGGCCTCTTTGATTTCTTCCAGCATGGCGGCATGGCGGCCAAGCACCTCAAGATCATAGTTCTGCGCATCAGGGAGGCGATCAGGTGGCGTCGGTGCTTCATCCGCCGCCCCGCGCGCCTTTACGATGTAGAATTCCAGCTCGGTTGCTACGACCGGTTTCAGCCCTTTCGCAACGAAACGATCAACCACTTTGCTCAGCATTTGGCGGGTAGAGGACTCGCCGATCTCTCCCGTTGCATCTTTCATTTCCACCAAGACCTGCGCCACATTGCCGTCGGCCCAAGGCACAGGGGCCAGTGTGCTCGCAACAGGCGTCAAAATCCCGTCCGGGTCGCCGACCACGATCCCCTGCCCTGTCGCTTCGACCTCCCAGCCCAGAATGCAGGGCGTATAGGTCGAAATCGGCAGCCGCGCGGCGCCAGAGGTCAGCTTGCCGATGTCTTCGCCTGGCAACCACTTGCCGCGCAGAACGGCGTTGATGTCACAGAGCATCAGTTCCACGCGATCAGGCGTGCCGTGTTGGGCGCAGTAGTCCCGCCAGGTCTTTTCAAAGTCGCTCACGAAAACCCTCTATGTCTTGCTGTCGAGATCGCGCTGCATCGCGGCGCGCTTGGAAATGAGAGATGCGGAGATCACGCCTGTCGCCACGATGGCGATCAGGATCGTGGAGAGCGCATTGATTTCAGGGCTGACGCCGAGGCGGATCGACGACCAGATCTTAATCGGCAACGTGGTCGCGGAAGGCCCCGAGGTGAAACTTGCGATCACCAGATCATCCAGCGACAGGGTAAAGGCCAATAGCCAACCTGAGATGACTGCGGGTGCGATGACCGGCAGGGTCACAAGTCGAAAGGCCTCAAAGGGCGTGCAGCCTAGGTCCAGCGCGGCCTCTTCGAGCGATTGATCAAAGCTAGCCAAACGGGCCGAGACAACCACCGAGACAAAGCACATAGAGAAGGTCGTATGCGCCAAAACAATCGTCAGGACGCCACGGTCCAGCCCAAGCGAGATGAACAGCAAAAGAAGCGACAAGCCGGTGATGACTTCGGGCATCACAAGCGGTGCGTAGATCATGCCGGAAAACAACGTCCGCCCCGGAAACCGCCCTGCCCTGACAAGCACATAGGCAGCCATTGTTCCCAGAACCGTTGCCAAGAGCGAAGAGAAAATCGCCACACGCAGGGTCACATAGGCCGCATCCAGAAAGGCCTCGTTGCGGAAAAGCTCACCATACCATTTGGTCGAGAACCCGGCCCAAACGGTGACCAGTTTGGACTCGTTGAAGCTATAAATCACAAGAATCAGCATCGGCAGATAGAGAAACGCAAAGCCGATCGTCAGAGAGGTCGCGTTGAACCAGCTAAACCGCCTCATTGCTCTGCCTCCCTCTGTTTCTGTTCATTGCGTTGGAAGAGGACGATTGGGAAAATCAGCACCAACAAAAGGATGATCGCAACCGCCGAAGCCACGGGCCAGTCGCGGTTCGAGAAGAACTCTTCCCACAGGACTTTGCCGATCATCAGCGTCTTGGATCCACCCAAGAGCGCGGGGATCACGAATTCTCCGATCACGGGGATAAACACTAGGAAACAGCCCGCGATGACGCCGTATTTCGACAGGGGCACGGTCACCAGCCAAAAGGCTGAGATACGCGAGCAGCCGAGGTCTTCGGCGGCTTCAATCAGGCTTTCATCCAGCCGCTCAAGCGTGGCGTAGATCGGCAGGATCATGAAAGGCAGATAGGTATAGACGATGCCAATGTAGACCGCCGTTGAGGTATTCAAAATCACTAGCGGATCGCCAATGATGCCGATGCCCATCAGGAACTGGTTCAGATAGCCCTCGGTGCTGAGGATACCGACCCAGGCGTAAACACGGATCAGAAAGCTCGTCCAAAACGGCAGGATCACCAGCATCATCAAGGTCGGCCGCCAATCCTCGCGGGCTTTGGCCATGCCGTAGGCCATCGGGAAGCCGAGCAACAGGGCCAAAAGGGTCGAGATCGCCGCAATCTTGAGGCTCGAGAGATAGGCCTTCCAATAGAGGTCGTCGGTTGTGAGGAACTCGAAATTCTCGAAGTCCAATTCGCTGAGGAAATCCCGCACCGCCTGCCAGCCGCCCGAAATATCCAGCGTCGGGGTATAGGGCGGGATCGCCAGCGCGATGTCTGACAGTGAGATCTTGAGCACGATTCCGAAAGGGATCAGGAACAAGGCTAAGAGCCAGAAGTACGGGATCCCAATTAGAGTGAGGCGACGCAGCTTCATGATCTCAGACCGCCAAAACGATGCCAGCGGTGTCCGTCCAGCTTAGCCAGACCGGATCTTCCCAGGTGAAATTACGGCGCGCGATGCGGCGCGTGTTGGCGATCTGGGCTTTGATGACCGTGCCGTTGTCCAGTTGCACGTGATAGGTCGAGATATTGCCGAGGTATGCAATATCAAGCACCTTACCCTGAAGCACATTCGTGCGATCTGTCGGTTTTTCCGAGCTGATCGCGATCTTTTCAGGACGGATCGCCATGGCCGCAGAGGCACCTTTAGCGATCGGCTGATTAGCGGAGCCAATTAAGGCAGGCTGCCCTTCGGTCCATGTCAACGCGACGCTATCGCCATTCGCTTCGGCTGTGCCTTCAATGATGTTCACATCGCCAATAAAATCAGCCACATAGACAGAGTTCGGAGTCTCGTAGATCACGTCGGGCGTGTCGACTTGCACGAGCTTCCCGTGGTCCATCACCGCCACGCGGCTCGCCACGGTCATCGCCTCTTCCTGATCGTGGGTCACGATCACAAAGGTCGTTCCGGTGCTTTCTTGGATGTCCATCAGTTCGAACTGGGTGTCCTGACGCAATTTGGCGTCCAACGCGCCAAGTGGCTCATCCAAGAGCAAGAGTTTCGGCGCTTTGGCCAGAGACCGCGCCAAGGCCACGCGCTGACGCTGGCCACCAGAGACCTGATGCGGTTTGCGACGTGCGAATTTCTCCATTTTGGTGAGACGCAGCATCTCTTCGACGCGCGCTTCCATCTGGTCCTTGGGCATTTTCTCACGCCGCAGGCCAAAGGCGATATTGTCCCAGATGTTCAGATGCGGAAACAACGCGTAGGACTGAAACATCATATTCACTTCGCGCTTATTCGGCGGGATCGCTGCGATGTCTTGGCCTGCCAGTTCGATCACGCCAGAGGTCGGTGCTTCAAAGCCCGCCAACATGCGCATCAGAGTGGTCTTACCGCAGCCAGACGGCCCCAAAAGCGCAAAGAATTCGCGGGCGTAGATGTCGAGGTTCAAATCACTGATCGCGACGAACTCGCCAAATTTCTTGGTGACATTCTTAAATGTAATAAGTGGCTTTTCGCTCGCGTCGTTCCACGGCGCAAATTCTTTGCCAGACGTGTCTTGGTTCATGCCCGCCCCCAATAAGTGACGACCGCCCTACGCGCAGCGCAAGGCGATCGACGTGGTCTTTTGTGATCAGGTGCCGGACTTGATCTTGGTCCAAAGACGCGTTGCGACACGCTGGACTTTGGCCGGATAAGGCGTGGTGATGAACAGTTTCTCCAAAGTCGCAGCATCTGGGTAAACCGCTGGATACTCTAGGATTTCCTGGTCAATGAATTCCTGCGCCGCGAGGTTGCCGCTTGCGTACCAAACATAGTTGGTGGCCGCCGCTGCGTTCTGGGCGTTCAGGATAAAGTTGATGAACTTATGCGCCGCTTCTGGGTTTGGTGCGTCGGTTGGGATCGCCATCTGGTCAAACCACATCTGAGCACCCTGCGAGGGGATCGAATAGTCGATCTCGTGGCCGTTTTCGGCCTCAGCTGCACGGAACTGCGCGAGGAAAACATCGCCGGACCAACCGACCGCGACGCAGATATCGCCGTTCGCAAGCGCGTTGATGTATTCAGAGCTGTGGAACTTTTGGATATAGGGGCGCACGGCGTCATAGACGGCCTCTGCCTTGGCAATCACCTCTGGATCATGGCTGTCAGGATCTTCGCCAATGTAGTTTAGCGCTGCGGGGATCATCTCGGTTGGCGCGTCCAAGAAATGCACGCCACATTCGGCCAGTTTCTCCATATTGGCCGGGTCAAACACCAGGTCCCAGCTATCAAGCGGTGCGTCTTCGCCAAGGACCTCGGTGACCTTGCCGATGTTATAACCGATCCCCGTTGTGCCCCACATGTAGTTCACGGAATATGCGCCACTTGGGTCATATTGATCGGTGCGCTCCTGGATCACATTCCAGAGGTTGCCGTGGTTGGGCAATTGACCAACGTCTAGCTTCTGGAAGGCCCCCGCCGCGATCTGGCGTTGCAGGAAGGTCGCCGACGGCACCACCACGTCATAGCCAGAGCCACCCGCCAAGAGCTTGGTTTCCAAAACTTCGTTGCTGTCAAAAACGTCGTAAATCAGCTTGATGCCAGTCTCGGTCTCGAACTTTTCCAGCAGACTTTCGTCGATATAGTCGGACCAGTTGTAAACGCGTACTTCCTCGGCGGACAGCGAAGATGCAGCACAAAGCACAGCCGCTGACACAAGGGTCAGGTGTTTCTTCATTTTGGTAGCTCCCGGTTGTCAGTTTTATTTTGATTGGTGTAATTTTGATCAAAAGATACGATTCGGCGCAAGCGTTTCGACATTCTCGCCCCGGATCGCCCCGACAACGGGCGCAAATGTCGCCCAAAGGATAAGCAAATTGAACGCCGAACCAAAAAAAATCACCGAACATGAGGTCATCTATCGTCGCATCAGCGACGCGATCCTGTTTGGTGAATTGGTGCCGGGACAGGCGGTGACGCTGCATGGTTTGGCGGAGATGATCGGCAGCGGCGTTATGCCTGTGCGCGACACCGTGCGGCGTTTGACATCTGCGGGCGCGCTACGACGTCTGGGCAATCGGCGTATCGAAGTGCCACGGCTGAATGCTTCGGAACTTGAAGAGTTGAGCTTTGCGCGCTGTTCCATTGAACCCAAGCTGGTTGAAATGGCCGTTGAAAATAATGCAAAATCACTGACAAAGTCGCTTAAAGACATCGACTTAGAACTGGATCAAGCCATCGCGGATGGTCAGGTCGAGGGCTATCTTCTGCATAACTTTCGGTTTCACTTTCATCTCTACGAGCACGCGAACTCCAGCATTTTGCTGAGCATGGTCGAGGCGCTTTGGCTGCGCACAGGCCCCTCTTTGCGGGTTGTGTGCGGGCGTTACGGAACGGCGAACCTACCCGATATGCATGACGAAACCATTTCGGCGATCCGTGACGGAGATGCTGGGCGCGCGGCTCAGGCGATCCGCACAGATATTTTGCAAGGGATGGGCCAGATCAAGAAATCTTTGCAGGAATAAGCGCCCGCCCGGATTGACGCAAAATCAATTCCTTCATAATTTGATCAAAATATTCGAAACACAGACCAACAGGTGACTCGTGTCAGTAGAAAGCGAAACGTCTTGGCTCGGGGATTTGCCCAAGGCCTTTGGAACCTATCTGGGCGCGCGACGTCTGGATGAGGTGGAATGTATCGTTCCAGACCTTGCGGGCATGTCGCGCGGCAAGACGATGCCGGCGCATAAGTTCGATCCAGACCAAGCGCTGTTTTTGCCGGTCTCGCTGTTCTATCAGACCATTTCCGGTGAATGGGTGGATATGGAGATCCAGAACCAATGGCTGGAGAGCGACATCGTTCTGCGGCCTGACCTGTCGACCGCTTGCGCTGTGCCCTGGGCGGATGACGCATCAGTTCAGATCATCCATGATCTTGAGACACGCGACGGAGAGCCTCTGGGCATTGCACCGCGGAATGTGCTGAAACGGGTTCTGTCGTTTTATAAAGAAAAAGGCTGGCAACCGATTGTCGCACCGGAACTCGAATTCTATCTGACCAAACCCAACGACGACCCCAACGCCGAGATCGAGCCGCCAATTGGCCGGACTGGTCGCCGCGGCTCCAGCCGTCAGGCCTATTCCATGGTGGCTGTCGATGAGTTCGGCGAGGTGATCGACACGATCTATGATTTTGCCGAGGCACAGGGTCTGACGATTGACTCTGTTATTCAGGAAAGCGGCGCGGGACAGATCGAGATCAACCTCAACCACGGCGATCCTCTGCAACTGGCTGATGAGGTGTTCTACTTCAAGCGCAGCATCCGCGAGGCGGCGCTCAAGAACGGCGTTTTTGCCACCTTTATGGCGAAACCGATCCGCGATGAGCCGGGCTCGGCCATGCATCTGCATCAATCTGTGGTGGACATCAAAACCGGTCAGAACATCTTTTCCGATGCCTCTGGCGCACCCACCCAGGCTTTTCATGATTTCATCGGTGGCAGCCAGAAATACCTGATGGAGGCTGTGCCCTTCCTAGCGCCTTACGTGAATTCTTACCGTCGCATTTCCATCGAGGGCTACGCGGCCCCGGCCAACCTGGAATGGGCCAGCGACAACCGCACCACGGGCCTGCGTATTCCGATTTCCGGCCCCGAGGCGCGACGGGTCGAAAACCGTGTCATCGGCTCGGACACCAACCCATATCTGTCGATCGCGACCTCTTTGGCGGCGGGCTATCTGGGCATGGTCAACGGCGAAGCCGCGCGGCCAGAGGTGACCACCAATGCCTATGGTCATCCGGGATCAGAACAGCTGCCATTTTCGCTGCGCACCGCATTGGAAAAAATGGAAGAGGCCGAGGCGATGCCGGACATGCTCGGCAAGGAATTCTGGCAGCTTTTCTCCGACATCAAAAACGCTGAGCTCGAAGAGCATCAGCGCGAAATTAGCCCTTGGGAACGTCAGCATTTGCTGCTCAATGTGTAAAGGTCACCGACATGAATATGATCACCAATCATTTGCCGACGGCGGAACTTCAGGCGCTGGATGCGGCGCACCATATGCATCCCTTCACGGATTCAAATGCGCTGGCCGCAAAAGGTGCGCGCGTGATTACCGGCGCAAAAGGCGTGCATTTGCGCGACAGTGATGGTCAAGAGATCATGGACTGTATGGCCGGTCTATGGTGCGTCAATATCGGCTATGGGCGGGACTCCATTGCCGAGGTCGCGCGGCGGCAACTCTTGGAACTGCCCTATTACAACACGTTCTTTCAGACGACCCATGTGCCTGCGATTGCTTTGGCTGAAAAGGTCACGTCGCTCGCGCCGGAACACATGAACCATGTGTTTTTTGCGGCCGGAGGCTCAGACGCCAATGACACGAATATCCGTTTGGTGCGTCACTATTGGGCACTCAAAGGCAAGCCCGAAAAGCAGGTGATCATCAGCCGCAAGAACGCCTATCACGGCTCAACCGTGGGCGCTGCGTCGCTGGGAGGCATGCAGGCGATGCACGGGCAAGGCACCCTGCCGATCCCAGGGATCGTCCATATCAATCAGCCTCATTGGTACCTTGAGGGCGGCGGCATGACACCTGAGGAATTCGGCCTGCAACGCGCGCGCGAACTCGAAGAAAAGATCGCGGAACTCGGCGAAGACAATGTCGCGGCCTTTATCGCGGAACCGATCCAGGGCGCAGGTGGGGTGATCATTCCGCCGTCGACCTATTGGCCAGAGATCCAAAGAATCTGCGACGCGCATGAGATCCTCTTGATCGCGGACGAAGTCATCTGTGGCTTTGGGCGCACCGGCAATATGTGGGGCTCTGACACCTATTCTATTCGCCCCGATATCATGACTATTGCTAAGGGTCTGTCCTCTGGCTATGCGCCGATTGGCGGGTCGATCCTCTCTGACGAGGTCTTTGAGGTGATGGCCACAGACGAATTCTATCACGGCTATACCTATTCCGGTCACCCGATGTCCTGTGCCGTGGCTTTGGAAAACCTGCGTATCCTTGAGGAGGAAGACCTGATCGGTCAGGTCCGCGATGTCACCGGGCCGTATTTGGCTGAAAAATGGGCCGGCCTTGGGGAGCATCCATTGGTGGGCGAAGCCCGTATCTGTGGCCTCGTCGGTGCGCTTCAATTGACGCCTGACAAAGCGTCCCGCGCAGCCTTTGCCGAGGGCCCCGGCAACGTCGGCGTGATCGCGCGTGATCTTTGCTTTGAAGACAACTTCATCATGCGCCACGTGGGCGATCAGCTGATCATTTCGCCTCCGTTGATCTTTAGCAAAGACAACATTGACACGCTGGCGGAAAAGGCCTGGAAAGTGCTGGATAAGACCATGGCCAGCGCGACGGAAAAAGGTCTGATGAAAGCAGCATAGATGCAACGGCTTGACCTGCTTACGGCCAATGATGGGTTGGGGGAATACCCCCAATCCTATTATGCGGCGGTGAACCCGAAACTGGACCCGTTTCCTAATGCGACCGGCGAGATCCGCTGCGATGTCTGCGTTGTGGGGGGCGGCTATACCGGGCTGTCCTCGGCTATTCACCTGGCGCAAAAAGGCTATGACGTGGTGCTGCTAGAGGCGCAGCGCGTTGGGTTTGGGGCCTCTGGTCGCAACGGTGGGCAAGTTGGATCCGGGCAGCGGCAGGATCAGGATTTTCTGGAAGAGCGACTGGGCAAACCCGCGGCGCGACAGCTTTGGGATATGGCGGTTGAGGCCGTGGATTTGGTGCGCAGTTTTTGTGGCGAAGAGGACATTAATTGCCCGTTTCATCCAGGTGTCATTCACGCAGCCCATCGCAAGCGGTTCGTGGCAGAGGATCACCGTTATGCGGAAAAGCTACGCCGGGATTACGATTACGATCTGATTGATGATCTGTCAGAAAGCCAGATCCGCGACATGCTGGCCAGTCCGATCTACTACGGCGGCACTTTGGATCGCGGAAGCGGTCATATCGACCCGTTGCGTTATGCGCTCGGTCTCGCGCGCAAGGCCAAGGCGCTTGGCGTGCGGATTTTTGAGGAAAGCCGGGTGCAGTCTTTGGAAACCGCCTCACCCGCGGTGGTCACTACGGAAAAGGCGCAGATCGAAGCAGGCTTTCTTGTGCTGGCCTGCAATGGATATCTGGGATCCTTGCAAAGGGACGTGGCCTCCCGAGTCATGCCGATCAACAATTTCATCGTCGCCACAGAGCCCCTGGGGCCAGACCGCCAAGAGGCCCTCATCCGTAACAATCATGCGGTGGCGGACAGTAAGTTCGTCATCAACTATTTCCGGTTTTCAGACGACCACCGTCTGCTGTTCGGAGGCACAGAAAGCTATGGCTATCGTTTTCCCAAAGACATTGCGGGGGCCGTACGCAAGCCGATGGAAGAGGTATTTCCTCAGCTTGCGGGAACGCGGATTGACTATGCTTGGGGCGGCACGCTCGGTATTACGCTCAATCGCATGCCGCATTTTGCGCGGCTGTCAGATACTGCAATTTCATTGTCGGGCTTCTCAGGTCATGGCGTCGCTATGGCCACCCTAAGCGGCAAGATCGCAGCCGATGTGATTTCAGGCCAGGCCGAAAAATTTGATGCGATTTCCGCCCTGCCCAGCCTGCCCTTCCCCGGAGGCACCATGCTGCGCTGGCCCCTGTTGGTCATGGCGATGGTGTATTACTCGCTCAGAGATCGGTTGTGAGCGCTGCGATCTGCGAGACGCGCATTCGATCTTGGCTCAGACCCGCCCCACCCCTTCATTTCGCAGGCATGCCCTTCACCTGATTTAAGCGTTTTTGCGAGGCAATCCGGAACGGCGCATTTGGCCCGCCAAACCCGGCATACCCCGGGTTTCTTTGAACAATCTCAAAGAAGAACCCATTCACCAAAGTCGGCGCATAGCATTGAAAGAAATCGCCGCCCAAGTCTTCGTCATAAAGCACATTGTGCCGTTTCATGCGCGCCAGCAGGTCTTTTGGCAGGTCAAACCGCGCGGCCAAATCGTCATAGTAATTCGCCGAGATCTCAAGCGGCTTAAATCCCTTGCGACCCAAGGCCTCAAGCGTTGCGAAGATGTCATCTGTTGCCAAAGCCAAATGCTGAACAGTTGCGCCAAAACTCTCCGCCAAAAAGGAGCCCGCCAGTGTGCGATGCGTGTCCGCCCCATTGAGGGTCACCTTCAAGGCGCCGTCTTTGGTCTGCACAACCTGGCTGCGCACCAGCCCATCGGGGTCGATCACATCGGCGATCGGCGACTTCTCCATCTCAAACAGCGTTGTATAAAACAGCGACCAACTGAGCATTTCGTCATAGCTCATGGTTTGCGCGAGGTGGTCGATATGCGTCATGCCTGCGCCCTGTGGCACCGCGCTCGCGCCAAATTCTTTCTGCCAGACGTCGTCTATCTTTGAGGCATTGTCCAAGAAATGGATCAATGTGCCAGACAGCCCTTTGATCGCCGGAATAGGCAGCTCGCCCGGCCCAAGCGGTTGCGCGAAGGGGGCTGCACCTAGCGCATTTGCGCGGGAGACGACGGCCTCAGTGTCGGCAACTTCGATGCCGAAATCACAGACGCAGGTGCCACGCGTGGCCCAGATCGCCGCGGCTTGCCCCTGGGTGTCTTCGTTCAGAACAATACGAATTCCCCCTTGTTGCCAGAGGCTTACAGATTTGTTGACGTGGCTACCGACCTGTTCAAACCCCAGCATTGTCAATTGAGCTTCCAGCGCGCGCGCTTCGTCGCCTCTACTGGTGAACTCCACGAAACTCACGCCTTTGGCCGCGCTGCGTTGAGGGATCGCCGGGGGGAGGTCAAGCGACAGCCCGGGTTCAGCGCGCTTCACGTCATCCATCAAAGCGATCAGGGAGCGGTACCCGTCGACCGCCAAAGACGCCGTGTTCCCGCCTCGGAACTGGTCGTTGAAGATTTCGAGGCTGATGGGACCGCTATACCCCGTCGCCATCACCGCTTGCATGAATTTCGTGACGTCCAAGTCGCCCTCGCCCGGCATATTGCGGAAGTGGCGGGACCAATAGAGCAGATCCATCTCTATCAATGGCGCATCGGCGAGTTGGACAAAGAAGATCTTGTCGCCGGGGATCGCGCGAATGGTCTCGGGGTCAAGTTTGCGCCCCAAGGTGTGAAAACTGTCGAGGATTAGGCCGGTGTTAGGATGATCGGAACGACGCACGATTTCCCAAGCGTCGCGGTGATCGTCGACATGTTTGCCCCAGGCCAGAGCCTCATAGCCAATCCGCAAACCGCGTTTCGCCGCGCGTGCACCCAATTCGCGCAGATCCGCCGCGGCGCGATCAATGCCCCCCAGCGACTTTGGATGCACCGTCGAGCAAATAAGAACCAGATCGGTGCCCAGCTCTTGCATGACGTCAAACTTGCGTTCGGCCCGGTCAAAGGCTTTGGCGCGATAAGGCTCTGGAAGGCCTTCAAAGTCGCGGAAGGGCTGAAAGAGCGTAATTTCTAGCCCATGGTCGCGGATCATATTGCCGATCTCGCGCGGGCTGGCCTCGTCGGCGATAAAATCCTGCTCGAAAATCTCGATGCCATCAAAGCCTGCCGCCGCAATGGCTGCGAGTTTCTCTCTGAGGTTGCCAGAGATCGAGACCGTGGCGATCGAGGTTTTCATCGCTTAAGCTCCTGTTATTGAGACCCATTTTCCGTCTGCGGCATTGGACTGCACTGAGGCATCCACGAAATGCACGCCCGCCGCGCCGTCGCTGACGGTGGGATAGCCAAGCCAGCCCTCAGGCGCCTGGATCCCGTCCCGCCGCGCGGCCACGGCCATGGCGAATTCGGTGTAAAGATTGGCCCAGGCCTCGATCAGACCTTCTGGGAAGCCGCGTCCGGTACGGACAAAGCGTTCGGTCGCAGGCGAGATCCCGTGCCCATGACCACGGGTCAGAACCTGATCGGGCTGGCCAAAGATGTTCAGCTTCAGTTGCTCGGCCTGTTCCATGTCCCATTCGAGGCCGCCTTCAGAGCCAAAGATCCGCAGTCTTAGCCCTCCGCGATTGCCGGGCGCGAGGCGTGTAGCCATCAAAGTGCCGGGGACTTCGCCGTCGTAGCATGTGGACATAAACACCGTGTCTTCTAGGGGCTTGGGGCTACCGCAGACGTGGAACTCGGCGCGCAGATTGGTCATGCGCAGGCCTGAGACGAATTGCGCCAGATGGGCCGCATGGGTGCCGATGTCGCCAACGCAGCTGGTCGGCCCCGAGATCTTGGGATCCAGCCGCCATTTCACATGCGGCGCGTCGCCTACGTCTTCGGGCGTCATCCAGTCCTGCATGAATTCGACGTGAATCTGGTTGATCTTGCCCAAAGTGCCTGCCCCTACGATTTCGCGCGCTTGGCGGATCATGGGGTAGCAGGACATGGCATAGCCGACGGCAAAGACCCTGCCGCTTTGAGTGGTTGCTGCAACCAACGCGTCGGCTTCGGCGGTTTCATTGGTCAGGGGCTTGTCGCAGATCACGTCGATGCCTTGTTCCATAAAGGCTTGGGCGACAGGGAAATGCATGTGGTTGGGTGTTGTGATCATCACCGCATCCACGCCGCCCGTCCGGGCGGCTTCGGCCTTGGCCATTTCCTCAAAAGACGCATAGGAGCGATCTTCGTCAAAATACCATTCCGCACCACGCGCTTTGGCGCGATCAGCGTCAGAGGACAGCGCGCCTGCGACGACCTCCCAACGGTCACTGAGCCGCGCGGCCATCGCTTGGGTTTGCGAAATGCGTCCGCCTCCGACCACGCCAAGTCGCAAGCGGCGGCTGAGGCGTGGGAATGGGCCGTTGAAATCAATCTGATCGGGAAGAAGTTTTTCAGTCATGAGCGCTCTCTCAAGCCGGAGGGCTTGCGCCTTCAGGCAGCATCTCGACAGCCATGAAGATCGACGGGGTGATGGTTTCAAACTGATGCCAAGGGAAATTGCCCTCGGCGTCATACATGGGACGATGGGTGGTGCCAGGGGCCATAGGTTCTTCAAGGTAGAGCGTGCTCACGTCCTTTTCCCGGCACTGCTGCATTTTGCCGAACCCCATGATCTGGGTGTGGACCTCTCGAAAGCCCGGCACGGGGCAGAAATCGTGATCCTTATGCAGGCCCACATTCAGCGGCACAGAGCCTGAGTGATACATCGTAAAGCCAAACTGCCCGCGCCAGACTTTCTTGGACATGTAATGGCTGATGCCCCGCAGGCGTTCTTCGCCGCGCACATCAAATGCAGAAGGCCATGTGGCACGGACCTGCTCCATGAGGGCGAGCTCGTCGGGGTGGTTGTCGATCCGGCCGATGATCACCGCATGGGAGAGGTTTGACAGCGTGACATCGGCGACGATGACGGATTGCAGATGCGCAAGGGTCTGTTCGCGGATTTGGATGGGCGTCTCGGACAGGTTCAAAACAATCGCCTTGCCTAAAACGTCATATGTCGCTTCGTTTTCAATCAGGTACACCGAGAAAAACGGGTCTGCGAAGTCTAGAGTTTCAACCGACATGGGCCATGTCCTTTAGGGAGTGGTGTTCAGACAAAGGAAAATCTTCGGGCAGGATTGCGGGGATCGGGCAGTCGGTGGTGATCTCGACAAATCCACCCGTTTGAGGGGCCGCCTCGATGCCAGTCATGACTTCTAAGACATGTTGAGCAAGCGCGCCGCTGGCGCGCACCGGACGGTCGTCGCGCACCGCATAGGCGAGATCTAAGAGGCCAAGACCTCGGCTATCCTCGTTAAAGCCATGGGTGTTCTCGGCCACCAGCCAGTCGTCCCGACCCGTCGGGCGCGGCTGGAATTCCCAGCGGGATTCCTTGCGTGTGCGATACCACACAGGCCCTTGGAAGATATTCGCGCCATGCACCGGATCGGGATCGGGAATACAGATCGTGCCGTCTTCGCCATAGATCTCAAACCGGGGTGTCTCGGAATCCCAGACATCAAAGCTCATCGTCATTGAGGCAATCGCGCCGCTTTGGAATTGAAGCATCGACTGCGAATGGGTGTCGACCTCGACATCCATCCATTCTCCATGCCGAGGGCCGTTTTCGATCATACGTTTGTCAAAAGTTTTGCGGGCCATACCGCTGACGCGAGAGATGGGGCCAAGGAGGAACACCATTGCTGTCAGATAGTATGGCCCAAGGTCGAGCAGCGGCCCTCCGCCGGTCTTGTAGTAAAAGTCCGGGTTCGGATGGTGCCGTTCGACCCCATGGGTGCCAACAAAGGCCATGGCGCCGGTTGGCTTGCCGATGACGCCTTGGTCGATGAGTTTGCGCACGGTCTGCCAGCGGCCTCCAAGGAACGTGTCAGGTGCATTGCCGACTTTGAGGCCTTTCGCACGCGCCAGATTCAGGACACGTTGACCGTCCTCAACCGTGGTTGCGAAGGGCTTTTCGGAATAGACATGCTTGCCCGCGCCCAAGGCCTGCATGCTGATCTCTGCATGCGCGGCGGGGATGGTCAGGTTCAGCACGCAGTCGATCTGAGGATCCGAGATGATCTCTTCGGGCGTGCAACTGCGTGCAATTCCGTATTGGACCGCCTTGGCGCGGCTTTCCTCGGAATTGAGGCTGCCGCAGGCGACGATTTCTAGTTCGGAAAACTGCGCGCAGGTCTGCAAATAGATATCACTGATGCGTCCGGTTCCTATCAAACCGATCCGAAAGGGGCTTTCCCCCTTGATTTCATTCATGTTTTACCCCTGGTATCCGAACATGCGCGGCAACCACAGCACGATGTCGGGGATCAAGATCATGGCCAGCAAGGCGGCCAGAAGGATGGCCAAAAAGGCCCAGATTTCACTGATGATTTCCTTGAGAGGAATGCCCGTGACCGCGTTGATCACGAACAAGAGGATGCCATAAGGCGGCGTGATCAGACCGATCATCGAGTTCACCACGATCAAGACGCCAAAGTGCACAAGGTCGATGCCCAGCTCTCGGCACGTTGGAATGAAAAGCGGGATGATCACGAGGATGATCACGGTGGCGTCCAGAATACAGCCCAAGAGCAGCACGAGGATGTTGACCAAGAGCATGAACATCAGCGGGCTGATGTCTGCACCGGCAAACATATCCGAGATCGCCTGGGGCACGTTTTCCTGAATGACGATATAGGTCAGGATCATTGATGCGCCGATCACCAAGCCGACCGAGGCCGCAGAGCGCGCGCTTTCCACAAAGATCTCATAGAGCGTTTTCAGTTTGATCGCGCGATAGAGACCTGCGGCGACCATCAAAGCATAGAGTGCAGCAATCGCGGCGGCCTCGGTCGGTGTGGTGACGCCGGAATAGATACAGCCCAACAGGATCACTGGCATCAACAGCGCAGGCGTTGCGCGCACCGTCAGGCCTGGGATTTCACGCAGAGGCACGGGATCTTCCTGACCAAAGCCTCGACGGTGCGAAATCACAGAGTTCATACCCATAAGCACCACGCCCATCACAAGACCCGGCACGATGCCTGCAAGGAAAAGGTCTCCGACAGAGGCGTTGGACACCAGCGCATAGAGGACCATCGGGATCGACGGTGGAATAATCGGGCCGATGGTGGCCGTAGCGGCTGTGATCGCGGCGGCATAGCCTCGAGTGTAGCGGCCGCTTTTGACCATCATGTCGATGATGATCTTGCCGATACCCGCCGCATCCGCGACTGCCGAGCCTGACATGCCCGAAAAGATCAGGCTGGCGACCACATTCACATGGCCCATGCCTCCTCGGAAGCGACCGACGAGGGCGATACAGAACTGCAAGAGGCGATCCGAAATCGAGCCCGCGTTCATGATATTGGCCGAGGCAATGAACAGCGGCACCGCCAGCAATAGGAACCCGTCAAACAGGCGCTGCACCATGGTGGTGCCTGCAATCGCGAGGTCTTGGCCAGAAACGCCCAGATAAACCAGAACACCCACGATGATCGCATAGGCCACAGGCGTGCCAATCGCGGC
>JABSOU010000039.1 GCA_013215215.1 Cognatishimia sp. | reverse complement strand
AAAGCGCTCAAACCGTTACCCGTCTTCCATATGTAGTACCAAACCCAGGGCCAGTAGCACGGAGGCCAGAGGCGGGGCCCATGCTGCGAGTTCTATAGGAATTTGTCCATTCTCGCCAAGGATCCGTGCAAAATTCCTAATATAATACAAGCCAAAGCCCGACAGTGTTGCCGCCAGACTCATCAATCCCGTGCGCCCCATGCGCGTATGCCCCATCGTAAAGGCTGCGGCCACCAGAACCATTGCGACCAAAAACACCGGCTGGCTGAGCTCGAGTTGCAGCCACATCTGATGGCGTCGCGCAGAAAACCCAGCCTCTTCGAGCTGATCGATCAGCTTGGGCAGCTCCCACACAGACACAGCGCGTGGCTTGCCGAAACTATCGCGGATCTGATCGCTGGTGAGCGTCGTGGAGACCGTCATTTTGGCGCGGGTCTCAGATTGCGCCTCGGAATTGATCCCACGGTCTAAAGGCCAGATTTTCGCGTCTGTTAAAAGCCATTCGCCAGAGCGTAATTCGGCTTGGGCTGCGCGAATGCGTTGGCTGGGGCCTCCGCCATCGCCATAGGTGACAAAATCCACATCCACCAGAACAGAGGCGTCGTGATTGGACCCATGCGCATAGATTACCGTTTGCCCGTCTTCGCCGCCTTGACGCAGCCAAAGGCCCGTTGAGCCAATCGAAATCGCCCGGCTGGCCCCGGTGCGATAGAAGAGGGCGAGCTGGTCATATTGCTTGGTGGTGGCAGCGACGATTGGGTTCATGGTGGTGACGCCAAAGAGGCCAATCCCGAGCGCCACGCTGACAGGCGCCAGAAGGATCAATAGCCCCGAACGGCCACTGGCCCGCGCCACGATCAATTCGCTGCTGCGCGCGAGGTTCAGGAACAAGACAAGCGAGCTGAGGATCATGATGAGGGGAAAGATCTGGTAGAGTTCTTTTGGCACGTTCAGCACCAGCATCTGAAGAATGCGCACAATACCAAGTTCCTGCACACTAAAGCGGCGCAGTTGCTCCATCAGATCAAACAGTACGAGCAGTATGAAAAAGATCGCTGTCAGTCCGAGGAAATAGACGAGGAACCGCCGCGCAAAGTAGAGGTGCATCGTCATGCGTTTGCCCTCCGAAAACTTGGCAGAACATAAGCGCGGCTTGCCAGCATCAAAGCGACAATCGCTCCGCCTAGAACCGTTGGCAGATAAAGCGACGGCCATAGATTCGGTTCCAAACGTACAGCGCTGACAAGAGCGTTCTTCATGGCCTCGAGAATGACCAAGAGGCCAAAGGCGGCAATCGTTTGCGGCCAGACACCCAAACGGCTGAACCCGCCCAGCAAGAGCGTCGCGAACCCCACAAGCGCCGAAATCACGCACATGGTGACCGCAGCAATGCGCCCGTGACGCTCGGCCTGCACCCATCCCATGCCATTGAGATCGGGCTCAGTTTCGCGCACTTGCCAGGCCAAGACCGCAGCCAAACGGCGGGGCTCTTGCCACAACTCAAGCGTCGGCGTGCGTTCAAGCGCCTTGAGGCGGTTGCTGTGATAGTTCAGGAACTCGCTAATATCATATGTGAAATCCCCGAAGTTCGTGGTGTAAAGCCGCAAGCCGTCTTCGGTCAGAACCTGCGCGACACCATCCACCATGATCAGCTTTGGCCCGTTTTCGTCACGCAGCAAATAGGCCTCGTCAGCGGAATAGATCAGCGTCTGATCCTCGGAGGACTGATCATACATAAAGAGGTTTTTCAGCACACCTTCGGGGGTGATTTCGGAGATATAGAAGGTGACATGCTCATTGGGATGCATGAAGACGCCTTCGGTCAACAGCCGCGCGGTGGCGTTCTCAGCAATCTCACGTTCGCGGGTATCGAGACGATCCAAGCTAAGCGGCACCAAATAATTTGCCAGAACGGTCATCATCAAAGCTATGAAAAGACCAAAAGTGAACACAGGCCGCGCCAATCGCCAGGGGCTAAAGCCCGTGGCCTGCATGACCGTCAATTCACTGTCCGCCATCTGCCGGCTCGTGCCATAACAGGCCGCCGCAAAGACTGCGATTGGCAGGACAAGCTTGATTACATTGGGCAGCGTCATAGCGGTAAATTCGAAAAACACGAAAACCGACTGGCCGTCACCGATCAACCGGTCAAACAGCACCACCGCACGGTTGACCCAATAGACCGACACCAGAACCAGCGCGAAAAAGCCGAACAGCGTCATAAATTGCGACAGCATATAGCGGTCGAATCTGTTCACACCTGCGCTCCTAAGTTTTCTTTTTGTTGACCTTTTATAAAGCATTTACCGCCTGTGGAAAACTGCTATCTGGTCAAGCGACGGCTGTCGGGCTAACTCTTGGGGCAACAGAAAACAGGAGCATCCCCGTGGTATCACCGCTGAGTTTTGACTTTCAGGACGTCGAGATCGACGAAATCGCAGGATTTGAAGGCCGCGTGGCCATTCTGGTGGGCGCGGAAGGGCGTATGGACACCGCAGCGCGTAGGGTCAATCGCCTGACCAAAGGCGCGGTGAAACGTGTGATCGAAGCAGGTATCAAACCCGGCGATGCGCGGGTGCTTGCTTATCCGGTCGGCATGGCGGCCAAAGCGGTGGACGTGATCTGCCTCGAGCCGCGCGCGACCGTCGAAGAAGCGCGGGCCGCAGGCGTCGCTTTGGCAAAGGCGCGCGGAGATGCGGAAGTCTTGGCCTGCCTAGGCAACCACAAACACTCCGCGCAGGTCGTCATGGGTATGGCGCTGCGCGACTATGGGTTTGATGCACATAAGACGGCTGACCCTGCTGATGACGCGCGCAAAGTGACTGTCATGTCGACAACGCCAGCCGCTTTGAAAGAGGCCAGCGCGTCGCTTTTGGCGATTGCTGAGGGCGTGTTCTTCACTCGTGATCTGGTCAATGAGCCGGCCAACCACCTCACAACAACAGAATTCGCCAACCGTCTGGAAGATATGCAGAATATCGGCCTGATCGTTGAGGTTCTTGAAGAAGACAAGCTGGCAGAACTCGGCATGGGCAGCCTTTTGTCCGTCGGTCAAGGCAGCGACAGCCCCTCTAAGGTTGTCGTGATGAAATGGATGGGCGGCGAGGAAGACGACGCGCCGCTGGCGCTGGTCGGCAAAGGCGTTGTCTTTGACACGGGCGGCATCTCACTCAAGCCCGCCGGTGGCATGGAAGACATGACCATGGATATGGGAGGCGCTGGCGTTGTGGCAGGTGCGATGCGCGCGCTGGCCCTTCGCAAAGCTAAGGCGAATGTGGTCGGCCTTGTGGGCCTCGTTGAAAACATGCCGTCGGGCAATGCCACGCGTCCGGGCGACGTTGTAACTTCGATGAAGGGCGACACGATCGAAGTCATCAATACCGACGCCGAAGGCCGTTTGGTTCTGTGCGACGTCATGCACTACGCGCAAGAAACCTTTAAACCTGCAGGCATGATCGACCTCGCCACACTGACTGGTGCGATCATCATCGGTTTGGGTCATGAGAACGCCGGTGTCTTTTCCAACGACGACAAACTCTGCAACGCCTTCCTCAAAGCCGCCGCCGCAGAAGGTGAGGGCGCATGGCGCATGCCCTTGGGCAAAGCCTATGCGGATCAGCTAAAGTCCCGCATTGCGGATGTGAAGAACGTCGGCGGTCGTCCGGCGGGCTCCATCACCGCGGCAGAGTTCCTGCATCGCTTTGTTCAGGACGGAACCCCTTGGATTCACTTGGATATCGCGGGTGTTGCTTCGGTCAAAGCAGACACAGCCTATGCGCCCAAAGGCGCGACCGGCTGGGGTGTCATGGCGCTCAATCGCTTGGTCGAAGACATGTTTGAGGCCAAATAACCCATGGGCGCGGCCTTCTTCTATCACCTGACGCAACGCCCGCTTGAGGTCACGCTGCCAATTCTGTTGGAGAAGGCACGTGGCGCGGGGTGGACCGTCTTGGTCAGGGGAACAGAGGCCGCGCGGATGGATTGGCTGGATCAGAAGCTCTGGCTTGGCCGCGAAGAGGATTTCCTACCGCATGGTCAGGCCGGAGGGCCGCATGATGCTCTCCAGCCGATCCTTTTAACTGCGGCCGCAGACAACCCAAACGGCGCCGAATGCATTATGGGGGTCGATGGGGCAGAGATCACGGCTGAGGAAGTGAATGCCTCGGACCGTGTTTGCATCCTCTTTGACGGTCACGACCCCGAGGCAATGGACCGCGCGCGACAGCAATGGAAAGCGCTGACCGACGCGGGATGCGCGGCGCAATACTGGTCAGAAGAGACGGGAAATTGGGTCAAAAAGCGTGATACAGCAGACGCTTAGACGTCACATCTAACGCGATATAACAAGTTGGTTGCGAGTCATTGTAATCGTTGGGAACCGGTTCAGATAGCTCATGCCCAATAGCGAGATATCCAGATCTCCACCATTCACCCGCGCGCGCACGTTCTTGTCGTCAAACTTACCCAAAGCAACCGAGTCCAATCGCACCGGAGCAGTGCGCACTTCACCATTGGCCGTCATTGCGCGACCATGGAATTCCAAAGTCTCCAGATCAAAGCCCGCTGAAACCGCATCTTTCTGCGAAAGCACCAGATCTGAGGCGCCGGTATCCACGACAAAATCAATCTCGGCTCCGTTGACCAAAACGGTCACATAGAAATGTCCGTCATAAGATTTCGGGATTTCGATCGTGCCATCCTCGGAATAGGCGACTTGCGGGGGCAGGGCGGCAGAGCGGATATTGTCCCAGGATCCGATCACAACGACCACGCCGATAAAGATCAGCCCCCAGATCATCAGCTGCTGGATGGTACGCCAGAAATTCGCACGAAACATCGGGCTCAGCGAGAAGGCGACAAAGACCAACAGCGCCACCAGATACACCAGATGCATAATTTCAAATTCTGACATTCAGACCTCCGTCAAACCGATATAAGGGTCAACGGACTGAAATGTTAGACAAAACCAAAATCTTTGAGCCCATCAAGGATGAACTGTATCGACAATGCCGCAAGTAGCATGCCCAGAAGGCGAGTGACTACGTTGATCCCTATATCTCCGAGTGCACGTTCCAGAAGGTTGCCGGCCATGAAAAGCGCGACAGCAACCAGCATGACGGCAAGGGCGACGCCAAGGATCAGGATCGGGCCTTGGATGCCTTCAATCTGACCTGAAAGCAGGATCACGGTAGCGATAGAGCCGGGGCCTGCGATCATTGGAATGGCGAGAGGGAAAACCGATGGATCAGGGACCTCGGTCACGCGGCCTTCGCGGCGTTCTTGCCGCCTTTCAAATAACATATCGAGCGCGGTCAAAAACAAGAGCACGCCGCCTGCGATTCTGAAGGCGGCCATAGAGATACCGACGAAGCCCAGCACTGCTTCGCCAAAAAACGCGAAAAGCGCGAGGATGAAGAAGGCGATGATGCAAGAGCGAAAGGCCACCGCACGACGTTGTTGCGCCGACATGCCGGGTGTGAAGGCGATGAAGATCGGCATGAGGCCGATTGGGTCGATAATCACGAAAAGCGTCACAAAGGATGTGATGAGGAACGCTGTATCCACTACCATAATTGCCTCCGCTAAGCCTCTGCTGTTTCTAGCTTTTCCAGCGCGTCCATCCAAAGGCCCTCTGCGCGATCCAGCGCTTCTATGACTTCTGCATGTTTCTTTTGCCAGACCGCGATGTCGTTCGTTTTGCTGCCGTCATAGAGCGTCGGATCGGCGAGTTTCTCGTCGAGCTTTTCGCGCATCTCGGTCAGCTTGGTCACCCGATCCTCACATTTGCGCACCTCAGAGCGCAACGCAAGAATGGCGTCGCGGGATGGGCGTTTGGGCGCTTTGGGTTTGTCTTTTGGCGTCTCAGCCCTCTCGCGCGCCAAGAGCATATCGCGATAGGTCTCAAGGTCTCCGTCAAAGGGCGCGACGCCGCCGTCGTTCACGAGCCACAGTCGGTCTGCCGTCATCGACAAGAGGTGCATGTCGTGGCTCACAAGGATCACGGCGCCGGAATAATTGGTCAGAGCCTCCACCAAAGCTTCGCGACTTTCGATGTCGAGGTGGTTGGTGGGTTCATCGAGGATCAAAAGATGCGGCGCATCCAAAGTCGCCAAGAGGAGAGACAACCGCGCCTTTTGCCCGCCTGACAATTGGCCAACGGCGGTATCCGCTTGATCGGCGGTAAGGCCAAAGCCCGCGAGCCGTGCACGCCGCTTGGCAGGCAGCTCTTCTTTGAGCTCTCGGCGCAAATGATCCAACGGCGTTTCGTCGATAAACAGCTCATCCACCTGATGCTGCGCGAAATAGCCGATGCGGAGTTTCGAGGATTTAACCATGCGGCCGTCCATTAGACCCAACCGATCAGACAGGAGTTTCGACAGGGTCGACTTACCCTGACCGTTCTTACCCAACAAAGCGATCCGGTCATCTTGATCAATCCGCAGGTTCATGCGTTTCAGGACAGGCCCCTCGCCATAACCCACGCTGCCACTTTCGATACGGATAATTGGCGGCGACAATTCCTCGGGTGAGGAGAACGCGAACGCCCGAAGCGCCGCCTCTTGCGGGCTGGCGATCGGTTGCATCTTAGACAGCGCCTTCAGACGGCTCTGCGCTTGTTTTGCCTTGTCGGCCTTATACCGGAACCGATCCACATAGCTCTGCAAATGCGCGCGGCGGGCCTCTTGTTTCTTGGCCATCGCCTCGGCCTGCGCCAGTTTCTCGGCACGCTGGCGGGCGAATTGATCGTAAGGGCCTTGGTAGAACGTGAGCTGCTTGTCTTCGAGATGCAGGATTGAGCCGACAGCGCGGTTCAGCAGGCCCCGGTCGTGGGAAATGATGATGACCGTATGCGGATATTTCGCGAGATAACTCTCCAGCCAGAGCGCGCCTTCAAGGTCTAGGTAGTTGGTCGGCTCATCCAGCAACAGCAGATCAGGCTGCGCGAACAGGACTGCGGCCAAAGCCACACGCATGCGCCAACCGCCTGAAAAGTCGGAACAAGGTTGCTGTTGTTCGGCGTCATCAAACCCAAGGCCTTTCAGGATCGAAGATGCCCGCGCCTCGGCGCTCCAGGCGTCGATGTCAGCAAGTCGGGTCTGAATTTCGGCGATGCGGGTTGGGTCTGTGGCGGTATCGGCTTCAGCCAAGAGATCCGCGCGTTCCGTGTCAGCCGCCAAAACCGTGTTCAGCAAGGAGGCATCAGAGGAGGGCACCTCCTGCGCAACGCCGCCAATACGGGCGCGTTTGGGCAAAGCGATATCGCCGCTTTCTAAAGCCAACTCTCCACGGATCAGGCGAAACAGAGTTGTCTTGCCCGTGCCATTGCGCCCGACAAGGCCCACTTTATGCCCATCAGGAATAACAGCAGTCGCGCCCTCAAACAAAGGGCGTCCGGCAACGGCATAAGTGATATCAGAGATGCGCAACATGCCCCCGACTTCTCGCAGCCAAAGGGCAAAGTCAATGCGCGCTTAGAGGTCCATCGCCAGTTGCGACTTTTCTTCGGGTTTTTCCGAGGCTGCGAGATCCTGTTCGCCCCAGGTTTTCATCGCATTCACGACTTTCAACAGCGCACGGCCACGTTTGGTGAGGGAATACTCCACACGCGGCGGGATCTCGGCGAAAATCTTGCGCTTGAGCAGCCCATCCGCCTCAAGCAGGCGCAGTTGCTGGGACAGCATCTGTTTGGTGATCTTCGGGATCTCGCGCTGCATGGCGCCAAAACGGTTGGAGCCATTGTCGATCACGTAGAGGATCATCAGCTTCCACTTGCCGCCCACATGGGCCATGGCGTGGATCATCGGATCGGGGGTAGAGTCTCTTTCCATAGTTAATATGAAAATCATACTTATTATGGTTTATCAATATAGAGGGCCTAAATCTCTGTAGGAGGCCTCAATTTTCCTGTGGATAAATTTCTGGAGAAAACCCGATAGGGTCGCGCGCCTTTAGGCTTCCCAAGGGGCGCTGCCCATGGTAGTGCGCGCGCAATTCAATCTTTAATCCGAGGGATCATCATGGCTCTGGAACGCACGTTCTCTATCATCAAACCTGACGCCACCCGCCGCAACCTGACCGGCGCGATCAACGCAAAATTCGAAGAAGCTGGCCTGCGCGTTGTCGCACAAAAGCGTATTCACCTGACCAAAGCGCAAGCGGGTGTGTTCTATGCCGTGCACGCAGAGCGTCCTTTCTATGACGAACTGTGCGAATTCATGGCCTCCGCGCCAATCGTTGCACAGGTTCTGGAAGGCGAAAACGCCATCGCGAAAAACCGCGAAGTCATGGGCGCAACCAACCCAGCAGACGCAGCACCAGGCACCATCCGCGCAGAATTCGCTGAATCCGTTGGTGAGAACTCTGTCCACGGTTCCGACGCACCAGAAACCGCAGCGGTCGAAATCGCGTATTTCTTCTCCGGTCTGGAGCTGGTTGGCTAAGCCATCCCGCTGAAAACAAAAGAAAGCCGCTCTTTTCAGGGCGGCTTTTTTTATGGGTATAGGCCCGGTATCTGACTTTCATTTCCTGCCTCTCTGCAGCAAACTGCGGGTGACATACTGGAGGCCTATGAGATGTCAGTGATTGAATACTTCTACTCGGCGCATTCCGCTTATGCCTATCTCGGGTCAGCGCGGCTTTCAGAGATCTGCGCGGCGTATGAAGTGCGGCTGATCCACAGGCCGATTCTGCTCTCTCCGGTCGTCAAAGCGCAACGCAACACGCCTTTTGCAGACCGTACCCAAGCACATGTTGATTACTTTTTTGGACGAGAAATCGAACGCTGGGCCGAGTATCGCAATGTTGATATCATCAATTTTCGCCCAACGTTTCATGATGCAGACTATAGCCTCGCGTCAGGCATGATCATTGCCTTGGGGGAAACAGGGGCCGCGACCGATCAAATGGCGCATAGCCTTTTAGAAGCGCATTGGCGAGACGACGTGGATCTTTCAAATACTCAAGACCTTAAGCAGATTGCTGAGAATTTGGGGCATAACGCCCAGGATCTACTGGCACTGGCTGGGTCAGAGGCTGTTCAAAAGCAACTGCTGGACAATTCCGAATTGGCGCGCAAGGCGTCAGTCTTTGGGTCTCCGACCTATATTGTGAATGGTGATCCATTCTATGGGCAGGATCGGCTGGAGTTGGTGGAACGCGCGCTTGCGCAGCCCTTCGCGCCTAACAGCTTTAAAAACCCACCTGTGGGCGGCGTGACTTAGTTGGAAAAGTGACTTTGATCTATGCTTTGGCGCGCTCAATCACGCCAATCTGATCCAGAACCCGCTCAAATTCACCGAGTCCCTTGTCAAAAGACCGCGCCTTCATCGCGTCAAACTTCACACGAAGCGCATCTTTCTCTTTGCCCTTGCAATCGTTCCAAGGCCGTCCCTGAAGGGCCATCACCAAGACATAATAGCCAATGAAATGCGGCCGCTGACCGTCTTTCAAAAGCATCTCATAGGCGGTGTCAGCCCCCAAGGCTCGCAGTTCCTCGGCCGAATTTATGCCCACGCGGGCAAGAGCCTCCTCGTAGGCCGGGCCGAGATTGCGGATCGCTGAAACAGGTGTAGTCATGGCGCCAATCTAACACGCCTGAACGAGCTGTCATGGTCATATCATCGCCCAATCTGAATAAAGTGGGCCGGTTTTGGTGGTGCGATCTTCTGCCTTTTTTGCGTCCTTGCTGGGCGCAGTCTGGCTTGCGTTTTGCTCTGGCTTGCTTTGCATGTTTAGGCTCCTTTCGGTTTCAATAGAACAGGGGTCTTTACCTGATGTGGGTAAATCTCCCTGTGTTTTCAGCCTCTTCGTCATCACTGCCTCTGACAATCGCGTGCACGTATGGTGTGTTATTCGAGGGGATAGGATGACGTATCAATGCGGCGAGAGTTTGCCGCAAAGGGGCGCGGATCTGGGAATTTTCCTGCCGAAACGAAAAACGGCCCCCAAGGTGGGAGCCGTTTAAACTGTCACAAACTGACAGGATTATTTTTCGGGGATAAGGCCCCTTGGGCTGAACCTGAGCACCAGCAGGAGGATCAGACCCATCGTCAACAGACGCATATGCGCAGCTGAATCGATCAGGTGAGACTTCAACGCTGACCCTTCGGCCATTCCCGAGGTGATCAGCTGCATGAGCCACAGGCCAATCGGCTCCACCTGAACCCAGAAGAACCAGATCACAAAGCCGCCCAGAACCGCACCGAGGTTGTTTCCAGAGCCGCCCACGATCACCATGACCCAGATCAGGAAGGTGAACCGCAGAGGCTGGTAAGAGCCCGGTGTCAGCTGGCTGTCCAGCGTGGTCATCATCGCGCCTGCAATGCCGCAGACCGCAGAGCCCAGAATAAAGATTTGCAGGTGGCGATTGGTGACGTCTTTGCCCATGGCCTCTGCCGCAACTTCATTGTCGCGGATCGCGCGCATCATGCGGCCCCAAGGGGATTTCAGCGCGGCTTGTGCCATGAGGAAGATCACGACCAGCACGATGGTAAACAGCACCGAATAGCCCAGCTTNACCCAGAGCGTCGACGCCGTCACCGGATCAATCCCAATGGCGTTTGCATTGGCCACAAAACTCTCAGAGTTCTGCAGATCAATCTCATAGGGCACCGGACGTGGCATACCGATGATGTTTTTCACACCCCGCGCCAGCCAGTCTTCGTTCTTCATCACAGCGATGATGATTTCGGCAATTCCGAGCGTCGCAATCGCCAGATAGTCAGACCGCAACCCAAGCGCCGTTTTACCGATCACCCAAGCGGCACCAGCCGCCAACAATCCGCCAAAGCCCCAGCCGAGGATGGTCATATAGCCGTGCGCCTTGAAATTCTCGACGCCGCCGGGGTTCAGACCGCCAATGTTGCCCGCATTCGCCGGATTGATCGCCTCAACAAAACCCACGGCCGGATCAAAGATCGCGCGATAGATAAAGAAACCGACCACAAGGATCCCGACGGTCGCGAGGACTTTGGCTCGTCCTGCTGCCATCTTCTTTTGCACATAGACCGCCAGAGCCACCGTCGCTGCACCAAAGGCGAGCGCCAGCACGATCATTGGACCGCCAGAGGACGCCCAGGCGCCCGGAGCAGGGGGCATCGAGGTCAGAGCGACCGCCAGGCCTCCCAAAGCCACAAAGCCCATGACACCGACGTTAAACAGCCCGGCAAAGCCCCATTGCAGGTTTACCCCCAAAGCCATGATCGCCGAGATCAGACCCATATTAAGGATGAACAGTGCGGTGTTGGCGCTTTGGAAAATTGCCGTGCCGATCAAAAGGACAGCGACAAGGGCGAAATAAAGGGTATTTCTTGTTGTCTCGCTCATACCGATTTCCCCTTAAATAGGCCGGTTGGACGGAACAGTAGCACAATGATCAGGATCACAAAGCTGACTGCGAATTTATAGTCGGTGGACAGAAGTTGCACCAATCCGTCGGGTTCCAGATTCTCTGGCAAGAGATACCTGAGGACCTTTTTCCACGCATAGGTGATTGTGACTTCCGAGAAGGCGATCACAAAGCCACCGGCGATGGCACCCAGCGGGTTGCCAAGGCCTCCGACAATCGCCGCTGCAAAGATCGGAAGCAGAAGCTGGAAGAAAACGAACGGCTTAAAGGTCTTATCAAGCCCATAAAGCACGCCTGCAACCGTCGCCAAGGCCGCCACGATCATCCACGTATAAAGCACTACGCGTTCGGGGTTGATCCCAGACAGCAGCGCCAGATCTTCGTTGTCGGAATAGGCGCGCATGGATTTGCCTGTGCGTGTCCGGTTCAGGAACCAGAACAGCAACACCACAGCAATGACGGCCACAACAACGGTGATACCTTGCGTCGTCTTGATCGCCAGACCTTCGCGCAGGCCCGTCAGTTGCTTGAACTCGCGCACCGAGATGATGAAGCGCTCACCATCGGCGAATTTCTGGTCATCCGGCCCGATGATAAAACGCACAAGGCCGTTCATGATGAACATGACACCCATGGAGACGATCACAAGGATCACGGGCTTGGCCTTTTGCTCTCGGTAAAACCGATAGACCAGACGGTCCGTGATCAAGACCAAAGCGATACAGCCAAGGATCGCAAAGGGCAGGGCCAAAAGCGCGGTCGGCAGTGGCCCAAAGCTGATCCCGATCGACTGGAACCAGAAGGTCAGAAGCACAGCAATCATCGCCCCAAAGGCCATGGTGTCGCCATGCGCAAAATTTGAGAACCGCAGGATCCCGTAAATCAGCGTCACCCCAAGCGCCCCAAGCGCGAGCTGACTGCCATAGGCGGTCGCCGGGATCACAACAAAGTTCAAAAGTGCCACGAGGGCGTTCAGAAAATCCATCTCTTAGCCTCCGAGGAATGATTTGCGAACTTCGGGATCGGCCAAAAGCTCTTTGCCGGTGCCGGTATAGGCGTTGCGCCCCTGCACCATGACATAGCCTTTGTCCGCGATCTCAAGCGCCTGACGCGCGTTCTGTTCGACCATCAGGATCGGCAGGCCCGTGCGGCTGACTTCGATGATGCGGTCAAACAGCTCGTCCATCACAATCGGGGACACACCCGCAGTTGGCTCATCAAGCATCAGAACCTTGGGTTGCGTCATCAACGCCCGTCCCACGGCAACCTGCTGACGCTGACCGCCAGACAGCTCACCCGCTGCCTGATCGCGTTTGTCGCGCAGGATAGGGAAAAGCTCATAGACCTGTTCCATGGTCTCAGAGATGTCATCCGTACGAATAAACGCGCCCATCTCGAGGTTTTCTTCAACAGTCATCGACGTAAAGATATTGCTGGTCTGAGGCACAAACCCCATGCCCTTCACAACCCGTGCCTGTGGGCTGAGAGAGGTGATATCTTCGCCATCCAGTTTCACAGAGCCCGAGCGTACGTTCAGCATCCCAAACAGCGCCTTCATGCCAGTGGATTTGCCAGCCCCATTCGGCCCCACAATCACGGCAATCTCGCCGGGGTTCACCGAAATCGTACACTCATGCAGGATATCCGGCCCGTTGCCATACCCGCCGGTGATCGTGTCACCAATCAAAAACGGTTCGCTCATCCGCCGACCGCCTCCTTGTTCTTAAGACCGGTGCCCAGATAGGCCTCGATCACCTGCTCATTGGCTTTGATTTCATCCAATGTACCTTCGGCCAGAACCTTGCCCTCGGCCATACAAATGACCGGATCACAAAGACGACCGATGAATTCCATGTCGTGCTCGATCACGACGAATGTATATCCGCGTTCCTCGTTCAGTCGTTTGATCGCATCCGCAATCGTGTAAAGCAGCGTGCGGTTCACACCTGCGCCAACCTCGTCCAAGAATACGATTTTGGCGTCGACCATCATTGTGCGGCCAAGCTCCAGAAGCTTTTTCTGACCGCCAGAGACCTGACCCGCCTTAAGATCCGCGATATGGCTGATGGTGAGAAACTCCAGTACCTCATCGGCCTTGGCGCGCAGCGCGCGTTCCTCATCAGCAATTCGTTTACGACCGAACCATGTGTTCCAGAGCGTTTCACCTGATTGACCACCGGGCACCATCATTAGGTTCTCGCGGCATGTCATAGACGAAAACTCATGCGCGATCTGGAAGGTGCGCAGAAGCCCTTTGTGAAACAGCGTATGTGGCGGCAGACCGGTGATGTCTTCGCCATCCATCGTGACGCGGCCAGAGGTTGGCTCAAGAACCCCCGCGATCACGTTGAAAAGAGTGGTTTTTCCGGCGCCATTGGGTCCGATCAATCCGGTGATCGAGCCCCGCTCAATGGTCATTGTGGCCCCGTCAACGGCGTGAAATCCGCCGAAATGTTTATGTACGTCCTCGACGACGATCATAGAGTAGCCCCCTCGCGATTTGTCGAGTTGATAAAAGAACAGCCCGGAATTTCCGGGCTGCTCCTATTTACAAGATCAGATGATCTTAGCGATATTTTGCAGTGGTGATTTCGCCGTTCTGGATGACGATCTGACGGTAGTTACCCGCAGATTCACCTGGGCCGATCAGCTCAACCGCAGATGCGCCGACATAGTCCACGTCGCCACCGTTTGCGATGATCTCAAGGGCTTTGCCCAGCTCGCCTGGATAGATCAGCTCACCTGGAGCGTTTGCCACCATCATGACTTTCTCTTTGTAAGCCGCTGGATCCGAGGACCCCGCCGCCTGCATCGCCAGCATGATCAGCGCCGCTGCGTCATAGGACTCTGGAGAGAAAGGGGAGGTCGGGTCAAAGTCGCCGCCGGCTGCCAGCTCGGTGTACTTTGCAGCACCTGGGCTGTCGGTACCTGGGTGCTGACCTGTAGAGCCTTCGATTTCGTCACCGAAGTTGTCCTGCAGAGCTTGGCCGATCATGCCGTCTGGGAAGTGGAACGTGTCAAATGCGCCGGTGTCCAGAGCTGCACGGATGATGCCAGCACCACCTTGGTCAACATAGCCTGCAACAACCAGACGATCGCCGCCTGCAGATGCCAGTGCGCCAACTTCAGCAGAGTAGTCTGCTTTGCCGTCCTCATGGGCTGCAGAGATGGTTACGGAACCGCCAGCTGCTTCAAACGCTGCAACGAAGCTGTCTGCCAGACCTTTACCATAGTCGTTGTTGGTATAGGTGACCGCGACTTCTTTGATGCCTTCTTCCATCAGAACTTCGGTCATCACAACACCCTGACGTGCGTCAGAAGGCGCGGTGCGGAAGAAGAGGCCGTTGTCTTCATTGTCGTTGTGGGACAGACCTGGGGAAGTCGCGGATGGAGAGATCATGACAACGCCGTTGGCCAGTGCCACGTTGTTCAGGATCGCGCCGGTGACGCCTGAACAGTCAGCGCCCATGATGCCTTTTACGCCATCAGCCGTGATCAGACGTTCTGCCGCAGCGGTTGCCGCGCCTGCGTCAATACAGGTGGAGTCAGCACGTACGGACTCAACAGTCGCACCGCCCAGCAGAGCGCCGCTTTCGTTGACTTCGGACATCGCCAGCTCTGCACCAGCCGCCATATGCGGGGTCAGCGATTCAATCGGGCCAGTAAAGCCCAGGATAACGCCGATCTTGATGTTCTCAGAATGGCTACCTGCGAATGCGCCAGAGGCAAGCAGAGCGGTTGCAGCCGTAGCTGTGAGTAGTTTTTTCATTTTACACTCCCGTTTTTGAACCAGTTTCGGTTCATATTTTGGTGTTATTTGTTGGTTTGTTCAGGACGAGATACTCTGACGTAAAGTAATTCAATTACCCCGGTCGATGCTCCCCTCCACAAAACATGGGCGCTAGTGACGCAAATATTCGTGCAATCTGCAACTAGATTTTCCAAATTTTGTTTCTTTTTAATATGATTACGCGGAACGAGCGTTTGCGCTCCAACAATTTCAAAAAACAGAGCCATTCGTTTACAGAATATTTCCAATCAACCTAATGTTGCCGCCTTTGAATTTGGCTCAACCGAAAAACCTATGCGGTGGTCAAGAGCCTGACCATGCACGGAAAAGTTCATTGGTGAAAATTCACACGAAAGTTAGCTTCAAATGGTCTGCTACTACGCCATATTAAGTCTATTGTCCTGAGTGCCGATATCTTTATCCAAAAAGGAGTGCCTTGATGCCAGCCAAAGCCGTATCTCGTTTCATTGGAAGATTCGCCGCGTCTTTCCTTTTGGTCATCACTCTGGGACAAGCGAGTTTCGCGCGTGATGTGACGCTTTCAACAGGCTCTGTTTCGATCACAAAGGAAGTGTCTGGCCTGCAAGGGGCTTGGGCATTTGGGTTTCTTTCGGGCGGCGAACTGATCATTTCCGAGAAGCGTGGGCGTCTTTATTTGGCCGAGCCGGGCGAATCCCCCAAACGGATTCGCGGGCTTCCGGACATTCATGTCGAGGGGCAGGGCGGGCTTTTGGACGTGGTGCCTGCCAAAGATTTCGCGACCACTGGCGAGATCTTTCTGACATATGTGGGCAAACAATCCGAAGGCGTTGGGACCACGGCGGCGGTCGCGACACTGAACATGGACTCTCTCAGGTTAGAAAACCTGCGGGTGATCTATCAAATGACGCCGGGTTCCTTTGGCGGGCGTCATTTTGGCAGCCGGATTGCCGAAGCAGACGACGGCTCGCTCTACATTACAANCGGTGATCGCGGGGATCGNGAGTCNGCCCAAGATCTCGATCGCAGCAGCGGATCCANTGCGCGCGTNNTGCGAGANGGCACTGTGCCGCGAAATAACCCCTTCACGGATCGCAAAGCGCCAGAAANCTGGAGCTNTGGGCATCGCAACCCGCAAGGGTTGGCGATCAGCGGANCCGGNGACATTTGGGCGGTCGAACATGGCGCGCGCGGTGGCGACGAGGTCAATCTGATCCAACGAGGCGCAAACTATGGTTGGCCGGTCATTTCCTTTGGCACTCATTATTCCGGCGCGAAAATTGGGGAAGGCACGCAGAAAGCGGGCATGGAACAACCCGAGTTCTTTTGGGACCCTTCGATCGCGCCGTCTGGCATGATGATCTATGACGGGGACATGTTCCCCGAATGGAAAGGCGACATCTTTATCGGATCGCTGAAGTTTGACTATATCTCCCGCCTCAGCGGCACACCGTTGCGCGAAGTGGAACAGATCGAACTCAGCGAAACCAAGCGGGTGCGCGACGTCAGGCAAGGACCTGACGGCAGCATTTGGTTCATTTCCGAGGATCGAGGCGGGATCTATAAAATCTCGCGTTAGATCGACAGACGCCCAGACAAAGATCCACGTTCGCGATAGGGCGTGGTGTTGTAATGGCTGCGATAGCATTTCGAGAAATGGCTGGGTGAGGCAAAGCCGCAGGCCAGCGCCACATTAATCACGCTCATATCAGTTTGCATGAGCAGGTTACGGGCCTTCTGTAGCCGCAGTTCCATATAATAGCGCTTTGGCGAGCGGTTCAGATAGCGGCGAAACAGGCGTTCCAACTGGCGCGTCGACATGCCCACGTCTTTGGCGAGGATCGATGGACTTATCGGATCTTCGATATTGTTCTCCATCATCTGGATCACAATCGACAGTTTCGGGTGGCGCACGCCGATCCGAGACGGCACCGACAGACGTTGTGTGTCCTGATCCGTACGAATGGAGGAATAGATCAACTGATCCGCGACCGCATTGGCGAGGTCTTCGTCATAGTCCTCTGCGATGAGTTTCAGCATCAGATCAATAGATGCCGTTCCACCTGCGGTTGTGATGCGATTGCGGTCGATGACAAAGACGGATTTGGTCAGCTCGATATTCTCGAACTCTTCGGTAAAGCCGTCCTGATTTTCCCAGTGAATGGTCGCCTGGCGATCCTCAAGCAGGCCTGAACGCGCCAAAGTATAGCCCGCAGTACACAGACCACCGACTGTTGGCCCTTTGCGAGACTCACGGCGCAACCAGTTTAGAATCCTTGGCGTGGTGGATTGCTGAATGTTCACGCCGCCACAGAGAAAGATGGTGTCGTCCCGCTGAACACTCTCGAGCGCCATATCAACGGTAAAGGTCGCACCAGCAGAACAGGTGACCGGCTCGCCATCCTCAGAGGCCAGCACCCACTCATAAATTTCCTGACCCGCCATGCGGTTCGCGATCCGCAGGCTTTCCACCGCAGCACTAAAGCACAACATGGTGAATTCGTTCATCAAAACAAAGATGAACCGGCGCGGTTTAGACCCGTTACGGGTGACATTCATCGTGGGTAAAAGAGACGACATTTAAGGGACTCACCATCTCGCGAATTGCTGGAAGATTAACACACTTGATGCAGGAGGGCCGCGCCCGTCAAGAGAGATAATTGACCTATGGCGCTTATAGCACCGACACAGTATAGATGCAGCGCTAACATTTTGAAAATCCCGGAGTAAGGACAATGGCGAATTGGCAAAAATCTGACTGGCGTAACAAACCACGCGTTCAGATGCCTGAGTATACGGATGCATCTGCGCTGACTTCTGTAGAAGACCAGCTTGCAAGCTATCCGCCGCTGGTCTTTGCCGGAGAGGCGCGTAGCCTGAAAGCCAAACTGGCGGCCGCGTCTCGCGGCGAGGCCTTTTTGTTGCAAGGTGGCGACTGTGCCGAGAGCTTTGCGCAGTTCTCTGCAGATCACATCCGTGACACGTTTAAGGTGATGTTGCAGATGGCAATGGTGCTGACTTTTGGTGCCAAAGTGCCTGTGATCAAAGTTGGTCGTATGGCGGGCCAGTTCGCGAAACCACGTTCGGCCCCAACCGAGACCGTGAATGGCGTGGAGCTGCCAAGCTACCGTGGTGATATCATCAACGAGCTGGACTTCACCTCGGACGCGCGGATCCCTGATCCTAAGAAAATGCTGCAGGCCTACACGCAGGCGGCGGCAACGCTGAACCTGTTGCGCGCGTTTTCCCAAGGCGGCTATGCCGATATGCATCAGGTGCACGCGTGGACCTTGGGCTTCACGGCTTCTGAAGAGGCGCAGAAGTACCGCAACCTGGCGAACCGCATTTCTGATGCGCTAGACTTCATGAACGCGGCCGGTGTGGACAGCAGCACAGCACACACGCTGCATTCTGTGGACTTCTACACCAGCCATGAAGGTCTGCTGCTGGAATATGAAGAAGCGCTGACACGTCTGGATTCCACTTCTGGCAACTGGCTTGCTGGCTCTGGCCACATGCTGTGGATCGGCGACCGTACCCGTCAGCCGGACGGCGCCCACGTTGAATTCCTGCGTGGCGTACAGAACCCGATCGGCCTGAAGTGTGGCCCAACCACGACGGCGGAAGATCTCAAGGTTCTGATGGAAAAACTGAACCCAGAGAATGAAGCGGGTCGTTTGACCCTCATCGCGCGCTTTGGCGCTGGCTCTGTCGGGGATCACCTGCCACGCCTGATCAAAGCCGTGAAAGAAGAGGGCGCGAATGTGGTCTGGTCCTGTGACCCGATGCATGGCAACACCATCAAATCGGCAACCGGCTATAAAACCCGTCCATTTGACAGCGTGCTGCGCGAAGTGCGCGAGTTCTTTGACGTCCATGGCGCAGAAGGCACCATCCCGGGCGGCGTCCATTTCGAGATGACCGGTCAAGATGTGACCGAATGCACCGGTGGCCTGCGTGACGTATCCGAAGAAGACCTCGGCTCGCGCTATCACACCGCCTGTGACCCACGTTTGAACGCGAGCCAGTCTTTGGAATTGGCGTTCCTGGTCGCGGAAGAGCTCTCCAACATGCGCGAAGGCGCGGCGGCGAAACAGGCTGTTTGAGCCGAACAATGAGATTAGAGAAGGGCGGTTCATATGAGCCGCCCTTTTTGACTCTGGACTGATATACAGATTGAAGCAGCCGCGTGCATCGCGCTAAATGCTGCAAACGAACTTCGAAAGGCCTCTTTATGCTGAACTCAATGACCGGATACGCCAGTGCAAGCGGATCTGGACAGGGCTTTGAATGGACCTGGGACATGCGCGGCGTGAACGCCAAGGGGCTCGACATCCGTATCCGCGTGCCGGATTGGATAGAGGGGCTAGAGGCGGGCATCCGTGCCGTCTTGACGAAATCGCTGAGCCGCGGGTCGATTTCAGTTGGATTGCGGGTGCAGGCGGTTGAGGAGGCCTCAGGCTTTGCATTGAATGAGGCGCATCTGACGGATGTGCTCGCGGCATTGGAAAAGATCGAAGATAAGGCGATGCAACAGGGGATCTCACTCGCGCCCTCAAAAGCAAGCGATATCATTGGGTTGCGTGGTGTGTTTGAAGCATCATCTCAGGAAAAGGACGTCAAGCTTCTGACCCAAGAGATCCTGAAAACGCTTCCAGATTTGGTCGCTGACTTTAAATTAATGCGTGAGGCAGAGGGTGCAAGCCTTTCGGAAATATTGGAAAATCAGATTTCAGAGATTGCTGGCCTGACGGAAAAATCCGCGACGATCGCGGAAGCGCGCAAAGACGAGATAAAAGCCACTTTGCAGGCAAATTTGGCGCGTGTGTTGGAAAATGCAGATGGGGCGGATGAAAACCGCGTCGCGCAGGAACTGGCGACGATGGTCGTAAAAAGCGATGTGACCGAGGAAATCGACCGCCTGAAAGCGCATGTAGGTGCCGCGCGCGATCTGATTGCCAAAGGCAGCCCGATTGGCCGCAAGCTCGACTTTCTGATGCAAGAATTTAACCGAGAGGCGAATACGCTCTGCTCTAAGGCCCAGAATGTCGAACTCACTAACATTGGTCTCGATCTAAAAACCGTCATCGACCAGATGCGTGAACAAGTGCAGAATGTGGAGTAAGGCATGAGCAATCGTCGCGGTCAGCTGATCATTCTCTCATCTCCCTCCGGTGCTGGAAAATCCACACTTTCCAAACGCTTAAGAAATTGGGATCCATCGATCGTCTTTTCGGTGTCGGCGACGACACGCACGCCGCGGTCGGGCGAAGTCGATGGCAGTGACTACTACTTTATGTCTGAGACCGAGTTCAAAGCGCAGGTCGCAGAGGATGGGATGCTGGAACACGCCCATGTGTTCGGTAATTTCTATGGATCTCCGAAGGGTCCGGTTCAAAAGGCCATCGATGCAGGCCGGGATGTCCTGTTCGATATCGACTGGCAAGGCGCGCAACAGATCCGCAATTCCTCGCTGGGTCCGCACACGCTGTCGATCTTTATCTTACCGCCCTCGATCAAAGAGCTGCGCCGTCGTTTGGAAACCCGAGCGCAGGACAGCGACGAGGTGATTGCCAAACGCATGCAAAAAAGCTGGGACGAGATCAGCCATTGGGGCAGCTATGACTATGTGCTGATCAATGATGATCTGGATGCAACAGAGGCCGATTTGAAAAGCATCCTCACGGCCACGCGCCTGCGTCGCTTGCAACAACCTCAACTTGTCGACCACGTACGCAACTTACAGCAAGAATTCGGAGAGAGCCAATGACACTCTACAGTCTGGATGGCGTTTCGCCTCAGATCTCGGACGACAGCTGGATCGCGCCGGATGCCAGTGTCATCGGCAAGATTGTGATCCAAGAGGGCGCGTCGGTCTGGTTTGGCGCAACCCTGCGGGGCGACAACGAAGAGATCGTCATCGGCAAGGGCTCTAACGTGCAGGAAAACTCCATCATACACACGGATATGGGCTATCCCCTGACCGTGGGCGAGGGCTGTACCATCGGACACAAAGCGCTTTTGCATGGCTGCACTATTGGCGACAATACATTGATCGGCATGGGCGCTGTGATCCTGAATGGCGCCAAGATCGGCAAGAATTGTTTGATCGGAGCCAACGCGTTGATCACGGAAAACAAAGTCATTCCCGATGGGTCTCTGGTCATGGGATCTCCGGGAAAAGTCGTGCGCGAGCTGGATGAACAGGGTATTCAGGGCCTTCGGGATTCGGCGCTGAACTACCAGCAAAATATGCGCAGATTCCGGGCGGGGCTTGCGCAAAACTAGCGCCAAAAGCCACCCCCTTTACATTTGCAGAACAATCCTGAACGTTTGCGCCACGATCCATTCCTTGCCGTTCAGACCCGTTCCATCATGATTGACTCTCTGCTTGAAGCCATCCCTTTGCCGGCCGTTTTGATTGGCACGGACGCGCGTCTTTTGGGGGGCAACGAACGCGCCATTCGCCTGCAACCCAACGCCGGAGATCGCCGCGCCTTTATTCTGGTGTTCCGCCAACCGGGCTTTAGCACGGCGTTTGAGCAATGCATTCGCACCAGACAGCCACAGACCACCGTGTATCTTCACACCGACGAAGGGCATGAGATCCGTTATGACGTGACCTGTTCCTATGTCGAGCTTGGCGACACAAAAGGCGTCCTCGCTTGTTTTCGCGATGTCACCGAAGTGGAGCAAGCCGGAGAAATTCGCAGGGATTTTGTTGCAAACGTCAGCCATGAGCTAAAAACACCACTCACCGCCTTGCTTGGCTTTATCGAAACTCTGCAAGGGCCCGCGCGCAATGACGATGCCGCGAGAGATCGGTTTCTAGGCATTATGGGGGCCGAGGCCAGCCGTATGAACCGCCTTGTCGGGGATCTTTTGTCCCTCAGCCGTGTGGAAGAAGAAGCACGGTTGCGGCCGACTGACTCGTTAGATGTTGCAGACATTGTGAATACTGTCGTGCGCAACCTCAGCGAGGTGGCCAAGGCCCAAGAGGTAGAGATCTCCGTCGCGGGTCTAGAGGCTGAGACTAAGGTACTGGGCGATTCAGATCAGCTGTTGCAGGTCTTTACCAACCTGATTGAGAATGCCGTTAAATATGGGGGCAACGGTGGGGTGGTTTCGGTTACCTTTAAGTCAGTCGACCGCGATCCATTCCTGCGCCGTCCTGCGGTTCGCATCGAAGTAAAAGATCAAGGGCCTGGCATCGATCCCCTTCATGTTCCACGCCTGACCGAACGGTTTTACCGCATCGACTCACATCGCTCTCGTGAAATGGGCGGGACGGGGCTTGGCTTAGCCATCGTCAAACACATCGTGAATCGCCACCGGGGCCGCATGAAAATTGAGAGCGCCTTGGGGCAGGGCAGCACTTTCGCGGTGATCCTCCCGAAAAATTAACGGGCAAATTGGATTTGTAGAGCAAATCCAGACCAGCTTCATAAAACTGTTACACAAGCGTCACAAAAGCGTAAGCAACCAAGCCTACTTCCGCGCTCAGGTTGCTCATAGACGAGCTTCCCTAATCAGGAGTTAAAAAATGTCCGTTAAACTGACCGTGTCCGCTGTAGCGATTGCTGCCATCGCTGCCACTTCCGCCGCAGCACGTGATCAAGTTCAAGTCGCAGGTTCTTCCACCGTTCTTCCATATGCTTCCATCGTTGCTGAAGCGTTCGGTGAAAACTTCGATTTCCCGACCCCAGTTGTTGAATCCGGTGGGTCTTCTGCTGGTTTGAAGCGTTTCTGTGAAGGTGTTGGCGAAAACACCATCGACATCGCAAACGCATCCCGCAAAATCAAAGACAAAGAAGTTAAAGCCTGCGCCGAAGCTGGTGTCACCGACATCATCGAAGTGCGCATCGGCTATGACGGCATCGTTTTCGCATCCGACATCAATGGCGAAAGCTTTGAATTCACCCCATCCGATTGGTTCCTGGCTCTGTCCGACACTGTTCTGGTTGACGGCGAAATCGTTCCAAACACCAACGCAACCTGGGCAGACGTAAACCCAGCGTTCCCTGCACAGCCTCTGGCAGCTTACGTTCCAGGCACCAAGCACGGCACACGCGAAGTGTTTGAGGACAAAGTGATCCTGGCGGGCTGTGAAGCTACTGGCGCATTTGACGTGATCAAAGCGGCAAACGGCGGCGACAAGAAAGCTGCTGAAAAAGCATGTATCGCTCTGCGGACTGACGGCGTTTCTGTCGACATCGACGGCGACTACACCGAGACCCTGGCGTCAATCGAATCCAACAAAGACGGCGTTGGCGTCTTTGGTCTGGCCTTCTACGAGAACAACACCGACAAGCTGCAAGTTGCGACTATGTCCGGCATCGTTCCTTCCACCGAGTCCATCGCGACCGGTGAATACCCTGTGTCCCGCCCACTGTACTTCTACATCAAGAAGGCACACATCGGCGTCATCCCAGGCGTAAAAGAATACGCTGAGTTCTTCGTTGCGGACGAAATCGCAGGCGAAGACGGCCCACTGGCAGCTTATGGTCTGGTTTCTGACCCAGAGCTGGCAGACACTCAAGAAGCTGTTGCTGACGAAGCAGTGCTTGGCGCAAACATGTAATTGCCGTAAGGCGAGCCAGAGGACGGCGATATCGCCGTCCTCATTTTCGAAAAGCCGTTGGCTCAAGCCGACGCATCTTAACTGACGGAGTATCCATGCCTTTCTTTTGGCTCGTGCTGATCGTTCTCGCCCTTGCGACGGTCGGCTTTTTTGTTGGTCGGATGCGCGCTTTGCAATCGGCGGGCGGCGACAGCCGCAATTTGCACTCGCTCCCGTATTATTATGGCACAAACGTCGCTTTGATGGTGATGGTGCCAGCGCTTCTGGTGCTTTGCGTTTGGACGCTCTTGCAGCCTGTGATTATCGACAGCTCGATTTCCAGCACATTGCCGGCCTCTGCGATCCCCGAAGGATCGACGATTGGCCTCGTGATGTCCGAAGTCCGTCGCGTTTCTGAAGGTCTGGATCTCTTGGTCGCGCAAGGTCTAATGAGCGAAGCACAGTCTCAAAGCCTACGCGCTGAGTTCACCGATGTGCGCGCGCGTTTGGCCGAGGTCGGCGTCGCGCTTGGAACAGACGTNCAAAGCAGCGTCCTTAAGGCAGCACAGACCCACCGCTCTATGAGTGCCAACGGCTCATTGATTGTCACCGTGCTGGTACTAAGCCTCGCAATCGCTGGGGCAGGGTTTTCCATCGCTCAAACCGACAAAAACTTCCGGGCCCGCAACACAGTTGAACGCGGCATATTGGTTCTGTTGATCGCGGCGGCCTCGCTGGCGATCCTGACTACGGTAGGTATCGTTTTGTCGATGGTCTTTGAAACCCGCAACTTCTTTGGCCTACACAGTTGGACCGATTTTTTCTTTGGCTCCACATGGGCGCCGAACTTCCGCGGAGACTCTGAACTGTCGATCCTGCCGCTCTTGTGGGGTACGCTCTATATTTCCTTTGTGGCGCTTTTGGTTGCCGTGCCAGTTGGCCTCTTTGCTGCGATCTACCTGTCTGAATATGCATCACGTGCAGTGCGAGGGTTCGCCAAGCCGCTACTTGAGATCCTCGCAGGCATCCCGACCATCGTTTACGGCCTCTTCGCGCTGGTGACCTTTGGCCCGTTCCTCTTGCGTATCTTTGGCGACGGCGGCGTTTTGGGCGTGGACTGGATGACCGACGCGCGCTCTGTGGCAACCGCGGGTATCGTGATGGGCATCATGTTGATCCCATTCGTGAGCTCTCTGTCTGACGACATCATCAACGCGGTGCCTCAGTCGATGCGCGATGGCTCTTATGGGCTGGGTGCCACGAAATCTGAAACCATCAAACAGGTCGTCCTCCCAGCCGCCTTGCCCGGCATCGTCGGCGCGATCCTTTTGGCCACCTCACGCGCCATCGGCGAGACCATGATCGTGGTGATGGGGGCTGGGGCGATTGCACGGTTTGCCGGTAACCCTCTGGAAGCGCTCACGACCATCACAACACGGATTGTCAGCCAGCTGACCGGTGACGGTGATTTCGCAAGCCCCGAAACGCTGGTGGCTTTCGCCCTTGGTCTGACGCTCTTCGTGCTCACTCTGGGCCTCAATGTTCTGGCCCTCTACATCGTCCGCAAATATCGGGAACAATACGAATGACCGACGCAAGCATGCCCGAAAACGCGGTGAAAACCTCGATCCACACGCTGGATGCGCGCACCAAAAAGCGCAATGCCGCCGAAACCCGCTTCAAAGCCTATGGCATCGCAGCGATTGCGGCTGGCCTGATGATGCTGGTGGTTTTGGTGACCACAATCGTTGGCAATGGCTTTGGCGCGTTTCAACAGACCTTCATCACGCTGGACGTTGAGCTCGTTGAAAAGAAGCTCGATAAAAAGGGCAACCGAGACATCGCCGACATCAAAAAGGTGTCGACCTTCGGCTATGCCCCGCTTTTGAGAACGGCCTTTGTGACAAAAGTCGACGAGCTGGGCATAGAGACCGATCTCAAGTCCAAATCTATGAGCGCGCTTTTGTCCAAATCCGCGCCTGCACAGATGCGCGACTTTGTGTTGGAAGACGTCTCCCGCATCGGACAGACCGTTGAATTCACCTTCCTCGCGAATTCCCGGATTGATGGTTATCTCAAGGGCCGCGTAACGCGTGAGAGCATCGCGAATGACAAGAACGTTTCCGTCGAACAACTTGATTTCGTAGATCAAATGGTCGAGGTGGGCGTGATTGAGAAGCGCTTCAACATCGATTTCATAATCGGCGCAGATGCATCTGACCAACGCCCCGAAGCCGCTGGGATCGGTGTCGCTATGGCGGGATCCTTCTTTATGATGCTGGTAGTCCTTTGTTTGGCCCTACCAATTGGCGTAGCTGCCTCTATCTATCTCGAAGAATTTGCGCCTAAGAACTGGCTGACTGACGTTATCGAGGTCAACATCTCAAACCTCGCAGCGGTACCTTCGATTGTCTTCGGTATTCTCGGCCTCGCGGTCTTCATCAACTACATGCACTTGCCACAGTCGGCCCCATTGGTCGGTGGTTTGGTTCTGACCCTGATGACCCTGCCAACCATCATCATCTCGACCCGCGCGTCGCTGAAAGCCGTGCCGCCGTCGATCCGAGATGCTGCCCTCGGCCTTGGCGCGTCCAAGATGCAATCGGTCTTTCACCATGTCCTGCCTTTGGCCGCCCCCGGCATCCTGACCGGCACAATCATCGGCCTCGCGCAGGCCTTGGGTGAAACCGCACCGCTTCTGTTGATCGGCATGATCGGCTTTATCGCGTCCAACCCACCAGACAGCTTGGCCTCGGGCCTCTTGGACCCGAACTCGGCCATGCCAGCCCAGATCTATGAGTGGGCCAAACGCGCAGACCCAGCGTTCTATGAACGCGCTTGGGGAGGCATCATTATCCTCCTCGTTTTCCTTGTGACAATGAATACCGTTGCGGTCATCCTGCGCCGTCGGTTCGAGCGCCGTTGGTAATACGGCAGAAGGACGATAAACTCATGTATGACGCACCAAATCTGGAGACCGCTGTGGAGCAGAAAAACATCAAATTCTCAGCCTCTGGGGTTCAGGTCTATTACGGCGACACCCATGCGATCAAAGACGTCTCTGTCGAGATCGAAGACAAGAAGGTCACGGCCTTCATCGGCCCGTCAGGTTGTGGCAAGTCCACTTTCCTGCGCACGCTGAACCGTATGAACGACACGATTGATATCTGTCGTGTGACTGGCGACATCCGTCTGGATGGCGAAGACATTTACGACCCAAAGGTCGATCCGGTGCAGCTGCGCGCCAAGGTCGGCATGGTGTTCCAGAAGCCAAACCCATTCCCGAAGTCGATCTACGACAATATCGCCTATGGCCCCCGTATTCACGGGCTTGCGAACTCCAAAGCGGAACTCGATGAGATCGTCGAAAAATCCCTGCGTCGCGGCGCGATCTGGGATGAGGTCAAAGACCGCCTGGATGCGCCCGGCACCGGCCTCTCTGGCGGTCAGCAACAGCGTCTGTGCATCGCGCGTGCCGTTGCGACTGAACCTGAAGTCCTTCTGATGGACGAGCCATGTTCCGCGCTGGACCCAATCGCAACCGCGCAAGTCGAAGAGCTGATCGACGAGCTGCGCACCAGCTATTCCGTCGTGATCGTCACGCACTCGATGCAGCAGGCGGCGCGGGTGTCGCAAAAGACCGCCTTCTTCCACCTCGGCAATCTAGTCGAGTTCGACGACACCTCCAAAATCTTCACCAACCCCACTGATGAGCGCACCGAAAGCTACATCACAGGCCGGATCGGGTAAGAGCTATGACCGAAGATCTCCATATCGTTTCCTCATTTGACCGCGACCTCGAAGGCATTCAGGCGCATATCATGAAAATGGGCGGGCTGGTCGAAGAGGCGATCCTTGATGCCAGCCAAGCGCTGATCAAACGCGACGAAGAGCTGTCTGGGAAGGTGCGTGAACGCGATGCCGCGATTGATGCTCTGGAAGAGCTAATCAATGATGAAGCGGCCCGTGTGATTGCTCTGCGCTCGCCAACTGCAATCGACCTTCGTCTGATCCTGTCGGTCATCAAAATTTCCGGCAACCTCGAACGTATCGGCGACTATGCCAAGAACCTCGCAAAACGGAATGCAGTGCTCGTGCATATGTCTCCCGTCGAGGGCTCTCGTCGTGCGCTTGGTCGCATGGCCAAAGAAGTGCAGCTGATGCTGAAAGACGCGCTGGATGCCTATATCCAACGCGACGTCGAGCTGGCCCAAGAGATCCTTGAGCGCGACAATGACATCGACCAGATGTACAACGCGCTGTTCCGTGAATTCCTGACCTTCATGATGGAAGATCCGCGCCATATCACCCCCTGTATGCACCTGCATTTCATTGCAAAAAACACCGAGCGTATGGGCGACCACGTAACAGCCATCGCTGAGCAAGTGATCTATCTGGTCACCGGCGAAATGCCAGAAGACACCCGTCCAAAGACTGGTTTTCTAGAAGCCGACGACGCCTCGGACGACTAAAGAAAGGGCACTCCCATGTCCAATGATCATCCTAAAGTCCTTCTGGTCGAAGACGAACCCGCACAGCGCGAAGTGCTCAAATATAACCTTCAATCTGAAGGGTTTGACGTGGTTGCGACTGGGGACGGCGATGAAGCCATTTTGCTAGTGGAAGAAGAGACACCAGATATTATCGTTCTGGATTGGATGTTGCCTGGTATTTCCGGAATTGAGATTTGCCGACGTATCAAAAGCAAATCCCATACTCGCGCGATTCCTGTGATCATGCTCTCGGCCCGTGCCGAAGAGGTAGATCGTGTGCGCGGTTTGGAAACCGGTGCGGATGATTATGTGGTCAAACCCTATTCCGTATTAGAACTGATGGCCCGCGTGCGCAGCCAGTTGCGTCGTGTACGTCCGGCCTCCGTTGGACAACGTCTGGAATATGAAGACATCATTCTGGACAGCGAAACCCACCGCGTCACACGCAGCGACAATCAGCTCAAACTCGGCCCAACCGAATTCCGCCTATTGTCGACCTTTATGGAAAAGCCCGGACGTGTCTGGAGCCGCGAACAACTCTTGGACCGTGTCTGGGGCAGGGACATCTATGTCGACAGCCGCACCGTCGATGTGCATGTCGGCCGTCTGCGCAAAGCGCTGTGTCTGCATGGCGGAGAAGATCCGCTGCGCACCGTGCGCGGCGCGGGGTATGCCCTGGGATAAAGCTTGCGCGTCACTTTTAAAGTGATGCGTAAACCTCTGATTTAATGAGTATTTGGTAGGCCCGGCAGCACTAGTTGCTCCGAATTTTTTCTTTAAAAACCAATACTTTGCGTTGCCCACTTTCCCACCTGCACTAAAGTGGGCAAAAATTAACTACCAAAGTAACCCCAATTGATTTGGGTTTGTCTTGCGTAATAGTTCAAACCGCCAAACAAGTTTTTGGAAGAAACTGTAAATTGACTTATCGCGTCTAATATAGCCTCACGCTTGAAAGGAATGTGAATTGCGTTGGCGGTATTGTTCTGAATCCGATGGTTTAAAACATTGGGCCAACGAAAAGCCAAATCCTCGGGCCTAAGTATGACGTCGAAACCAGTGTGAGCAATAATGAGAGGCAAGCCGTATGTATCTACCGCCTTCTCAATTTCGTATGAGAGCATGCTTCCTTGCTTGCGAGTTTCGTCGCTCAAGATAATAACCATATTCTTGGAAGCCCGCATGCGTTCACGAATACTGCGTTCAAGAGTTGAACGCTTGCTGGTGTTACGTACCGAGCTGGCTTTCTCGTGACTATTCACGAATTTAAAGTCTATGTTTCTTTGCGTGTCCCATTTCTGCACAATTGCATAATATCTAAAATCTGATCTTGATGGATCGGATTGCCCTAAGCCGTCAAACCCAAAATAAGTTGCGTTTCTATAAGCCATGGCCCCAATTTCGATGGTAATTTTTCAAGTTTACTTTTCCCTTTAAGTCAGGTGTCAGAATTATAGAAATTTCCTTGGTTATCCTACCATGTTGGCTTTCCTCCTGAATGGCCGCAACGAGCAAATCAACCAACATAGATTTTTTGATATTAACCCTAGCCAACTCGGAACCCATCAAAGGTATGTTTAGGGGCTGGTTTCCACACACTTCTCTCGCGTGAGCTAACATCCCCCTCGCAGCCCGAATTAGAACTTCTGCCGTCGCACTTGTGACGTGGTTTGTCTCGTCTGTTTTTGTGAGAGCGACAAAGAGAAAGTTGTGATCGTGAGTTCGGCCTACGCCCGTAGTTCCAATCGGATACCTAACTGATTTGCCCATCGCTCTTTCCACACTTTCGATTGGCATTTCATTGATGGACTCTTCAATTTGAGCCTCCCAATCTTCAATGTTATGGGGCCAGAATTTTCTCAAAACAAAGCCATGTAGGGATCTAGAGGAAATAACAATATCATTGACTTCGCTGTCGAAGAAGTCGTTGACGCCAACAACTTTCCAACCACTTTGTTCGAATAGATCTCCAAATTTTATTGAAAGCGAAGTGTTGCAGAACTCCATTGGTATTTGAACTTCACTTTTCAAATACCCTTCAATGAGAAATCCATCAAAAACATAAAACAGAACCCCCAACACAGCGCCACTGGTTAGAAAAACTGCATAGTTAAACCCAATGTTTATGTCGGAAAGAACCTCGAAAGACTCCAAAAACAAAAACATCGTACCGTATGCCACCAAAATTGCTCGCAACAATTTTGGCCAATTAGATTTTAGATCTTTCACAACTTCCCCTTAAAAGAACCAACCACAGAAACACGCTGTGACTATCCATAACAGTATCCAGAAGTTCATCGATCACACATCTAGATCGGCGTAGTCCACGCAGTTCCTTCTCATCGTTCGAGCAAGATGTGCTACGTTAACCAGGAGCAACTAGAATGAAGCATAAGACCCAAGTCTGAAGCTACTTCTTATCACTCTTTGGCGACTTTGAAGTGTTCTGTGGCTTTGGTTTGGCTTTGTTAATCTGGTAGCCGATAAATTTATCATCACGATTGGAACTAGCGTTCTCTTTTCCTCTAGATAAATCGCGGCCGGCGCTTTTAACTACTTTGGTGGACTTTTTGACCATAACTATCTCAAAATGGATTTCTGATGTCTGATAACAAAAAACAATTGATTCTAGAAGCATACAGACGCTCTGAAGCCAGGCTGAGCGCGCAACAGCAACTTGCAATTGCTGCTGATCAACGGGCCGTGACTTTCGCAGGAATAATTTTCGCGGCAGCCATGGTACTAACGGGTATTGTTGCAAACAGCGACGACGCAGGCAGCTTGATTTTTACGGTAATCTTATTGCTTGTTTCTGCTTTCTGCTCAGCGTGGTCAGCTCTGCCCGCCGATTTTGGTGTTGTTGGGGGAAGGTATGATGACATGGAGGAAGACATTCATTCGGACTCAAATAGCTTAAAAGTATTGGAGGAAATTGGCGCTCACAATGATGAGCACATTCGTGACAACGACATTATTATGAACGGAAATGGCACTATGATGAAAACATCGTTTTTCTTCGCTGTTATTGCTCCTCTTCCCGCTTTGCTTGTAGAATTTTTTGGGATCTGACAGCCAACCAAAATTAGTCTTTCTGGTTAACGAAGGCTTTTTGAGTTGCGGTTTAACGCGAAAAATTGCTTCAGGGCTTTTCGAGAAAAAGTGGGAAAGTTTCTCAATTTGTTCACGGAGGTATGGGTAGTACTTGATTTTGCCCACCCAACCTTAAGTATTTGATTTTATTTATTTTTGGTAGGCCCGGCAGGACTTGAACCCGCAACCAAAGCGTTATGAGCGCTCTGCTCTAACCAATTGAGCTACAGGCCCTACCTTGTGCCTCTGTGGCTATCATATTGGCTTTTCGCGTCAAGAGAGCAGATGCTGGTTTGTGCGAGTTTCTCGCTGCAGCTTAAAAGGCGAATATTTGAACCCTCATGCAGAATTGAGGCAACCTCAATGTCGCAATTCGTCCCCTTTGCCTTGCGAGGCCGCGCGGTTTGATTTACTGCACCCCCAAAGCAGCTGATCCACCTGAGGGGCCTCTTATGAGCACTGGCAAAAACGGCATCACCTATGCGGATGCGGGCGTTGATATCGACGCGGGCAACGACCTTGTAGAACGCATCAAACCGGCTGCGAAGCGCACCAAACGCTCGGGTGTGATGGCGGGTCTGGGGGGCTTTGGCGCGCTGTTTGACCTCAAGGATGCAGGCTACACCGATCCGATCCTCGTGGCGGCAACAGATGGCGTTGGCACCAAGCTGCGGATTGCTATCGATACGGGCTATATGGACACGGTCGGCATCGATCTGGTCGCCATGTGCGTGAACGATCTGGTGTGTCAGGGCGCTGAACCCCTGTTTTTCCTGGATTATTTTGCGACCGGCAAGCTCGATACAGACTCTGCGGCCCGTGTGATCGAAGGCATCGCCCAGGGTTGCGTCGACAGCGGCTGCGCGCTGATCGGTGGCGAAACCGCGGAAATGCCCGGCATGTATGAGGACGGCGATTTCGACCTCGCAGGCTTTTCTGTCGGCGCGATGGAGCGCGGCACGGATCTGCCAACCGACGTGGCCGAGGGCGACATCCTTCTGGGTCTGGCGTCAAACGGCGTGCATTCCAATGGCTACTCTCTGGTACGCAAGCTGGTTGAGGTCTCAGGCCTCACCTGGGACGCGGATTGCCCGTGGGAAGAAGGCACCTTGGGCGCGTCATTGCTCAAGCCGACCAAACTCTACGTCAAACCCGCGCTGTCTGCGATCCGCAGCGGCGGCGTGCATGCTCTTGCGCATATCACCGGCGGCGGCTTGACCGAGAACCTGCCGCGCGTGTTGCCAGAAGGGCTGGGCGCAGAGATCGATCTGTCCACATGGACTTTGCCCGGCGTCTTCCAATGGCTCGCGCAAACCGGCGGCATGTCCGAGGCCGAAATGCTCAAGACCTTCAACTGCGGCATCGGCATGATCCTTGCTGTGTCCCCAGACCAACTGACCTCGGTCCAAGAAGCGCTGGCGGAATGCGGCGAGATCCCTGTGACCATCGGCAAAGTGACCTCTGAAGGCGCAATGCGCTATCAGGGCAGCCTTCTTTGACGCTCCGCGTTGCTATTCTGATTTCCGGCGGCGGCTCCAACATGGCCCGCCTGCTGCAAGACATGGCCGAGCCCGGTCATGCGGCGAAACCTGTTCTGGTTCTAGCCAATGATCCGGCGGCCGGTGGCCTCGCGAAGGCTGAAGCGCAGGGTA
>JABSOU010000038.1 GCA_013215215.1 Cognatishimia sp. | reverse complement strand
CATCAGTGCGCCCCTTCGCCTGAACCGTGCACCAGACGGTCGCGGTAATAGCTTGAGATTTGGTCGAAAAACATGATTGTCAGGAAGAGCAGGATGAACATCGCGCCAGCCTCATCAAAGCGCCCCTGCCCCCAGGAGATTGCGTTCTTGAGTTCATAGCCAAGGCCACCTGCGCCCACGAAACCAAGGATCGCTGAGGCGCGTATATTGATTTCAAACCGCAAGAGCGCGTAGCTCAGCCAGTTGGGTGCAACCTGTGGGATGACACCGAGGAGCATCTTCTGGCTCCAGGTGGCGCCGACCGAGGCGAGGCCATCGACCGGTTTGAGGTCTGCGTTTTCATTGACCTCGGAGAACAGCTTGCCCAGTGCGCCAGCGGTGTGAAAGGCAATCGCGATCATCGCAGGCACAGGCCCGCCGCCGAGGATAAAGATCAGAACAAGCGCGATCACGATTTCAGGCACAGCGCGCATGATGTCCATCGCACGGCGAAATACCGGGATCATGCGGGGGAACCGGGCCAAGCCGCGTGTGGACAAGAGCGACAGCACGATTGCAAGCAGCGCCCCGATCAAGGTGGAGACCGCCGCGATATTCACCGTCTCGACCAGCGCCGGGAAGTAGGTCAAGAAATGGGCGGGCAGTTCTGCGGATTTCTCGACCGCCTCGCTGACAACTTCGGCCGGATAGTCAAAGAAATTGTCGATCCCGCCCCAAAAAGATCCGCCATTGCGCGAGGCTGCGGTGTTAAATCCCGCCACCATCACAAAGATAAAGATCACCAGAGTCAGAAAGCCATAGCGTCTCTTTTTCTGGGTCTGCGCCATATAGGCGTCTTGGATCACGTTGATCCGCGGGGGGCTCACTGCGGCCTCTGTCATGGTGAACTGCCTTATCCTCAAAGCGTTGTGGACTGGGGCTTGCACGAAGCCTCACTCCGAAACGCTTGAAATGTCATGAAAAAGCGGGTCCCGATGAGGGACCCGCCGCAAGCCAGTGTGGCTTATTTGGATTTTAGCTTACGTGCTTCGATAATGGAGACGTAAGTTTCGTGGGTCACTGGCTGGAAGCCCAGAGTGTCGCCCGCTGCGATGTTGTAGGCACATGCCGCGTCGTTTTCGAACATGTCGTCAACCAGTTTGGTCATGGTTGCTTTGACGTCTGCTGGCAGGCTCTTGCGCAGAACGATTGGGCCTTCTGGGATCGGCTTGGATTTCCAGATTTGAACCAGATCGTTCATGTCAACGAGGCCCGCGTCAACCGCTTTGCGCAGCGCGCCAGAGTTGTAACCGTCTTCCCAGTCGCCCTGACCGTCAGCCCAGGTCACGCCGCCGTTGATGTCGCCGTTGTTGACTGCAACGATGGTCTGCTCGTGGCCGCCGGTGAACTTAACTTCGCCGAAGTATGCGCCGGATTCCATGGTGATGCCGTCTTTGTACTGAGGGATCTCGATGGATGGGATCAGGTAGCCAGAGGTGGAGTTCGGGTCACCAAAGCCAAAGACTTTGCCCTGCATGTCGTCCAGAGACGCGATGCCGCTGTCTTTGCGGGCAAAACCGATGGAGTGATAGCCGATGGAACCATCTACGTTCACTTTGATCAGAACTGGCTCAACCGCATCTGCGTCTTGCAGGTAAGTCGCCGCGTAAGAGGACGCGCCCAGCCATGCAAAGTCCAGCGTGCCGCCTACGAGGCCCTGGATAACACCCGCGTAGTCCGCTGGTGCGAACAGCTTGGTTTCAACACCCAGCGCGTCTTCGGTGTAAGAGCGCAGGCACTCGTAAGAGTTCAAACGGTCTTGCGCGTTCTCGCCGCCCAGGATGCCGATGCGGAATTCTTTGATGCCTTCTGCGGAAACCGCGCCAGACAGCATGGTGGTGGCCAGAGCCAGTGCTACTACGTTTTTCATCTCTTTCTCCTAGTGATGAAGTGTCCGCCCGCGCCCCCCAAGGCCGCGGGTCGAAAAATTAGGCCGGTACTGCGCGTGCAGAGTCCGACCGATCCAAGGTCTCGATTTCGGTGCTTGTGGCGGCTTCCGAGAAGTCATCGCCCGCGCCATAGATGTCGCGTGCTACGCCGGTGGTCAGTTGCGCTGGGGTGCCATCAAACACGATGCGCCCGTCGCGCATGCCGATGACGCGGTCGCAATAGCGACGTGCGGTATCCAGCGTGTGGAGGTTGCAGATGACCATGCGGCCGTCTTCTTCGTGAATGCGGCGCAGGGCCTCCATGACGATTTGAGCGTTCATTGGGTCAAGCGAAGCGATTGGCTCGTCCGCCAGAATGATCTGCGGGTCCTGCATCAGAGCGCGCGCAATGGCGACACGTTGCTGTTGGCCGCCAGACAGGGCTTCGGCGCGCTTGGCCGCCTGCTCGGCAATGCCCAAACGATCAAGGATTTCAATGGCTATGTGGATGTCCGCCTGCGGATAGAGGTTGAACATCGACGCCAGCGTTGAGCGGCGATTGAGTGTTCCGTGCAGCACGTTGGACACCACATCCATACGCGGCACCAAGTTGAACTGCTGAAAGATCATCGCACAGCGAGACTGCCATTCGCGTTTGTCAGCACCACGCAGAGACGAGATCTCCACGTCATTATAGACCATCGATCCGTCGCTTGCGTCCGCAAGGCGGTTCATCATCCGCAGCAAGGTGGATTTACCGGCACCTGAGCGGCCGATGATCCCGATCATCGCAGGTTTTTCTACCGTGAAGCTGGCCTTATCAACCGCGATTTTGTCGCCAAACCGTTTGGTCAAGCTGTGAACACTTAGCATGTCAGTCCCCCAGAGTTCTGGCGGAGACACTAGGGGTGCCGCTTAAAGTTAACTTAACGGATATGTGGCGCTTCTATGTCGCCAATGCAAAGCTTTGGTAACAGACATGGCCTTAGGGGCTCATTAGTCTAAGGGGGACAAAATTTGTCTAGTTGGGCAAGATTTCGAAGATCTCATGAGGGGCTGAGAGAATCTCTGACCAGAATTGACGCGTGAAGTCCCAGACCTCTTCTTCCATCGCCAAATGATGCGTTAGCAGACCAAAAGGTTCGCTGTTGTCATCCTTACCCTGTCGACGCCGCTTAAGAGAGGTCACAAGCTTTTCCATCAAATAGTCAGCGTCATGCAACCTGGTGTCTTCGCGCCAGGCGATGGGGTCCAGATGTGTGTTGATCTGTGTCAGCCCCGGCAGGGCCTCAGGCTGCATGCGCGCGTCGCAGGTCGACAGCACCCGGTACCCTGCCCCCGGCAGTTCATTCAAAGCCAAAGGATCGATATGGTTCCAAGGCGGCACAAACACAGGCAGGACGCGTTCGGGCATAAGACGTTGCAACAGACGCAACGCTTCGGTGGCCTCCTCACGATTAAGGTCAGAGGGGCGTGCATCAGTAAACTCCGCGCGCTCGTCTCGCCCGCGCGCGTTGTTGCGATGGGCCCAGCCATGCACGATCGGATGAATGTGATCGAGCGCCGCCAAGCGCTTGGCCAGTTGGGGTGTGGCATGGCGGGGGATGACCGCCAGATGCACCGGCACGCCGACCTCTTTGGACAGGCTGATCAGACGGTCCAGAGCGGCGGTGTCGGTCGTCGCATCATCGTCACGCCACCAAATCGGCAGCACCATCTTCTTTTGATGCCACTTGGCGATCTCGTCTCTGAGAGGTGTCCAATCCATCTGCCCATAGCGCATAAATGCGTTTTAAAATGCAATACCGTGAACGCGGCTAAAGCTCAGCCAGAAAGGCAAATTGTGAAATACTTAGAAAATTCTAAACCGCATCCAATCGGAACATCTCAAAAAACCCAGCTTTCGATCTCAAGGATTGTCCAATTCGCACATTTTTCTCTGGAATTCCCGAATTGTTAATCGTTTCGTCTTGGTTCTTATTCACCCCTTAGATAGTATGTTACGCAGAGGAACTAGAATGAAAAAACCTGCGTCCCAGCCATTTCACCTGCCAGACGTTTTTCTCAGCGAGTTGCCCACGGGGTCGGTCAAGACGGCCGTAGACACTTTGGGCCGTATGATTGCGCGCGGAGAATTTGCTGAGGGTGTGACCATCCCCGTCGAGGCCGAACTTTGCGACATGTTGGGGGTCTCCCGCACGGTCGTCCGCGAAGCGACCAAAGTTTTATCAGGTAAAGGCATGCTGCGCACTGCGCGTCGCTATGGCACACGTGTTCTACCTTTTGAGTCCTGGAACTTGCTCGATCCTGATGTGATTGCCTGGCATGATCCTTCCAGCCCGGCCGCCACTCGGATTTACGCTGCCAGCACGCAGATGCGCATGATGGTCGAACCAGAAGCCGCCAATCTTGCGGCTCAGAATGCCTCACAAGCGCAGCGCGATCAGATCCTGTCGGCGGCACAACATATCGATCCGGATCCCTATGGGATGGATGGTATGATCGCAGCGGATTACACCTTTCATGCCACCATTCTCGAGGCCACAGGTAACCTTATCCTGGCGCAACTACGAGGGCTGATCTTGGCGCTTTTGCAGTTCAGCTATTCAACCGGGGCCAAGGTTGTGCCTGAGGTCAAAGTAAACCGACAGGCGCATGTTGATGTGGCACTCGCGATTGCCGCCGCAAACCCTTTAGAGGCGCGGCGGCTGATGCGTGAGATGCTGACCGAGAACCGAGAAACGGCGGAGATGATCGTTAAAGCAAATCCTGGGGAATAAGCGCGTCAGGCAGGTTTTGATAGCTGACGGCCCTTAGGAAACGCCGGATCGACATGGCTCCGACGGAGGTGGCACCAAAATTGGTTGAGGCCGGATAGGGCCCGCCGTGCATCATCGCATCACAAACTTCGACCCCGGTTGGGAAGCCATTGGCCAGCACACGACCGGCTTTGTGTTCCAGAATTGGCATCAGGTTTTGCGCCAGCGCTTCGTCGCCAGACACAAGATGCAGGGTGCAGGTCAATTGACCGTGTAGCCCCTTGGCCACCGCGAGCATTTCTTCGGCATTTTCGCAGACGACGACGAGGCCGAAGGGGCCAAAAACTTCGTCCGCGAGGGTGTCGTCGGCAAGCCAATCAGACGCAGCGACCGTCGCCAAAGACGGCGCAGCGCATCTTGGGCCAGCCTCGCCAGCCACCACAGAGGTCACGTTGTCTGCGCCAGAAATTTTGGATTGGCCTGCGGTATAGGCCTGAGAAATCCCATCCGTCAGCATGACTTGCGGAGCGACCTCAGAAAGCGCTGCCTCTGCGGCTTGCAGGAATGTGTCTGCACCCTCGCTCTTGATCATGACAACCACACCCGGGTTCGTGCAAAACTGCCCTGCCCCCATCGTTAAAGACGCTGCCCAGCCTTCCGCCGTGGCCTGCGCCTTGCTTGCCAAAAGCTCTGGCAAAAGGAACATCGGGTTCACAGAACCCAGTTCGCCAAAGAATGGGATCGGCACGGGGCGCCCGGCGCAGAGGTCAAACAAAGCCCGCCCCCCGCGCAAGGATCCCGTAAAGCCCACCGCCTTGATCAACGGATGCTGAACCAGGGCTGCGCCAACCTCAAGAGGCCCACCTTGGATCAAGCTGAACACACCTGCGGGCATGTCGCAGGCCTTGATCGCCGCATCGATAGCTTGTGCAACAAGGTCAGACACACCCGGATGCGCGGGATGGCCGCGTACAACCACCGGACAGCCCGCCGCCAAAGCAGCCGCAGTGTCGCCGCCCGCAGTTGAGAAGGCCAAAGGAAAGTTAGAGGCGCCAAAGATAGCGACCGGCCCGATCGGGCGTTGCATCAGCCGCAGATCAGGACGCGGCAAGGGCGCGCGATCCGGCAGGGCTGCGTCATGGGTGCGATCAAGATAATCGCCTGCCTCAATAGCTTGGGCGAAATAACGTAGCTGGCCGGTTGTGCGGCCTCGTTCACCTTCCAGACGCGCGGTGGGCAGGCCAGTCTCTTTGGTGCCCATGGCCGTGATGGCATCACCACGTACCTCGATCTCGTCTGCTATGGCCCGCAGAAACGCGGCACGCGCTGCGCGAGTCGTATAGCCAAAGGTCCAAAATGCCTCTTCGGCAGCGCGCACGGCCTGATCTACAAGCGCGTCTGAGCCTGCTGCGAAACTGTCGGCAGGCCCCTCTACCGGTTGATTTTCAAACCGATCCTCTGCGTCAACCCAAGCGCCGGCGATCAAGTGTTTCCTCTGTAACATGCTCATTCCATTCCGAATTCAGCTACCAATTGGTGTAGCTTCCGTCCTCGCGTCGCATCATAGGCAGATGCTCTGGTTCAAACGGGTATTTCTTAAAGGCATCGATATCAACCTCGACCCCAAGACCTGGCTTGCCTGTGCAACTCAGCCAACCGTCTTCCCAAGTTTGATCCGTCGCGATGACGTCGTCCAGACATTCTCCGGGGCGTTTTGGCAGCTCTTGCACCAGAACATTCGGGCTGACCAGATTGAGATGCAGGCACGCGGCAGTGGAAACGGGGCCGATGGGGTTGTGCACCGCAAGATCCACCATACGGGCTTCGCACATGGCCGCGATCTTGCGCCCTTCGGTGAGGCCGCCGGCGATGCAGAGGTCGACGCGACAATAGTCCATCAGGTTGTCGTTCAACATCTGCACGAACTGCCATTTTGAGGCGAACTGCTCGCCCGCAGCCAGTGGCACTGCGGTTTTGCCTCGCAAGGAGCGGTAGCCGTCGACATATTCGCTGCGCAATGGATCTTCGATGAACATTGGGCGCTGATCCGCGACCGCGTTGCAGAGATAAGCGGCTTCGACCGGCGTCAGTTTGGTATGGGCGTCAAAGGCCAATTCGATCTCAGGGCCCAACTCGCGACGGAGCAATTTGAATTCCTCAATGGCTTTATCGACTGCCCGGCGACCACGCATGATCATGTCATCGCCATAGGTCGGCTCCCAGCGCAGCGCTTTCCAGCCCTGGTCCACATGCGCTTTGGCCGAGGCCAGCGTTTCCTCAGGCGTGCTGCCCCGCAGGTGGCAGTAGCTTAGCACTTTCTCACGCGCCCGCCCGCCAAGAAGGTCATAGACCGGCGCGTCGAGCGCCTTGCCTTTGATATCCCAGAGCGCAATGTCGATCGCGGCCATTGCGCTGGACAGCACCTGCCCCGAGGGATGAAAGCCCGAGCGCCACATGGTCTGCCAATGATGTTCGATGTCAAAGGCGTTTTCGCCGATCAGGAGCGTTTTGAGGTGATCCACCATCCCCGCAACAGCATATTCGCGGCTGGTCAGCCCGCTTTCACCGATGCCAATGGTGCCGTCATCGGTTTCCACAACGACGAACAGCATCGTGCGCCATTCTTTTAGGAGATGCGTTGTGATGTTTTTGATCTTCATGAGTCACCTCGTGGGGTGCCGTCTTGGTTTAAACCAAGCACGTCTTGCCAAGTGTATTCTGGTTCAAACCCCAAAACCTCTCGCGCCTTGGAGCAATCCAAAAGCGCCATGTGGCCGGCTATTTTGGGATCTAAGTCGGATTGAGGCATAACCGTCTCCACCAGCTCTTGGGTGGGCTGGCGCATCAATGTGTCTTTGGCGGCGATATTGAAAACCTCGGCCCCTTTTACGTCGCTTTCTAGCGCCAATCGGACCGCGCGGGCCGTATCGCGGCTGTCGATATAGCCCCAAAGGTTGAATTTGCGGTGGGGCAAATCCTCCCAATAGCCGGGTATCTTTTGAAAACTTGGGACAGCGGCCTCATCATCATACAGCACGTTGGACAAGCGCAGCCCGATGAAGGTCATGCCATAGAGTTTGGACATATGTTCCGCCAAAGTCTCAGAGATCGCTTTGGACAGGGCATAGCCCCCTTGCGGCTGGGCCTCGGAAGTCTCGCTGACGGGCAGCGTCTTTTGGCGGTTGGTCTCAAATGGAAAGCCAAAGATCGTCTCAGATGAGGCCCAGACGACCTTTTTGATCCCATGGGCTTGGGCCGCATTGAAAGCATTGAACAGCGCAACCGTATTGTTGTTGAACCGCGCGGCAGAGTCCCAATGGTTGAAGTCAGGCTCGGGGTTGCCTGCGAAATGCACGAGGCCGTCGCAGCCCGCCATGGCGTCATAGACCGATTTATAGTCGGTCATGTCGACCTCGTGAAACGCACAATGGCGGGTCTTTGGTGCTTTGATATCGATGTTCACACAGTCGTAACCCTGCGCAAGAAGATGCTCGATCACCGCATTTCCGGCGCCGCCACTTCCTCCTGTTACGCAAATTTTCTTCATATTTTTAAATCCTTTGCACCGAACCATCGTGGCAAAACAAATGCATATTCCCCAGCATGGGTGTCATGTAGATTTCATCGCCTGATCGCATGGAAACCTCGCCAACCAGTCGCACGGTCATGGCACCAGTGTCGGGGCTTTCCACATAGGCGATGGTGTCTGATCCCAAATGTTCGACATGGCGCAGACGGCCCTTCCAGGCGCCTTCTTTCTGGGACACATTGATGTGTTCAGGGCGAATACCGATGGCTTTGGCGTTCAGATCCAAGGCCACGGCACCTTCGATCAGGTTCATCTTGGGCGAGCCGATAAAACCCGCCACAAAGGGGTTTTCCGGCTGGTTATAGAGCGTCATGGGCGCGCCGGTCTGTTGAATCTCGCCGTCTTTCATGATCACGATCTGATCCGCCATGGTCATGGCTTCGACCTGATCATGCGTCACATAGATCATGGTCGCATCGAGCTTGGAGTGCAGCTCCGCGAGTTCGACGCGCATCTGTGTGCGCAGGGCGGCGTCCAGATTGGATAGAGGCTCGTCAAAGAGGAACACCTTGGGCTTGCGCACAATCGAGCGCCCAATCGCTACACGCTGACGTTGTCCACCGGAGAGTTGCTTGGGCTTGCGTTCCAGCAGTGGGCCAAGTTGCAGGATCTCTGCGGCTTCTTCGACGCGTTGATTGATCTGGTCCTTTGGCATTTTGGCCAGGCGCAGACCAAAGCCGATGTTCTGGCGCACGGTCATATGCGGATAAAGCGCGTAGGATTGGAAGACCATCGCGATGCCGCGATCCGAGGGCTGTGCGTTGGTCACATCTACCCCGTCAATATAGATCGACCCGCCCGAGACATCCTCAAGCCCCGCAATCATGCGCAGCAAGGTGGATTTGCCACAGCCCGACGGCCCCACGAGCACGGAAAAAGACCCATCTTTGACGGTCAGGTTCAGATCGGGAATGACAGTCACACTGCCAAAGGATTTCCGAACGGAGTTAAGGCGTACTTCTGCCATGGGTTACTCTTTCCTATTGCGATAGTTGAAGCCGAGGAAATCGGCGGAGTGGCCCGACCCATTGAGGTCTTGGGCGGCCATGCCGACAAAAGCTCCGGTAAAATTAGCGTGGCTGCCTCGACCGGCCTCGTCTGACAAAACGGACGCATCGAGGAGAGGACCGATGGGATGCCAGCCCCCTCCTTCGCTACGCCAGCGGAACTGAAGCCCGCCAAGGTCGACATCAACGCCAAGCTCGATCAATCCCTCTGGGAGAGCCACCGGAGACTCCAGAGCAAAGGTCAACTGCCCCTCCGGCCAATCGCCGATGCAGGATTGGATTTTCAGGTGGCGGGTGCCTGTTTGATCGGTCGAGACGTAGAGGTAATGGAATTGGAAGCGGTTGTAGTAAGCGATCAGCCCCGCCATCGTCTGATAGTCGCGCGGTTGATAATCGATCAACGTCTCAGCCGAGTAACGCCAACCCGTCTGGCGACGCGCTACGAGACCCTGTTCAAAATAAGACCCGACGCTTTCGCGGCCAAAGACCCTGAGGGCTCCTGTGCGTTCTGTCAGTGAAAACAGGCGATCCTTGTCAGGCGAACGTAGCCACTGAAACACTGAAGGAAGCTGGCCGTTGAACGCATAGGTCGCAGCGTCCTCAGTGAAGCCGTCACTTTGCGCGGTCGGCTGTGGATCCTCAAGATGCAGCCACCCATCGCGCCACTCAGCTTTGGTGATGCCGGTCTCGCGTCCTAGCGGGCTGAGGCGCGTGCCGGGCAAGGGCCTGGAGCACAGGAACGTATGCCACCATGTGTCGCCCTCACCTTTCACAAGCTGCCCATGGCCCGTGCGTTGCAAGGGGGCTTCCGGTGTTGCGCGTGCGGTTAGAACATGGGTTTCGGGATGGAGCTCATAGGGTCCTAGCAGCGCATCGGCGCGGGCATAGGTGATGCAATGCCCATATCCGGTGCCACCTTCAGCGGTGCAGAGATAGTATTGCCCCTCGTGCTTCAGCAAATGCGGCGCTTCGGTGAACCCCGCCTCTGTGCCGGCAAAGATGCGAGAGACCTCGCCCACCAGTTTGCCCTGCGCAGGGNCATATTCCTGCAGAAGAATACCGGCAAAGAACCTGCGGTGATCGTCGTACCCGCCGCGATGGTCCCAATCCATATTCACCAACCACTTTCGCCCGTCGTCGTCATGAAAGAGCGAGGGATCAAAGCCGCTGGAATTGAGATAGATCGCATCGCTCCAAGGGCCTTCGATGCTAGGCGCGGTCACCAAGTAATTATGGGTGTCCTTGTAGTGACCGTCATAGCGTTTGACGTCCGTGTAAATCAGCCAAAAGAGACCGTCGTGAAAGGACAGGCTCGGTGCCCAAACGCCGCAGCTGTCGGGCTCTCCGCGCATATCCAGTTGCTGCGCGCGATCCAGCGGGCGCGCCACCAGCGACCAGTTCTGCAAGTCAGTTGAAGCGTTGATTTCTACACCGGGAAACCACTCAAACGTCGAGGTGGCGATGTAAAAGGTCTCGCCCACGCGGCAGATCGAGGGATCGGGATGGAAGCCCGGGAGGATTGGATTCTGGATATTCATCCCTTCACCGCGCCTCCGGTCAGGCCCGCGACGATGTATTTCTGCGCAGCCAGAAAGAACACCACAGCCGGCGCCAAAGTGGCTGAAACAAAGGCCAGAGTGCGGTTCCACTCGGCCGTATATTCGCCGCGATAGTCCATCGCGCCCAACGTCCAAGTATAGCCCGCGCGGTCATTCAGCATGATCAGCGGCAAGAGGTAGTTGTTCCAACTCTGCACAAAGACAAAGGTCGCGATGGTCGCCAGGATCGGCGTCGACAGAGGCAGCGTGAAAAGAAAGAAGAATTTGATATAGCCGCAGCCATCGACTCGCGCCGCCTCAAACAGCTCTTCCGGCATCTGGGAGAAGAACGTGCGGAAGAACATGATCGAAAACGCGAGACCAAAGGCGACTTGGGGCAGAACGACGCCCCAGGGGGTGTCAAGTAGACCAAGATCCCGAACTGTCAGGAACAGGGGCATGATGGCTGCGGCGAAGGGGAACATGAGCCCCAACAACATATAGCTGAACAGGAACTCTGACCCGAAAAACCGAACCTGTGCAAAGGCATAGGCCGCCATGGCGCCCATAAACACGGTCAAGAACACGGTCAGCAATGAGATCAGGAGCGAGTTCCAGAGATAGCGCCAGAAATTCGCATCGGCAAAGATCTCGCCATAGAATTCCATGTGCCACTGATCCGGGATCCCGAAGGGCGACACGCGCAGCTCGCCCGAGGTTTTGAACCCGCCCAAAACCGTCGCCGCCAAGGGGATCAGGATCAGGGACGAGACAAAGAGCAGCACGGAAATGCGACCGGCGTCTTTCCAATCATACATATTACTGCCCCCTCTGGACGGTGTTGCGATAGACCAGCGCAAAGACCACGCCGACCGCGAAAAGGAACACACCAACCGCCGAGCCAAAGCCCACATTCAAGCGCACAAAGCCGAAGTTATAGAGATAGCTCACCAACGTATGGGACGAGTTCGACGGGCCTCCAGCCGTCATGGGCATCACGAGGTCAAAGACCTGCAATCCACCCAACACCGAGTAGAAGATCGAGATCGTAATGGCGGGCCACAGAAGTGGGATCTGGATAAAGAACGCGCGCTGGGTGGCGGTCGCCCCGTCAATCCGCGCAGCCTCAATCAACTCCTTTGAGATCGATTGCAGACCCGCGATATAGATCATCATGTGAAAGCCGAAGTATTTCCAAACGATGACCGCAAGGATCGAATAAAACGCCCAGGGCTTCTCAGCCAGCGGGAAGAAGGCCGTTTCATATCCCATGAGGTCCGAGAACCATTTGGACAGGCCATAGTTGCCATCCAGGACAAAGCTAAAGATCAGACCGGTCGCGACTTCTGCCATGATGTAGGGCAGGAAAAACACCAGCCGAAAGATCGTATTGATGCGGCTGTTTTGATAGATCAGCAGCGCCAGAAACAATGCGATCGGCAATTGAATAAGCAGCGAGACAGCGATCACCAGAAGCGTGTTTTCAAAGGCCTGTTGGAAAGCAGAATGCCCCCACATGCGTTCGAAATTCTGGCTTCCGACCCAGCGGCCAAATTCGCGGCCGGTGTCTTCGTTCAGAACCCAGGGAGCAGGTCCATAGCCCGACCATTTGTAGGGCGCAAAGAAACCGGCCTGCAGCATTGGCAAGATCACGAAAACCGTGAAAACAAGCAGCGCTGGCGGTAGGAAAATCAGCAACATCTTCAGCTGACCGTCTGTCCACATGCGGCGGAACACGTTCGGCTTAAGCGTTGCTTGGGTTGCGTAGTCTGTCGTAGTGACCATCTGTCTTGCCTTAGGTTGCTCTCCCCTTTGGCGGGGAGAGCACTTTCATTTTAGGTCACTGAAACGCGCGGGTTTCTTCGAGCAGTTCGGCAGCGGCTTCTGGCGTGATGTCGCCGGTTGCCATCTGGGCCGACACATCGTTGATCGCGCCACCCAGCTCGGATCCGAAGAACTGATCCAGGAACAGCTGGTGATAGGTCGAGGCACCCCCGATGGCAGCAAACTGCTTGAGGATCACGTCCTCAACCAAACCACCTGCGGACGGCACAGTTGGGATATAGACCCCACCGCTTGCCGCGGCCTTCTGGACTTCGACGCCCATGAAATACTTCAGGAAGTCAACGGCTTCGTCAGGTGCATCCTTCGTCAGAACAAAGCCAGAGGCGCCGCCCAGCGTGTCGGTGATCGCACCTTTGCCGCCCTCGATCATTGGGAATGGGATCACGCCCAGCTGATCATCAGACAGACCGCCATTGGTCGCAGCCCCGCGCGATGCGCCAAGGTCCCAATCGCCCATCAGGTGGAACAGAGCCGCGCCGTCGCCCCAAAGGCCGGTTGCCGCGTCATATTTCACACCCATAAAGCCAGGCTGGAATGGCTCCAGTTCGATCAGACGCATGTACTCCTGACCGGCGCGGACCCAGTCGTCGTTGTTAAAGCCGCCGTGGTCGCCAGCCGCTGAGGCCGCCATGCCCTCTTGGCCCATGATGCGCATCGCGATCAGGGAATAGAAGAAGTGCAGAGGCCATTTGTCCTGACCGCCCACCACAAACGGGGTCACGCCGCCTGCTTTTGCGGTTTCAACCGCGCCCAGCAGGTCGTCATAGGTTTTGATCGCGGTCGGGTCGATGCCCAGCGCCGCTGCGTGGTCTTTGTTGTACCAGATCGCAACGTTCTGAGAAGCCTCAGGCGCGCCATAGTATTTGCCATTATGAGACAGAGCCGCCATGCCGCCTGCAGAAAGCTCTTGCTGCCACTCTGAAACCGTTGCGTCATCCAGCGCGCGCAGGAAGCCTTGCTCGGCTTGCTCATAGAACACGCCACCTGACCAGCTAAAGAACATATCCGGCGCCGCGTCAGATTGCAGAAGAGTTGGCAGCTTCTGTTTGAAGGCCTCGTCTTCCATGAACTGAAGATTGATCTTCACACCCGGATTTGCGGCCTCATAGGACGCTGCGGCGTCCGTGTAGAGCCCAAGCCAAGGGGTTGAATCGCGGTTGATAGACAGCACATCAACGGTCACATCCGCAACCGCAGCGCTCGCTGTGATTGCCAGCGATGCCGCGAGCGTGAGTGAGACGTGTTTCATAATTTCCTCCACTTTTTTAAACTTTAGACCGGCTTGTCCGGATTCTCATTGGGTTTCTGAGATGCGTGTCAAAATGCGAAACTAAGTCAGGCACATGTTGACCACGCATTAGACATATCGACCGAGGACGTCCCTCTCCTCCTTAGAGAGACGAGCGGTTCGCGCCCTAAACAGACACAGAGATTGGCTGCGTCTGTTTGATGGTTGGATCCCTTTTGCCTTGGGAGCGGCTAGATAAGAGGACATATGCGCTAAAGGTCGAAAGCGTAGGCCGTTCGCATTCGGAACGCCCAAAGTGGCAGGTACAAGAGTACCATCAACCAGGCTGCCGCATATCCAATATGCCGGCGACATTTCTTCACTCTTACTCATAACACCCTCCACAGGCGGCCGCACCTTGGGGAAGGTTTTGGCCTCACCAAAACACAAAACATTTGCGCTTTAGGTGTGACTTAGAATAGGAAATGCATTAAATTCGTCAAGCAAAATAATTCACAAAGCCACGTGCTTTTGTGATGTCGTCAGCGGAGAGGGAGACACAATTGTTTAAAAAATCGTTTACTTCCATGTTGGTAGGAACGACCTGCCTGAGAGAAAAATCTTGCGGTTTTACTCAGGAAAATGCTGTTTTTCAGGGTGATTTTGGGCAAGGCGCAGGGCGAATCTATAGATCACATTTAGCTCGCTTCTGCATAGGCGACTCGCGGGTGGGAGACCTGTGATGAGTAGTTCAGCCGCCCCTAGTCTCACGGCCACACTGATGCTGGATTGCCAGAACCAATTGGGCGAAGGTATCCAGTGGAATGAGGTCGACCAGCGCCTCTACTGGACCGATATTTTTGGCGTTGCCCTCTGGTCGTGTGACGCGGATGGCGGGGATGCTTGCAAAACCGCCCTGCCCGGCAAGCTCTGTGCATTTGCGTTTCTGCAAGACCAGACCATGCTCGCCGGGTTTTCCGATGCGCTTTACTTGATGGACCTTGAGAGCGGCGCGCGTGAAAAGCTGTGCGACTATCAGCCCGAGCACCCCAACACGCGCCTCAACGACGGCAATCTGGATCGTCAGGGTCGGTTCTTGATCGGCGGGATCAACGAAGAGGATATGGCGCGCACGACACCCGTCTGGCGATGGGCCGGAGATCACGCCGGGACGGTGATTGACAACATAGGCTGCGCCAATTCGATCTGTTTCTCTCCATCTGGCGAAAAGATGTATTTCGCCGACAGCGCTGGTACGGCGATTTATGTTTATGACTATGACACGCGCAGTGGAACACCCACGAACCGGCGCGTACTCGCGGATATTGAGGGCTTTGGCATACCCGATGGATCCTGCGTTGACGCCGAGAGCGGGCTTTGGAACGCGCGGTTTCGCGGCCGGTGTGTTATTCGTTTTGACCCGCTTGGTACGCCAGATCTTTTTGTGAAACTTCCCGCACCCAATGTCACTTGCTGTTGCATTGGCGGGCCAAATCTGGATCGTCTGTATATCACAACCGCGCAGATGGGGATGGCGCCTGACGCATTGGAAAACACTCAGCACGCAGGCGGATTATTTGCCGTCGACATCCCCTTCAAAGGCCTGCCCCATGGCCATTTCATCCCTGAGGAAAGGACCAGCACATGGCGTTTTTGACAGAGACCGAACAGGCCGGAACATGGCTGGGCCGCGTATGGTCTCCGGAAGTGGGTGGCCCGTGTGTCGTCACACTTCGGGGTGGCGAGGTCATTGATATCACGTCTAAAACCACGCCGATGGTGCGCGATATCTGCGAGATGGAGGATCCTGCGGCTTATGTCATGGCCGCAAAGGGCCTATCGTTGGGGTCGCTTGAAGAGATTGCCGCCGCACCGGTTGGAGACAAAACGCAAACCCATTTCCTAGCGCCTTGCGATTTGCAAGCCGTGAAAGCCTGCGGCGTGACCTTTGCGGGATCCATGGTCGAGCGCGTGATCGAAGAACGCACCAAAGGAGACCCTCAACGCGCCGAAGAGATCCGCGCGCGCATTGGCGCAGTCATCGGGGAGAGTCTGCGCGAAATCAAAGCAGGTTCACCCGAAGCGCAGGCTGTGAAAGCCGCGTTGATCGAAGAAGGATTGTGGTCGCAATACTTAGAGGTCGGGATCGGCCCGGACGCTGAGGTGTTTTCCAAAGCGCAGGTTTTGTCTGCTGTTGGCTATGGCGCGGATGTTGGACTTCACCCGGTGTCCACCTGGAACAATCCAGAGCCCGAGGTGGTGCTTTCCGTGGCCTCAACCGGGCGGATCGTGGGCGCGACATTGGGCAATGACGTGAACCTGCGCGACGTCGAGGGGCGCTCAGCACTTTTGCTGTCTAAGGCCAAGGACAACAACGCGTCTGCCGCCATCGGGCCAATGATCAGACTGTTTGATACAGGCTTCTCGCTAGATGACGTGCGCGCAGCTGAACTGAGGCTGACCGTTACCGGCGAGGATGGCTTTGAGATGACCGGGCATTCCTCAATGAAGGAAATCAGCCGAGACCCCGAAGACCTTGTGCGCCAGACCCTTGGCCGTCACCATCAATACCCGGACGGGCTGATGCTCTATCTGGGCACGCTTTTCGCGCCGACGCAGGATCGGGATGTACCCGGCGAAGGCTTTACCCACAAACTTGGCGATATCGTCGAGATCACCGCGCCCGGTCTGGGCACCCTGCGCAATCGGGTGCAGCTCTCGACAACCTGCGATGAATGGCACTTCGGTACCAGCCAGTTGATGCGCAATCTCGCAGCCCGCGACTTACTGTAAAGAGGACGAGTAACACAATGAAACTAAAGCGTTTTGAGAATTCTGACGGATCGATAATTCCGGCTGCCTCGGCTGATGGGGAAACCTGGTATGGGCTGGATTCTGTCTGTGACGACATTTCGCCGGATGGCTTTGCGGGCGGCTTAATGGATCGCCTAAACGGTCTGGATCTAGCGAGCCTCCCGCAACTCGACACGACCGGCCTCAGCATCGCGACCCCGATCGCGCAGCCGCGTAATATCTGGTGCATCGGCCTGAACTATTCCGATCATGCCGAAGAAGCCGGCCTGCCGATCCCCAGCGAGCCCATCCTCTTTAGCAAGTCCTCGGCGACCTTCTGTGAGGCGAACGCCGACATCCCCTACCCGCCCCATATGAGCAAACTGGATTGGGAGGTCGAACTGGCGCTCGTCATTGGCAAAACCGCGCTCTGTGTGTCGATGGAGGACGCGCTGGACTATGTCGCGGGTTATACGCTGGCCAATGATGTGTCAGAACGCACGTGGCAGATCGAGCGCGGCGGGCAATGGGTTAAGGGCAAGAGCTTTCCGAATTTCTGCCCAACGGGGCCGATGCTAGTGACGCCGGATGAGATCACCGATGTGCAGGATCTTGATATGTGGCTGGATGTGAATGGCTCGCGCAAACAGACGGGCAATACGTCAAAAATGATCTTTGATGTGCGCACGATCATTCATCACGTGTCGCAATTTGTGCAATTGGAACCCGGAGACCTGATCCTGACCGGAACGCCCCCGGGCGTCGGTATGGGCTTTAAGCCGCCGCAATACCTGAAACCGGGCGATGTCGTGGAACTTGGGATCACAGGCCTTGGGCAACAGCGCCAGACCGTTGTGGCTTGGGACTAAGTCCTATTCGCCTTCCCATTCAGGCATTGGGGCTTTGGTCACAAAGGCCCCGATGCCACGTTCTGCATCCCGCGCCATCATGTTGTCGGCCATAGTGCGACCCGCGTATTCATAGGCCTCGGCCAAGGTCATCTCGGCCTGCTCATAAAAGGCACGTTTGCCGATTTTCACAGCGAAGGGTGATTTGCTGACGATCTTTGCGGCCATCTCACGGGTGGTGTCCGCGACCTGATCCAAGGGCACGACGCGATTGATGAGGCCCATCTCTAAGGCCTTGTCCGCATGGATAAATTCACCCAACAGCAACATTTCCATCGCCGCCTTGCGCGGCACATTCCGGCTGAGCGCCACCATGGGCGTGGAACAGAACAGCCCGATATTGATGCCTGACGTGGCAAAGCGCGCCTCTTCAGACGCCACGGCTAGGTCACAGCTCGCCACCAGCTGACAGCCCGCAGCCGTTGCAATCCCGGTGACCTCAGCGATCACAGGTTGCGGTAGGTTCACGACCGACATCATCATCTTGGCGCAGGTCGCGAAGAGGTCGTTGTAATACTGATACCCGCCATCCTCATCGCCCCGCCGCGCGGTCATTTCCTTGAGGTTATGGCCTGCGCAGAAATGATTCCCCGCCCCACGCAGGATCACCACTTTGATGTCTCGGCGCGTGGCGATGTCGTCGAGCTGGGCCTGCATCGCCGCCAGCATTTCTTCGGACAGGGCGTTGATCGAACGCGGCCGTTCCATCGTAAGAGTCGCGATGCCGTCGGCAACCTCCAGCGTGACTGNCTCAGGAAGCGGTGTAGATCNATCGTGCATGTCTGATCCTCCCAGATCGGTTAACGGGATCATGGGGCAAATGCCGGGGCAATTGCAAATAGTGTCGGTTAGAACGCGGCGTCTTAACGCGCTGAAAACATATGGGTCAGAGTCGCCCCGGCCTCATAGTAGGCCCCTTTGACAACGGTCAGTTTTTCCGTGTGCGCTTTGGTCGGCACCACCGGGAGGTCTTGGCGGTCTCCGGTCAAAAGCGCATGCGCAGCCGTCGCCCCAAAGACCGTGCCCGGCCCGATCCCACGACCGGAATAGCCAAAGAGCGCATAGCCTTTGGTACCAATGTCCAGGATCTTTGGAATGTGGTCACTGGTCATGGAAATTGTGCCGCTCCAGGCCTCTTGCAGAGTTTCTGACGCCAATTGAGGAAACAGCATCGTGAGTTTGCGTTGCGCCCAGGCCAAATGCGCGCCACGCCCAAGGCTATCAAGCGAGCCGACACCACCTATCACGAGCCGCCCTTCGGCATCCCAGCGGAAAGACGACATGACCATAGCCGTATCCCAACAGCCTTCTTTGCCGGGCAGGATGCTGCGTTGCCAGGTGGCCTCCAAGGGACGTGTGGCCGCCTGAAAGTATCCCACTTTGGTAAATTGCGGTGGCGCAATGCCGCTAATCCCCTCAAGATAGGCGTTGGTCGCCAATAGCAACGCTTTGGCGAATATCGTTTGGTCGCCGACGCTGACCATCCAGCCGGAGGAGGTTTTTTTGACATGATGGACAGGTGCATTTTCAAATAGGTCGGCCCCAGCCTTCATAGCCTCTTTGGCCAGCCCGCGCACATAGGACAGCGGCTGAATGGTACCGGCGCGCGGGTCAAACAAGGCCCCTTGAAAGCGACTTGATCCAACGCGGTGGCGGGTTGCATTTTCGTCCAAGAGTTCGACAGGCGCACCGCGTTTACGCAACTGTTTGGCGCGTTGCTTCAAGTCGGTCAGCCCAGTGGCCGCATGCGCGCAATGCAGCGTGCCTTTGCGGCGGGCGTGGCACTCGATATTGAGTCGATCAATGAGGGAAAAAACACTGTCAGGTGCAGCGCTTAGAGTTTCATAAAGCTTTGTGCCTTCGCGTTTGCCAATCGCGGCCTCGATCTCGTCCGGTGGCGTCCAAAGACCTGCGTTCACCAGACCGACATTGCGTCCCGATCCGCCATAGCCGATTGTTTTGGCGTCAAAAACTGCGACGGATGCCCCCAGATCCCGCGCCGTCAGAGCGGCAGAACAACCGGAAAACCCAGCGCCAATGACCACAAGATCATAGGTGGATTGCGCACTCGCCAGGATCTTGGTCGCTGGCGGTGCGACGGCGGTTTTTTCCCAGAGGTTTTCCAAAGCCATGCTGCAACTTTCCCAAAACGCGTGCCGCGACTATCCGTGCGCGACTTCGCTTTGGCAAGCACTCAGAAGGCTTTGAAGGTCTGGGTCGTATGGGTGCGCTCGATACCCTCGATGTTCAGAAGATTGTCGTTGATATAACGCCCAACGTCCTCGCCTTCGGGAATGTAGAGCTTCATCAAGAGATCATAGTCGCCGCTGATGGAATAAAGCTCGGAATGAATCTCGCGCAGCGCGATGTCATCGGCGACTCGATAGGCCGTGCCGGGGGTGCAACGGATTTGAACGAAAAGGCAGACCATTGTGATGTCCTTTACTCAGGTGACTTTGGATACTTGGTGGTATTTGGGATCCTTCCAGAGACCCTCTGTCATGATGGTCTCTAGGATCTTGGCGGCGCGGATTACGTCGGCTTGGTCAATGTACAGCGGCGTAAAGCCAAAGCGCATGATGTTGGGCGCGCGGAAGTCTCCGATCACGCCTTGGTCAATCAGGGATTGCACCACCGGATAGCCCGGATCAAAAGCGAACGAGACCTGAGAGCCGCGTTGCTGCGCGTCCCGAGGGGAGGCCAGCGAAACCATGGGGCAGCGTGCTTCGACCTCGGCAAGGAACGTCTCGCAAAGATCAATGGAGGCGGCGCGAATATCTGCCATACTGACACCCTCCCAGACGTCCAAAGCGGCGTCCAACAGAGACAATTGCACCACCGGGGGCGTGCCGACACGCAGACGCTCTGTCGACATGGCAGGGCTATAGGCGGGGTCCATCGCGAAGGGCGCGGCGTGGCCAAGCCAACCGGCGAGCGCAGGCTCTACCTCCTCGACAATATCAGGCCGCGCATAGATGAACGCAGGCGCTCCGGGGCCGCCGTTGAGGTATTTATAGGTGCAGCCGACGGCGAATTCAGCGTTGCTGCCCGCTAGATCCACGGGCAAAGCCCCCGCCGAATGCGCCAGATCCCAGATCATCACCGCGCCCGCCGCATGGGCCTTTTCGGTGATTGCCCGCATGTCATGTAGGCGTCCGCTGCGATAGTCGACCTGCGTCAGCATGACCACAGCGACCTCATCGGTGATCGCATCCGCTACGTCTTCGGCTGCAGGCATACGCAATTCATAGCCCGCGTCCAGCGTCTTGATCAGGCCTTGCGCCATATAGAGATCGGTTGGAAAATTGCCTTTGTCCGACAGGATCACCTTGCGCCCGGGCCGCATTTTCAGCGCGGCTGCCAAGGCCTGATAGACCTTGATCGAGAGGGTGTCTCCGGTGGCGACCGTGCCCGGCGCGGCTCCGACTAAGCCAGCGATGCGGTCCCCGACCTTTTGCGGCAAAGACATCCAATCAGCGGAATTCCATGCGCGGATCAGCTCTCCGCCCCATTCTTGGGAAATGGTGCGCATGGCGCGCTCTTGTGCACCTTTTGGCAATGGCCCCAAAGAGTTGCCGTCCAGATAGATCACCCCTTTGGGCAATTCAAAAAGATCTTTACGTGGTAACATCGCTCCCCCCTCGTGTCGCAAGCTTACTGAGCCGGGATGGTCAGAGGTTCGCCGGCCCGCACCACATGGGTCGTGATGGCCACCATGGGCGCGTCGCCGATATTGGTCAGACCGCCATGCACCTGCCCGTCCGGAAAATAGAGCGTCGCCCCGATCGGGAATTCGATGACCTGCCCGTTTGGAGCCTGAGCCGTAGCCGCAGTGATCACCACGGCGTGCTCGTCGCCGGGATGGCTGTGCATTGGGATCGTCGCGCCCGGCGCCACGGTAAGTTCGCTGACGATGACCTCCATGGTCTCGGACCCGGGCACCGGCACGCGGCGAATTTCTTCGCGTGACAAATCCTGGGCGAAGGCTGCAGTGGCCGAAAGGGCAAGTGCCGCGCAGAAAGAGACAAATTTCATAACATCATCCTTTGATTTGATCAGAGTTCGCCTCTGACGTTCCAGAGTTCTGGGAAGAGTTCCACGCTGAGCATGCGTTTGAGATATTGCACACCGGATGTCCCTCCGGTGCCGCGTTTGAACCCGATGACACGCTCAACCGTGGTGACGTGGTTAAAGCGCCAGCGACGGAAATAGTCTTCCATATCCATCAGTTTTTCGCCCAACTCATAGAGCGCCCAATGGGTTGTCGTGTCTTGATAAACCTGCTTCCAACGCGCTTGGACTTCTGGCTTTGCCGCGTGTGGGCTGTCGAGCTGTGGTGCGGGCATATTGTCTGTATGCCCATCCAGCGTCTGAAACAGATGGGCGACCACCTCATCATAAAAACTCGGGCGCTCCAGTTCCGCCTCAAGCAGCGCATGCACCTCTGGCACATGCGCATGGGGCTGCATCATATGCGGGTTGCGGTTGCCCAGAGTGAACTCGATCAGCCGGTATTGATAGGATTGAAACCCGCTTGATGGCCCAAGCGCTTCTCGGAAGGTCGTATAGTCCGCAGGCGTCATTGTACGCAGCACATCCCAGGCGTTGTTGAGTTGTTCAAAGATGCGGCTGACACGCGCAAGGATCTTGAACATCTGCGGCGTGTCGCCGGTCTTTAGCGCGATCCGCGCGGCGCTGAGTTCATGGAGAACCTGTTTCATCCACAACTCGCTGGTCTGATGTTGGATGATGAACAGCATCTCGTCATGGGCCGTACTTTGCGGGTGTTGCTGCGCCAAGAGCCCCTCTAGTCCAAGGTAGTCGCCATAGGACATGGCCTTGGCAAAACCCATTTGCGCGCCGTCTTCGCTTGGGTTGTAGGCGCTACTCATCGTCACTCTCCAGAAATTTGGTCATGTAGTCGAGCCGCAGGATCATGCCCTCGATATCATCAGCATTCAGACCGCTCAGGATTTCATCGATCCATCCGGCATGGGCCTTGGCGTGGTCTTCGTAAACTTTGCGTCCTTTGTCGGTCAGCTGCACCAAATGCGCGCGCCTGTCTCCGGGCAAGGGCACGCGGGCCGCGATCCCTTCTTCGCTCAGCTTGTCGACGATGCCGGTGATATTGCCGTTTGAGACACGCAGCTTCGCCGAGATCTCACTCATCTTGAGGCCATCGCCTGAGGCAGCCAAAGTCGCCATCACATCAAATCGCGGCAGGGTCGAGTTGCACTCGCTGCGAAACCGTCGCCGCAATTCCTCTTCGATCAGGCCGCTGGCCTTGAGCAAACGCAACCAAAGCTCAAGACGCTCTTTGCTGAGGTCTCCGTCTAGGGGATCTGGCTTAAAGGGCTTTGACACGCGGGGCTCTGTGGTTGGAATTTCACTTGCTTCAAGCATGAAATATATTAACCTAAATAAAACGCGCAAGAGATTTTTTGAGACCTCATCATGACAACAGACATCGACTGGGAAGACGCCTTTTCCAACGGCGACTACATCGAGAACGCAGCGGATTTTCCGCCGATGTGGTCAGAACAGGCCGCAGAGTTTCGCGCCTCGGTGCGTGCTCGGTTGGATCTGCCTTACGGCAAAGCTCCGCGTGAAAAGCTGGACCTCTTTTTGCCGAGTGAGGCACCCAAAGGGCTGATCGTTTTCGTGCATGGGGGCTATTGGCAGGCCTTTGATAAATCCAGCTGGTCGCATCTGGCGCGCGGGCCGATTGAGCATGGCTGGGCCGTGGCCATGCCGAGCTATACCCTTGCGCCTGAAGCGAAAATCCCTGAGATCACTGCGCAGATGGGTCGTGCGGTATCAATGATTGCCGAAGAGGTCGCAGGCCCGATCCGGCTGACGGGACACTCAGCAGGCGGGCATTTGGTGTCGCGAATGGGGTGTGAAACTACGCCCCTGCCCGACAATATCGCAAACCGTATCGACAAGATCGTCAGCATTAGTGGCGTGCACGACCTCCGCCCGCTCATGCGTCACTCTATGAACGAAAAACTTGACCTGACGGAGGAAGTCGCGCGCGAGGAAAGTCCTTCACTGAAGCCGCCCCGCAAAGGGTTTGATTTCACCGCTTGGGTCGGCGCCCGCGAGCGCCCAGAGTTCCTGCGCCAGTCCGCTTTGATCACCGAAAACTGGGGTCGCGCCGGCGTCCCTGCCCGGCTCGTTGCTGACCCGGGCAAGCATCATTTTGACGTGATCGACGGGCTTGCAGACGCCGATCACTCTTTGTGTTTGGAGCTGACGTCCTAGGCCGCGAGCTCTGCAGGCGCTGCCAGCTCTGCGTGCACAGAAGAAATCTGCACAGCCGCGTTCGCGGCCTCTGCGCCCTTCTTGATGAAATGCGCGTGGAAATAGGCAATGTGCTCTTCCGATGGCTGGAAATGATGCGGCGTCAGCGAGACGGACAGCACCGGAACGCCTGTCTCCATGCCCGCTTTCATGAGGCCGTCGACCACAGCCTGCGCCACGAAATCATGGCGATAAATGCCGCCGTCCACGACCAGAGCCGCCGCGATCACGGCGTCATACTTGCCGGTTGCGGCCAGCTTTTGCGCGAGCAATGGCATCTCGAACGCACCCGGCACGCCGAATGTCTCGACACCAGCATCCACGCCCATCTCGGCCAGACGGTTCTCAAAACCGACCAGAGATTGATCCACGATATCAGAATGCCAGCGCGCCTTGATGAAGGCGAAGTTTGGGGATTTTGTCATAGCTCTAAGTCCTTTCCCAATGACAAGATCCCAGAGCGTTTTGACACGAGTCACCCGCTGGGGATCACCGCATACTTCTCTACCATCCGGACTTTAACCGTCGGCCCCGGAATTTCACCGGATCTGCTGACACCCAAAACATGGGCCGCTCGCGGGCTATCACCGCCGGTGGGGAATTTCACCCCGCCCTGAGAATATTTGCGCTGTAAGACAGACTCGCATTCTGCGTCAATGGGGGACGTAACGAAAAAGGGCCACCCAAGCGGATGGCCCTTCGAATTTCGTATGTAAACGCGCTTAGTAGTGCACAGACAACGTATCTAGCGGCTTACCTTTACCCGGTGCGAATTTGGTCAGGTCGATGCCTTCGACCGCAACTTTGTATTCTTCCAGAGTTGGCGTACGTCCAAGGATCGCAGAAAGAACAACAACCGGGGTCGAGGCCAGCAGCGATTCACCCTTCTTCTCTGGCAAGTCAGCCACAACACGGCCTTGGAACAGGCGGGTTGAGGTCGCCAGAACGGTGTCGCCTTTCGCAGCCTTTTCCTGGTTACCCATACAAAGGTTACAGCCCGGACGTTCCAGATAGAGGATGTTGTCATACTCGGTCCGTGCGACCTGNTTTGGTGCGCTGTCGTCGAATTCAAAGCCAGAGTACTTCTGCAGAACTTCCCAGTCGCCCTCTTCTTTCAGCTCGTCGATGATGTTGTAGGTCGGCGCGGTCACGACGAGTGGCGCTTTGAATTCGACCTTGCCCTCAGCGGCCTCAAGGTTGCGCAGCATTTGTGCCACGATCTTGATGTCGCCTTTGTGGACCATACAAGAGCCAACAAAGCCCAGATCCACCTCTTTTTCCGCCTTGTAGTAAGATATCGGACGGATGGTGTCGTGGGTATAGCGCTTGGACACGTCGGCGTTGTTCACATCTGGGTCGGCAATCATCGGTTCGATGATTTCGTCCAGATCGACAACGACCTCTGCGAAGTATTTCGCGTTTGCATCAGGCACCAGAGCCGGACGGGTGCCGGATTTGATTTCCTCGATCCGAGCATCCGCTTTGGCGATCAGACGGGCCAAGGTGCCGTTGTCGTGCTCCATACCTTTGTCGATCATCACCTGGATACGGGACTTCGCCAGTTCAAGCGAGCCGATCAGGGTTTCATCGTTGGAGATACAGACAGAGGCTTTCGCCTTCATTTCTGCGGTCCAGTCGGTGAAAGTAAAGGCTTGGTCCGCCAGAAGCGTGCCGATGTGCACTTCGATCACGCGGCCTTGGAAGACGTTATCGCCGCCACATTGATCGAGCATCTGCGACTGGGTGGCGTGCACCACATCGCGGAAGTCCATGTAAGGCGCCATCTGGCCTTTGAAGGTCACTTTCACAGATTCAGGGATCGGCATGGAGACCTCACCGGTCGCCAGAGCCAGCGCCACGGTGCCGGAGTCAGCGCCAAACGCCACGCCTTTGGACATGCGGGTGTGGCTGTCGCCGCCCACAATCACGTCCCAATCGCTGACGGTGATGTCATTGAGAACCTTGTGAATAACGTCGGTCATCGAGTGATAGACGCCCTTCGGGTCACGCCCCGTCACAAGACCAAAGTCATTCATGAACTTCATCAGACGTGGGGTGTTTTCCTGCGCCTTCACGTCCCAAACGGAAGCGGTGTGACAGCCAGACTGATAGGCGCCGTCAACAGCCGGAGACACAACGGTCGCCGCCATCGCTTCGAGTTCCTGCATGGTCATGAGGCCGGTGGTGTCCTGAGACCCCACAACGTTCACACCAACACGCACGTCAGACCCTGCATGCAGAACCTTGCCGGGCGTCGCGCCACGCACGTTGGCGTTGAAGATCTTTTCAACCGCAGTCAGGCCTTGGCCCTCGTGGCTGATCTCTTTTGATGGGGCAAAGACCTGAGGGGCCTCAACGCCCAGAGCTTCCGCCGCAAATGTCTGCAGTTTCTTACCAAAGACGATGGCATAAGAGCCGCCCGCCTTCATGAACTCCATCTTTTGTGGGGTGAAAGAGCCCGCCATATCGACCAACTCTTCGGAGCCGTCAGAGGAGTAGAGCTTTTTCTCTTTGGTGTTGATCTTAAGAACCGTACCGGTTTCCACCGAGTAGCGCTGCTCTAGAACCGCATCGCCATTGTTGTTCACAACAGGCTCGCCGTTCTCGTCCAGCTTTTTGACCCAGTTCTTCAGATCCACACCGATGCCACCGGTCACGCCGACGGTGGTCAGAAAGATCGGAGAAATGCCGTTAGTGCCGGCCACGACGGGCGCGATGTTCACGAAAGGCACGTAAGGAGACGCTTGCTTGCCGGTCCACAGGGCCACGTTGTTCACGCCAGACATCCGCGAGGAGCCAACACCCATAGTGCCTTTTTCCGCAATCAACATCACGCGCGCGTTTGGATGCTGAAGCTTCAGGGCTTCGATTTCTTTTTGCGCATCGGTGCTGATCATGCACTGGCCGTGCAATTCGCGGTCCGCGCGTGAGTGCGCCTGGTTGCCCGGAGACAGAAGGTCGGTCGAGATATCGCCTTCGGCGGCGATGTAGGTCACGACTTCGATTTCTTCGTCGATCTCTGGCAGTTTGGTGAAGAACTCTGCAGCCGCGTAGCTTTCCAACAGGTCTTTGGCGACCGCGTTGCCTGCGTCCAGCGCATCTTTCAGGCGCTCCATGTCGGCATCGTACAGGAAGACCTGTGTCTTCATTACTTCCGCAGCCTGCGCCGCGATACCTGCGTCATCGCCCAGCGCCAAATCCAAAAGGACGGCAACGGAAGGGCCACCTTTCATGTGGGACAGCAGTTCAAAGGCGAACTCGACAGAGATCTCTGCGACCTCGGCTTGACCCAGAATGATGTCCTTCAGAAAACCTGCTTTTGCACCCGCGGCGCTCGTGGTGCCTGGCAGGGTGTTATAGACAAAGAAATTCAGCGAGTCTTCGCGATGTTCATTACCCGTGTCTTTGATCTGAGCAATTAGCTCATCGACCAGATCCGCCTGATCAATTGGCTTTGGGCTCAGGCCTTGGGTTTTGCGGGTTTCGATCTCTTCGAGATAGTCTGTGTACAAGCTCATGATAATACCGGCGCGTTAGAGTTTGTGGAGTGCGTCCCTCGCGGCGGTGTATGTCGCGCGCTGGGACAGCTGGCTAAGCCCCTCTTATTTCAGCATACAATGGTATGCAAGCACTTTCGCACGTCTCAAGAGGCTCTATAGCAGGGTAAAGGAGCGCGCCCAATCTGCCAAGCTTTGGCGTCAGGCAGGCGGTTAAGCTGAGAAAAACCAGTCGGCTCAGTCCAGTGAGGATGCTTAGACCTTATCGAAACACCGCCTTAAGCCCCATGCGACATGTTCGTTCACAAGTACGAAAGTTATCTTTGAGCTGTGCAAAAACACGTGTTCCATTTCGGATTTTGCAAAAGACGCGAACAATTTAAGCCCAAATCGACTTAAAGCTTACCGAACGCCTGATTTGCTATTAAAGCTGAGCTCTCTATTTGCGCCTCTCTACTGGACTCAGTCATGAAATCATTTCGCATTTTCGCCTTTCTCGTTGGACTTTTGAGCGCGACCGCAAGTTTCGCGGGACCTGACAGAGTTTGGATCACATTGGGATCCGCGCATATCAGCGATCAAGATTTCGAACAGGTGAACCCAGGTGTCTTTCTAACCTGGGAAGGCGAACGCCTCGGATATACCGCCGGCGCCTTTCGCAATTCTTATGGCGGGTTTTCCCTGGCGGCGACCGTCGGCGTGCCGATCATTTACCAAGACGATTTCGAAGCATCGCTCTTTGCAGGTGTTGCCAGCTATCCCGGATATGCTGACCGATTCCGCTATTCCTCAGGCGATATCGTTCCAATCGCGGGTCTGTCACTGCGTTACCGGTCCTTCTTTGCCCAACTGTTCCCCGGTAATGGAAACAGCGTGAGTCTGACAGCCTCTTTCGGCGTGACGTTCGACCTCGGCGAGTAAAATCAGACCTCCGATTTTGTTAAGACATGGCCACCCCTGGGTGAGCCATTAAGAATTTATATACGTTTTCTCGCCCATTTTTAGACACGCCCCTGCAGCGCTGCGCGGGCGTTAAAGAAGCGGCCTTTCGTCCATGTGACGCCTGGTGGCAGCCATCAAAGGAGAAAACAGGCACAACCGCTGATTTTGGCGCGCAATATTATTGCGCGCCCAATTTTGTAACCACCTGAATTTTCGCAAGAAACCGCATCTCCTGTAAATATAATTACGGAAAAATCGTCAATTTCATGAATATATTTACAAAAAAACACAATGAAGTGAATGACTTTGAGGAAATTTACAAAATCACCTGTATGTTCGCCCTCAGATACCGCTGGTCGGTATTTCGCTTTGGGAGAGGCGAGCAATTTGGAGGAGATATTTATGTCAGACGCAGTTTCTAGTGCGGATGTTGGCACCAACACAGCCCCTAAAACCACCCCGAAACCCCATGTAGACGCCGCAGGCTATGCGCAAATGTATGCGGCCTCTGTCTCTGATCCAGACGGGTTTTGGGGTACGCACGGAAAGCGGATTGAGTGGATCAAGCCCTTTACCAAAGTTAAGAACACCTCTTTTGAACCGGGCAATATCGACATCCGCTGGTTTGAGGACGGCACGCTGAACGCAGCCGCCAATTGCACCGACCGCCACCTGGCCACACGCGGTGATCAAACCGCCATCATCTGGGAGCCGGATGATCCGAACACCACAGAATCGCTCCATATCACCTATGCGGATCTGCACCGCTCAGTGAGTAAGATGGCCAATGTCCTCAAAGGGCTTGGCGTTGAAAAAGGCGACCGCGTCGTCATTTATCTGCCGATGATCCCCGAGGCCGCCTACGCGATGCTGGCTTGTGCGCGGATCGGGGCCATTCATTCTATTGTTTTCGCGGGTTTCTCCCCGGACGCCCTGGGCGCGCGGATCAACGGCTGTGACGCCAAAGTCGTCATCACCGCAGATTTCGCGCCTCGGGGCGGCCGTCAAACACCGCTGAAATCCAACGCAGATACCGCACTCGCGACCTGCAAGGATACGGTGCAGTGTTTGGTGGTGAAACGCACCGGAGGCGAGGTCACCTGGACCGACCGCGATCATGATTGCAACGCCCTGATGGAAGCAGCTTCAGACGACTGCCCTGCAGAAGAGATGAACGCCGAAGACCCGCTGTTTATCCTTTACACCAGCGGTTCGACCGGCCAGCCCAAGGGCGTCGTGCATACAACCGGCGGCTATATGGTCTATGCGGCGATGACGCATCAATACACCTTTGACTATCACGAGGGTGATATCTTTTGGTGCACCGCAGATGTCGGCTGGGTTACAGGTCACAGCTATATCGTCTATGGCCCGCTGGCCAATGGCGCGACCACGACCATGTTCGAAGGCGTCCCGACCTACCCCGACGCTGGTCGTTTCTGAGAGGTCTGCGCCAAGCATAAGGTCAATCAATTCTATACAGCCCCCACCGCGATCCGTGCCCTGATGGGCGCGGGCAATGAGTGGGTCGAGAAACACGATCTCTCTGATCTGCGTGTTCTTGGATCGGTCGGTGAACCGATCAACCCAGAAGCTTGGAACTGGTACAACGAGGTTGTCGGCAAAGGGAACTGCCCCATCGTCGACACCTTCTGGCAAACCGAAACCGGTGGTCACATGCTCACTCCCCTCCCCGGAGCAACGGACCTTAAACCCGGCGCGGCGCAACAGCCTTTCTTTGGCGTGCAACCCGTTGTACTGGAACCAACTTCTGGCGAAATCATCGACGGCAATGGCGTCGAGGGCGTGCTCTGTATGAAAGACAGCTGGCCCGGGCAGATGCGCACAGTCTGGGGCGATCACGAGCGGTTTGAGAAGACCTATTTCTCGGACTACAAAGGCTATTATTTCTCGGGCGACGGCTGTCGTCGTGACGAAGATGGCGACTACTGGATCACCGGCCGGGTCGATGACGTCATCAACGTCTCGGGCCACCGGATGGGCACGGCCGAGGTGGAAAGCGCGTTGGTTGCGCACGCCAAAGTCGCCGAGAGCGCTGTGGTCGGCTACCCGCATGACGTCAAAGGCCAAGGTATCTACGCCTATGTCACGCTGATGAATGGCGAAGAGCCGTCGGATGCGCTGCGCAAAGAGCTGGAAACCTGGGTCCGTGCCGAGATCGGACCGATTGCGAAACCGGATCTGATCCAATGGGCGCCGGGCCTGCCGAAAACCCGCTCTGGCAAAATCATGCGTCGTATTCTGCGTAAGATTGCCGAAGACGATTTCGGAGCCTTGGGCGATACTTCGACCCTCGCGGATCCATCGGTCGTGGACGATCTGATCGCCAACCGCATGAATCGGGCGGACGCATAATGGACGGCGCAAATACCCCCGCCGTCGCCCCTGTCCTGATCTTGCTTGGCCCTCCTGGGGCCGGCAAGGGCACGCAGGCCCGTATGCTCGAAGAGAGTTTTGGTTTGGTCCAGCTCTCCACCGGAGACCTCTTGCGCGCGGCCGTCGCTGCGGGCACCGAGGCTGGCAAGGCTGCGAAAGCTGTCATGGAGGCAGGCGGTCTCGTCAGTGATGACATCGTAATCGCGATCCTTTCGGACCGGCTGGATGAACCCGATTGCGCCAAGGGCGTGATCCTGGATGGTTTCCCACGCACCACGGTGCAGGCCGATGCGCTTGGCGATTTGCTCGCGCAACGGGGCCAAAAGATCAACGCCGCCATCAGCCTCGAGGTCGACGACAGCGCCATGGTCGAACGGATTTCGGGACGCTTCACCTGCGGCAATTGCGGCGAAGGCTATCACGACACATTCAAGCCAACCGCCACCGCAGGCACCTGCGACAAATGCGGATCCACAGACATGAAACGGCGCGCGGACGACAAGGCAGAGACCGTCGCACAGCGCCTGACGGCCTATCACGCGCAGACCGCGCCGCTGATTGCCTATTACGAGAATGCCGGTGCGCTTACGCGTATCGACGCTATGGGGGCGATTGAGGAGATCGCCGCCAACCTGAGCGCCGTGGTCACAAAAGCCACGGGTTAGAGCTCAAAAAAGACCCCAACGTGGGTCGGTGGGAAAATGAAGGAGGAACTCTATCCATGTCCCAAAACGACGACAAAAACGCATATTGGGCAGCCAATGTGCGTCTCATTCGGATCAGCCTCATTATCTGGGCGCTGGTCTCTTTCGGGTTCGGGATTCTCCTGCGCCCCATGCTGTCCGGCATCTCTGTCGGCGGCAGCGATCTTGGCTTCTGGTTCGCCCAGCAAGGCTCGATCCTGGTCTTTCTGGCGCTGATCTTTTTTTACGCCTGGCGGATGAACAAGCTGGATCACGAATTCGGCGTGGACGAGGACTAAATCATGGATCAGTTTACTCTTAACCTGCTGTTTGTAGGCGCATCTTTCGCGCTGTACATCGGCATCGCGGTCTGGGCCCGTGCGGGTTCCACCTCGGAATTCTACGCAGCGGGTCGCGGCGTTCACCCGGTGACCAACGGTATGGCGACGGCAGCGGACTGGATGTCTGCGGCGTCGTTTATTTCCATGGCAGGCCTTATTGCCTTCACCGGCTATGACAACTCCTCCTTCCTGATGGGCTGGACGGGCGGCTACGTGCTTCTGGCGCTTCTGCTGGCGCCATATCTGCGCAAGTTCGGCAAGTTCACGGTTTCTGAGTTTATCGGCGACCGCTTCTACTCCCCGACTGCACGTCTGGTGGCTGTGATCTGTCTGCTGGTGGCCTCTATCACTTACGTAATCGGTCAGATGCAGGGCGTAGGCATTGCCTTTGGTCGCTTCCTTGAGATCGACGCCTTCTGGGGTCTGTTGATCGGCTCTTGTGTGGTGTTCGCCTATGCTGTTTTCGGCGGCATGAAGGGTGTGACCTATACGCAGGTCGCGCAGTATTGCGTTCTCATCACCGCTTACACGATCCCTGCGGTCTTTATTTCGCTGCAGCTGACAGGCACGCCAATCCCGGCGCTGGGTCTCTTTGGTGAGCACACAGGTTCTGGCGAGCCGCTGCTCGTGAAACTGGACCAAATCGTGACCGATCTGGGCTTTAAGGAATACACAGCCGCGCATGGCTCGACCATCAACATGGTGCTCTTCACCCTGTCTCTGATGATTGGTACTGCGGGTCTGCCCCACGTGATCATGCGCTTCTTTACCGTTCCAAAGGTATCTGACGCACGTTGGTCTGCAGGCTGGACGTTGGTGTTCATCGCCCTGCTCTATCTGACCGCCCCTGCGGTTGGTGCGATGGCGCGTCTGAACATCTCTGAGCTGATGTGGCCGAATGGCACGAGTGGCGAAGCGGTGAGCGTCGAGCAAATCCAAACTGACCCTGAGTATGCCTGGATGGAAACCTGGCAGAAAACCGGTCTGCTGGATTGGGAAGACAAAAACGGCGACGGCAAGATCCAGTACTACAATGACAAGAGTGCGGACCTGCAGGCTAAGGCAGAAGCCAACGGCTGGGCCGGCAACGAGCTGACCAAATTCAACCGTGACATTCTGGTTCTGGCGAACCCAGAGATCGGAAACCTACCAGGTTGGGTGATTGGTCTGGTCGCTGCGGGTGGTCTGGCGGCAGCGCTGTCCACGGCGGCGGGTCTGTTGCTGGCGATCTCTTCGGCTGTGTCTCATGACCTGCTGAAAGGTCAGCTGACACCAAATATGTCTGAACGATCTGAACTGATGGCAGCGCGTCTGTCTATGGCAGCGGCGATTGTGGTTGCGGTTCTGCTGGGTCTGAACCCTCCAGGCTTTGCAGCG
>JABSOU010000037.1 GCA_013215215.1 Cognatishimia sp. | reverse complement strand
AGCCAGCGTAATGTCTTGGGGAAAGATCACGAGAAGGACGGCTGACGCAAAAAGCACGGATTTGGGATTTGCGAGGTTGACCGAGAGGCCAGAGAGGAAGGATTTGCCTTGTGTGGCCGCCATGCCCTCGGGGTTCAGCGGTGCACGCGCGTTGCGCCAGGTTTGCACCGCGATCCAGATCAAATAGAGCGCACCGGCGATTTTGAGGGTCAGATAGGCCCATGGAAAGAGGGTGAAGATCCCATCGAGACCCAAAAGCGCCAGAGCTGTCCATGTGGCGGCCATGACGGCAAGGCCAAGCCCGACTGTGAAACCCTGACGAAACCCGCCAGTAAGGCTTGCGCGGATGGACATGAGCATCGCGGGGCCAGGGCTTAGGATGGCGGCCAGAAGCGTGGCATTAAAGGCGATGATATGGGTGAGTTCCATGAGGGCTCCGAAATGACGCGATTTCTTTAAAAGAAATCGATGTCGGAAACTTTAAAAGTTTCCGTTTAAAAGAAAAGGCCCGAGAGGGGTGTCTCGGGCCTTAAAATTTCGGAAGTGGCAGCGCTTACTTGCGACCGGTCACAGCGTCGATGTCTGGGGCATCCACGGCCTTCATACCAACGACGTGATAGCCTGCGTCCACATGCAGGTTCTCGCCGGTGACGCCCGAGCCCAGATCGCTCAGCAGATAAAGCGCGGAATTGCCCACATCTTCGATTGTCACATTGCGACGTAGCGGCGAGTTCAACTCGTTCCACTTCAGAATATAGCGAAAGTCGCCAATACCAGAGGCCGCCAGCGTTTTGATCGGACCCGCAGAGATCGCATTGACGCGGATATTATCCTTGCCTAGATCCTCGGCCAGATATTTCACAGAGGCCTCAAGCGCTGCTTTCGCCACACCCATCACATTATAATGAGGCATCACCTGCTCGGCACCATAATAAGTCAGCGTCAGGGCAGAGCCGCCATCCGTCATCAGCTTCTCAGCACGCTGCATCACGGAGGTGAAGCTGTAGCAGCTGATATCCATGGTCATCAGGAAGTTGTCGCGGCTGGTGTCCACATAACGCCCACGCAGCTCGTTCTTGTCTGAAAAGCCAATGGCGTGGACCAGAAAGTCGATCTTGCCCCATTTCGCTTCGATCTCGGCAAAAGCCGCATCCACAGAAGCGGGGTCGGACACGTCACAATCAATCAGAGTGTCGACGTTCAGCTGCTCAGCCAGTGGCGCCACGCGCTTTTTGAACGCGTCGCCCATATAAGAGAAGGCCATCTCAGCACCGGCATCGGCTAATGCCTTTGCAATACCCCAAGCGATGGATTTGTCATTGGCCAGACCCATGATCAAACCACGTTTGCCAGCCATCAGATTATTTGACATTCGGACTACTCCGTCCCTAATTCCATTTTATATGATCCTTTAGGCGATCAGCTTGCCGCCTTCAAGGGCAGGCACCCGCCCATACAGAGCAAAATCAGACCCTACGTCAAGGAGCCCCAACATGAGCGACCGCACAGGCATCTTCGCCGGAGACAACCCGTTTGATCTGGCACGGGCTTGGTTGGCAGAGGCCCAAGAAAGCGAGCCCAACGATCCAAACGCAATTGCGCTCTCGACTGTCGACATACATGGATTGCCGAATGCGCGCATGGTGCTTTTAAAAGAGATCGAAGACGCGAGTTTCGTCTTTTACACCAACTACGGGTCCGCCAAAGCGCAAGAGCTGGATGGTGCCCAAAAGGCCGCATTTGTCATGCATTGGAAGTCGCTGCGCCGTCAGATCCGCGTGCGGGGTCATGTCAGCAAGGAATCCGGGCCTCAGGCCGATGAGTATTTTGCGTCCAGATCCCTCAAAAGTCGCATAGGGGCTTGGGCCAGCAAGCAATCTCAGCCGTTGAACTCACGTGCAGAACTCTTGGCGGAGTCGGCGAAACTGTCGCTGAAATTGGGACCTGCGCCCAAGCGCCCAGAATTCTGGGGCGGCTATCGCATCACACCGGTTGAAATCGAATTTTGGGCGGATGGGGCCTTTCGCTTGCACGATAGATTCCGTTGGACGCGCCCGGATCCAGAAGCGGAATGGTCCGTCCAAAGGCTGAACCCTTAATTTATGCAGATGTAGAAATTCTTTCTACCAAACCTTAAATCATACTTGATAGGTCTGACATTTATCGTCATGTTAACGCCGACGCGGCTCATGGGGGTGAGCCTTTTAAAATTATAGGGCTGATGTCATGCAAGATTCTGCCGCCCGGCGCGTTTCGGGGCAGGTAAAATGGTTCGATCCGGTGAAAGGATTCGGGTTTGTGGTCGCTGATGAAGGCGGACCTGATATTCTGTTGCACGCGAACGTTCTGAGAAATTTTGGACAAAGCTCTGTAGCCGAGGCCGCGACCGTTGAATTGCTGCTGCAAGACACGGCACGTGGCGTTCAAGCAATCGAAGTTCTGTCCATTTCGCCCCCCGTTGCTGCGCCCGGCAACACACTGGCGGATTTCGAAGAACTCTCCGCAGAAGATATCGAAAAGCACCCTTTGACACCCGCACGCGTGAAGTGGTTTGACAAAAGCAAAGGCTTTGGCTTTGCCAATATCTTCGGTAACTCCGAGGATGTCTTTGTGCATGTCGAAGTGTTGCGCCGGTCTGGCCTGAGCGAACTGCAGCCAGGCGAAGCACTGGCGATCCGCGTGATGGACGGTCAACGGGGCAAAATGGCGATGCAGATCTGCGCCTGGGAAGCGGTTCTGAAATAAACGATGTCTGGGACGCCTATCTCTTTACTCGGCGGCCTTATTACTTCCATTAGTTTCGTGTGCACGGCGGCCTTCGCCGACTGTCGCGTGGACTCTGCCCAATTGCGTGGCGATTGGGGCGAGGTGCGCTTTGCGGTCGAAGTGGCGGATGATGCGCGGGAACGTCAGCAAGGGTTGATGCATCGGCTCGAGATGCCAATGGGCGCGGGCATGCTCTTTGTCTATCATCAGACACGCGTGCTGTCGTTCTGGATGAAGAATACGCTCATTCCTTTGGATATGATTTTTCTGGATGAGGCAGGGCGGGTTGTAAAAATCCATGAACGGGCGATTCCGCGTGATCTCACCTCGATCTCGAGCGACGTGCCTGCGCGTTATGTTTTGGAAATCAACGGCGGACTGGCGCGCGCGATCGGGATCACAGTGGGCTCAGAGCTGCGCCACCCGTCGGTTCTGCAGCATCTTGCGGTTTGGCCCTGTCGCGACAGCGAATGAAATTTAAAGCTGCGCAAAAAAATCGCATTGAATGCAGTTTTTCGCTTTTCATTCCCGAGAGCTACATTTAAAGACCACTCCACGGTCCGGGGCGTAGCGCAGTCTGGTAGCGCACCTGTTTTGGGTACAGGGGGTCGTGAGTTCGAATCTCGCCGCCCCGACCACTTCTCTCACAGAGACAACGTTAAAATCGCGGTTAAATTAACCGCGATTTTAACGTTGTCTTAAGGGCATCTTTTTGGGCAATGGAACCCCAAGGCATAGGAATTCCATTCGCGCAAAGGTTGAAATTCACTGGATTGTAGAAAATTCGCACATCTTGTGTTAATTATCCGTTAACCCCTAGATATTGTGTTTTTTGTGCGGGACTCTGGGGGTATCTACAATTTTTGTTATTTTTTAAGGGCTTCGGAGATGCGCTTGAATTCGGACTTATCCACAGCCTGACTTTTGCCTGTTACAGAATCTAACACCCCGCCCAGAATCGAGTTTTGGTCAACACAATTTTTGGCGTTTTTAATCAAATAAAAGCGTTGACCCCATAGGGCTCCATACGCCAGATTGTGTGGGCGGATAAGGCGGGCACTAGATATTGTGCACTCGGGGCCGCGGTAGACATAATGATCAAGACTGGGCAGAAGCCCGGCATCGCTCAGCTAAGGCTTTGGGCGGACAGGGACGTTGTGACTTCGATAAGACCCCGGAACATATGTTGTTTTGCATCCGCTTTTGAGATTGGGCAGCAGGATCGGGACTAAGGGGCGACGATGCAAATTCAAAGACGTTTCACCACAGCAGGGCAAGACGCATATGCGGATCTGGAGTTTTTAACCACCACATCCGAGATCCGAAATCCGGACGGATCCATCGTCTTCAAACTTGACGATGTCGAAGTGCCAACCAGCTGGAGCCAAGTGGCCTCCGACGTGATTGCGCAGAAATACTTCCGGAAAGCGGGCGTTCCGTCGAAACTTAAGAAAGTTAAAGAAAAGGACGTTCCAGAGTTTCTGTGGCGTTCGGTTCCCGCTGATGGTGCGGAAATGGGGGGTGAGACCTCGTCCAAGCAGGTTTTCGACCGTCTTGCAGGTGCCTGGGCCTATTGGGGCTGGAAAGGTGGCTATTTCACCACTGAGGAAGACGCGCGCGCCTATTTTGACGAGATGCGCCACATGCTGGCGACGCAACGCGCTGCGCCGAACTCTCCACAATGGTTTAACACTGGTCTGCATTGGGCCTATGGCATCGATGGGCCTGCGCAGGGTCACCATTATGTGGATTACAAGACTGGAAAACTGACCAAGTCTAAGTCGTCTTACGAACACCCACAGCCACACGCTTGCTTTATCCAGTCTGTCTCGGACGATCTGGTGAACGACGGCGGCATTATGGACCTTTGGGTCCGTGAAGCGCGTTTGTTCAAATATGGCTCTGGCACCGGCACCAACTTTTCTGGCCTGCGTGGCGAGGGTGAGGCACTGTCTGGCGGTGGCAAGTCCTCGGGCCTCATGGGGTTCCTTAAAATCGGCGATCGAGCAGCTGGCGCGATCAAATCGGGTGGTACGACCCGTCGCGCGGCCAAGATGGTGATCTGTGATGCGAACCACCCGGATGTTGAAGAATTCATCAACTGGAAAGTCAAAGAGGAACAGAAAGTCGCGTCCATCGTGGCCGGTTCCAAAATGCACGAAGCCAAGCTGAATGACATCTTCGCCGCGATCCGAGGTTGGGACGGCAGCACCGAGGACGCGGTTGATCCGAAGAAAAACGATCAGCTGAAATCCGCGATCCGTGGCGCGAAAAAAGTCGCGATCCCAGAAACTTATGTCAAACGCGTGCTGGATTACGCGCGTCAGGGCTACGAGAGCATCGAGTTCCCGACCTATAACACCGACTGGGACTCTGAGGCCTATGCATCTGTGTCGGGCCAGAACTCCAACAACTCGATCCGTGTCACCGACAGCTTCCTGAAAGCTGTGCGCGAGGACAAAGACTGGGAACTGATCCGCCGCACCGACGGCACGGTCGCGAAAACCATCAAAGCGCGTGACCTCTGGGAACAAGTCGGCCACGCAGCTTGGGCCTGTGCCGATCCGGGCATCCAGTTCCACGACACTGTGAACGCATGGCACACCTGCCCAGAAGACGGAGAGATCCGGGGCTCAAACCCTTGTTCTGAATATATGTTCCTGGATGACACGGCCTGTAACCTGGCGTCCATGAACCTGTTGACCTTCCTTAAGGACGGCAAATTCCAGTCTGATGACTATGTGCACGCAACCCGCCTTTGGACCGTGACGCTGGAAATCTCTGTGATGATGGCGCAGTTCCCGTCCAAAGAGATCGCGCAGCGCTCGTATGACTTCCGCACCTTGGGTCTGGGGTACGCGAACATTGGCGGCCTCTTGATGAACATGGGCTATGGCTATGACAGCGACGAAGGCCGCGCCCTTGGCGCTGCGCTGACCGCGGTGATGACCGGCGTGTCCTATGCGACTTCGGCGGAAATGGCGAAAGAGCTGGGGCCATTCCCGGGCCACGCCAAAAACGCAGACCACATGCTGCGCGTCATTCGCAACCACCGCAACGCGGCCTATGGGGCGACCGACGGCTATGAGGCGCTGGAAGTGAAGCCGGTTGCTTTGGATCTGGCGAATATTCCTGATGACACGCTGGGCCAACTGGCGATGGACAGCTGGGATGAAGCGCTGGTGCTGGGTGAGAAACACGGCTACCGCAACGCACAGGTTTCCGTAATCGCGCCGACCGGCACCATCGGTCTGGTGATGGATTGCGACACCACCGGCATCGAGCCTGACTTTGCGCTGGTGAAGTTCAAGAAACTCGCAGGCGGTGGTTATTTCAAGATCATCAACCGCTCTGTGCCGAACGCGCTGTCGAAGCTGGGCTATAAATCCTCTGAGATCGAAGAGATCATTGCCTATGCAGTCGGTCACGGCTCGCTTGGCAATGCGCCGGCGATCAATCCGACCACTTTGGCAGGCCATGGGTTTGGAGCCGAGGAGCTGGCGAAAATCGAAGGGTCACTTGCGACCGCCTTTGATATCCGCTTTGTTTTCAACCACTTCACCCTTGGCGAAGAGTTTGTCACCAAGACGCTCGGCGTCCCTGCTGAAAAGCTGATGGACCCAGAGTTCAACCTTCTGCGTCACCTCGGGTTCAGCAAAGCGGACATCGACGCGGTCAACGACCACGTGTGCGGCACCATGACTTTAGAAGGCGCGCCGTTCCTCAAAGAAGAGCATCTGCACATCTTTGACTGCGCGAACCCATGCGGCAAGAAGGGCAAACGCTATCTGAGCGTGGACAGCCACATCACAATGATGGCGGCGGCGCAGTCCTTTATCTCCGGCGCGATCTCTAAAACGATCAACATGCCGAATGACGCGACCATCGAGGATTGCCAGAAGGCTTACGAGCTGTCTTGGTCCTTGGGTGTCAAAGCCAACGCGCTTTATCGTGACGGCTCTAAGCTGTCGCAACCTCTGGCCGCCGCGCTGATTGAGGATGATGAAGAGGCCGGAGAGATCCTCGAATCCGGCACCCCACAGCAAAAAGCCGCTGTGATTGCCGAGAAGATCGTCGAGAAGGTCGTCATCAAAGAAGTCATGGCGAAAAGCCGCGAGAAGATGCCGGAACGCCGCAAGGGCTACACCCAAAAGGCGGTTGTTGGTGGACACAAGGTCTATCTGCGGACCGGTGAATATTCCGATGGCTCTTTGGGCGAGATCTTTATCGACATGCACAAAGAGGGCGCGGGCTTCCGGGCGATGATGAACAACTTCGCGATCGCCGTGTCGGTTGGCCTGCAATACGGTGTGCCTCTGGAAGAGTTCGTCGATGCCTTCACCTTCACCAAGTTTGAGCCTGCGGGCATGGTGCAGGGCAATGACAGCATCAAGAACGCGACCTCTATTCTGGACTATATCTTCCGCGAATTGGCCGTGTCCTATCTGGACCGCACCGATCTGGCGCATGTGAAACCACAAGGTCCAGCATTCGACGATCTAGGTCGCGGCGAAGAGGAAGGTGTCAGCAATATCAAAGAGATGAGCGGCGAGGCTGCGAACCGCTCTTTGGAAGTGCTGAAGCAGATTTCCTCAACCGGTTACCTACGCAAGCGTATGCCACAAGAGCTTTTGGTTCTGAATGGCGGCACGGAAGCGTTGGATGCGAGTGCCGCGTTGGAAACGCTCGTGCCAGAGGTCGGCGAAGCCACTGCGGTTGCAGCGCCCACCCCAACGCTGAGCGCGCGGGACAAAGCCAAGATGCAAGGCTATGAGGGCGATCCCTGTGGCGACTGCGGCAACTACACGCTGGTGCGCAACGGCACCTGCATGAAATGCAACACCTGCGGCGCGACCTCAGGCTGTAGCTAAGACTACCTCGGGGGACGGGCTTTCGGGCCCATCCGACACCCTCGGCGGGGGGTATATCCCGCCACGATTTCTGGAGTGGATGCGTTCATTCCGAAGCGACGCTCAGGCCGCAGGCAGAAAATCAGAGCGGTACAAAGAGTGAGTCTGAGTGGCGAAACTTAAAAGGGGGGCTTAGGCCCCCCCCATTTTCTTTTCTACTGCGGGGGCAGGTGGATTTTAAACGCGCTGCGCAGCTCTGCTTCCAGTTCCGGCGCAAAGGCTGCTTTGGAGGGTTTCGCAAGGATCTCTTCTTTGCGTTCAATCGCCTTTTTGTTCAGATCCGGCTTGCCGACCTCGACCCATTCCTTGGGTGAGGTGCGATCCCCAAGGCTCGGATAAACATAGTCTTTTTCCATTCGGCTCAGCGTTTCATCCGTGCCCAGATAGTGACCCGGACCGCCCAAACAAACCTCTGCCATCTGATCGAGACCGAGGGTGGCGTCATCCACCTCGATCCCGCGCAAGACGCGTTGCGCATGGCCGATCATGTCATCGCCAAGGATCAGGCTTTCATGGCAGAAACCCAGCAAGGAAGCGTGCATACCGACCGATTCATAGACCATGTTCAGACCCGCAATGCCCGCGAGGACGTTTGAGCACATCTGTTCCCATCCTGCCTGCATGTCAGGCAGTTTCGCGTCGGTCATGCCCGCCGCAGCGCCTCCGGGAAGGCCGTAGAAATTATGCATCTGCGCGCAGCCTGCCGTCAGCAGGGCTTGCTCGCCAGACCCACCTGTCATCGCGCCCGTGCGCAGGTCCAGACCAAAGGGCCAGGTGCCGAAAATCGCCGGATAGCCCGGCTGGATCGCGTTCACATAGACCAGACCGGCCAAGCATTCCGCGACGGCCTGAACGATGGCGCCTGCAACGGTGGAGGGCGCTGTTGCGCCCGCCATGCCCGCGGACAATAGAAGCACGGGCATGCCGCCTTCAATGCATTTCTCCATGACCTGACAGGCCTCAGTGGCGAATTTCATCGGTGGTACAACGAAGCAATTTGAGTTGCTCATAAAGGGCTTGGCGCGCCAGGCCTCTTCGCCGCCCGCGATCATGTGCAGCATCTTGAGCGCGTCATCGACGAAATCGGGTTCGGTAAAGGACGTGCCGATGTGTTTGGTCGTGCCAGAGCAGGACGCGTAGATCGTGTTCAGATCCATCTCGCGGTTGTCGGGAATGTCGCGACAGACCATAGGGCGTTGAAGGAAATGGATATTTTCGAGCGTATCGACGATTTTCGCCGCATCATGCAGGTCTTGAACGGTTGAGTCGCGATAGTTGCGGCCCTCCACATCCACCATATTCACCGCAGCGCCTGCGGTGCCAAAATGCACGCGATTGCCCGAGAGTTTCAGGTCGTTTTCGCCATCACGGCTATAAAGCGTGATCTCGCGGCAGGCGGTCTCCAGCGCCTTTTCAACCACGTGGCGCGGAAAGCGCACGCGGCCGTCGTCGCCGGCGATACAGCCGACAGAGGTCAGGTAGGCGACGCCGCTTTCGGGCGCATCGCACAGGCCGATTTCCTCCAAAGCGCGCAGGGCGGCTTCGTGAATGCGGTCGACGTCCTGATCCGTGAGTGGCTTATAAAACCCGCCCTCCATACCCGGACGTACGGGGCGCAAAGATTTGTCCAAAGGTGCTGCCCGGCTGGCGCGGCGCGCAGCACGTCCTCCAGAGCGGCGAGGTGAGATATCGTTCATGAGTTTTCCTGTATTTGAATGGCTTAAGTCTGGCTCATTCAAAGGGTAGGGCGACCCCGTGCAGCACGACCGCGGCGCCCACCAATGGTGCGCACGACGATATTGATTTTCCACTGACGGTTTTTCATGTGCTCCTCCTCAGGCATGAAAAACGCCAAAATCTGACCCGATCTTGGCTAAAAACGACATGCGGTCATCTTGGGCGTCGTTTAACGACAAATCAAGGAAAACTCTTTAAACGCGGGCCTTTGCATAGGCCAAAAGCCGTACGATGGCGTCCTCAAGCCGATCATCATCGACCGTCAAAGCAATGCGCAGATGGCCCGCTGCCGCTTGGCCAAAGCTTTCGCCTGGCATGACGGCGATCAGCTCTTCGTCAAGCAACCCGCTGGCAAACTCCTTGCCGGACATACCGGTCGCGCGAATATCCAGCATCACATACATCGCGCCCTGCGCCGGCACCAATTGCGCAACATTCTGGTTTTCAACAAGGTTTTGCACGATCCCGCGACGGCGCAGGAAAGGGGCGGCCACGGCTTTTTCGACGCTATCGCCTTGGTTCAACGCAAATTGCGCCGCGTCCTGCACAAACCCCGTGACGCCATAGGTCGTGTTGGTCACCAATTCCGTCAGCTCAGAGATCACCGCCTCAGGCGCCACGATCCAGCCGATGCGGCTTCCGGTCATGGCATGGGACTTGGACAGAGAGTTCACGACAATCGTGCGCTCTTCCATGCCGGGCAGGCTACGCGGGCTAATATGGTCTCCGTCCCAGACCTGGGTCTCATAGACTTCGTCTGAAATCAGCCAGAGGTCGAAATCCTGACAGGCTTTGGCGATGGCTGCCAGGGTCTCGGGGCTGTAAACAGCGCCGGTTGGGTTGTTGGGCGAGTTGATCAACAAAGACGTCGCGCCTTGGGCCTTGGCGGCGATATCCTCATAGGTGGGCTGAAACCCGTTCTCGGCGCGCGCTTGAACCGCCACAGGCTCAGCCCCCACGGCGCGCAACGTGCCGGGGTAGGTGGCGTAATAGGGATCGATATGCAGTGCGCGATCGCCGGGGTTCACGGCGGCAAAATGCGACGCGAACAGACCCGATTGCCCGCCGGGCACGATCAGCACGTTCTTTGACGTTGTGGGCACGCCGGTGCGGGCCTCAACACGTTTCGCCACAGTTTCGCGTAGCGCAGGTGTCCCGGGGATCGCAGCATAACCGGTATGGCCGCCCAAGGCCGCCTCATGCATCGCCTCAAGGATCTCGCGAGAGGTGCCAATATCATGCTCGCCAATCGTGAGCATGGTCACAGGCTCTCCGGCCGCAATCATATCGCGCGCCTTCTCAAAGATCTCCCAGCCGTTGGAGCCACCGCCATTCAGCGTCGTAATGCGATTGGAAAGTTTCATCTGAGCCCAGCCTTTTTCGGAATCAAACCTCTCGCCATGGGATCGAAATTTAACGAAAGGTCAACACATGGCGTGCTCAGTCCGGAGAATCTCCGAGCAAATAGCGCGGACCTGTGCCTTTGCGGCGAATACCGTCGGCAGGGTTATAAAGCGCGCAGGCCTTCATCGAGAGGCAACCGCAGCCGATGCAGCCATCCAGCTTGTCACGCAGGGCTTCCATCTGAGTGATGCGTTGATCCAGATCAAGGCGAAACCGTTTCGAAATCCGCGCCCAATCGGCCTTGGACGGCGTGCGCCCCTCGGGCAGGCCACGCAAGACCTCTCGGATCTGCGCAATCGTGAACCCAAGGTTCTGGGCAATCATCACAAAAGACAGACGTCGAATGTCCGAGCGATCAAACCTGCGCTGTCCCGCATCCGTGCGAAAGGGATGCACCAGCCCTTCGTCCTCGTAGTAGCGAATAGCCGATGTCGCGAGACCCGTGCGCTCGCCTATCTGACCAATTGTAAGTCCACGGTTTTTCATCTTGCTGTAAATACTCAAAAAATTCCCTATTGCCTTAAAGTATACTTGAAGAACTAGAGTTATTTCAACGATGATTCAAACGGAAAGGACATTTGATGAAACTCGAACACGTCAACATCACGGTCAGCGATGCGAAGGCCTCGGCTGCGACTCTGATGGATATTTTTGACTGGCACATCCGTTGGGAAGGTGCCTCGATGGACGAAGGATACACAGTTCATGTTGGTGATCGCGAAAGTTATCTGGCTTTGTACAGCCCGGCGAGTGCGCTTGGACAGGCAGGCGAGAAATACACGGTCGAAGGCTCTATCAACCACGTTGGGGTGGTGGTGAGTGACCTTAAGGCGGTTGAGGCCAAAGTGCTGGCAGCTGGGTTCAAGCCACATTCCCACTATGACTACGAGCCGGGCGAGCGGTTTTATTTCAACGGACCTGACGGTGTCGAATATGAGGTCGTGAGCTATGACGGTTAGGCTGCCTAATCAGCCGGTGAGCCTTTTGTTGTTCACCGGCGGGCTTTTTGGACTGACCTTCCCGCTTGGGAAAATTGCTGCAGATACAGGGGTGCCTCCGCTGATCTGGGTGATGGTGATTTCTGCCGGAGCCGTCCTATTTCTGGGACCAAATCTTTGGCGGCGGGGCGAACTGAGCCTGCCACGCGGTCGGTCTATTCCCTATGTGCTGGTTTCAGGCCTGATGAGCTTTGCTTTGGTGAATGCGATGATGTTTTTCCTGATGCCGCACCTTGGGGCGGGGCAGGTTGGGCTCATGTTTGCTTTGTCGCCCGTGACCACCCTCGCGCTTAGCGTCGCATTTGGGATCAAAGGGACAGGACCATTGGGTGTCCTTGGCATCGCCTTGGGTCTCTTAGGGGCCAGTATTGTCGCGGTGGCGAAATCAGGGATAGGCGGGATCAGTGGCTATGCGTTGATAGGCCTGTCTTTGCCGATGGTCCTGGCTGCGGGGAATGTCTACCGCACCCTCTATTGGCCAGACGGCGCAAAGGTCGATGCCCTGGCATTTTGGAGCCACCTTGCGGCCTTGGCTGCCGTGGGGGCGCTGCAGCTCGGTCTCTATGGAGAGATCCCTGTTGGGCGCATTGCCGAGATCCCTTTCGTCACCTTGCTTCAGCTTGGTGCCGCCGCCTTGACCTTTCCAGCCTATTTCAAACTGCAAGAGGTCGGAGGCCCCGTTCTACTCAGTCAAATCGGCTATGTAGCAGCAGCCATCGCGCTTTTATCCGGCACGGTTTTCCTAGGCGAAATCTATTCCGCCGCGACGTGGTTGGGCGCAGGGATCATCCTTGTCGGCATTCTGTTCACCATCTTGGCGAAATCCACGGTCTCTTTGCGCCCAAGACGGGCTTAAGGCAAATGCCTTGACCCATTACGCGCGGCTGCTATGGTCGCGCGTATGAAGACCCAAAGCATCATCATTATTTGCTGCATTCCCTGCTAACAGTGTTGGCGGGCCGTTCTTCTATTTCAAACCATTGATAAAGTTGCTAAGCCCGCCACGCGAAAGACGTGTGTGAGGACACTATGACCGAGATCAAGCTCTATAACTCTAAGACCCGCAAGAAAGAGGTCTTTGAGCCGATTATTCCCGATCGGGTGAGCATCTATGTCTGTGGGCCCACCGTCTATGACCGCGCCCATCTGGGCAACGCGCGTCCCGTGGTAGTGTTTGATATTCTGAACCGCCTGATGAACCACGTTTATGGCGCCGAGAATGTCACCTATGTGCGTAATTTCACTGACGTGGATGATAAGATCAACGCAACCGCGCTGTCTCGTAAGGAGGCGGGTGCGGCTGGCACGCTCGAAGAGCTGATTGCAGAGCGCACCGAAGAAACCATCGGCTGGTATCTTGGCGATATGGCAGCCCTGGGGGCGCTAGAGCCTGATCACATGCCGCGCGCGACGCAATATATCGCGCAGATGATCGAGATGATCGAGAAACTGATCGCCGATGGCTATGCCTATGCTAAGGATGGTCATGCTCTGTTTCGGGTGCGGGAGTTTGAGAATTACGGCAAGCTCTCGGGCCGCTCGGTGGATGATATGATCGCGGGCGCGCGCGTTGAAGTCGCGCCCTACAAAGAAGACCCGATGGATTTCGTTCTGTGGAAACCTTCCAGCGATGATCTGCCGGGCTGGGACAGCCCGTGGGGGCGGGGACGTCCGGGCTGGCATATCGAATGCTCGGCGATGTCCTATGAAATTCTGGGTGACAGTTTTGATATTCACGGCGGCGGCAATGATCTGCAGTTCCCGCATCATGAAAACGAGGTCGCGCAAAGCTGCTGCGCCCATCCCGAAGGCGAGTTCGCGCGGGTCTGGATGCACAATGAAATGCTGCAGGTCGAAGGCAAGAAGATGTCCAAGTCCTTGGGCAACTTCTTTACCGTGCGAGATTTGCTGGAACAGGGTGTGCCGGGGGAAGTCATTCGCTTTGTCTTTCTGAGCACGCATTATCGCAAGCCGATGGATTGGACGGCGAAGAAGGCAGAAGAGGCCGCGAATACTCTACGCAAATGGCGTGGGCTGACCGCAGGCATCGAGCCTGCCGCCAGCCCGTCCCCAGCGGTTTTGGCCGCTGTTGCGGATGATTTGAACACGGCGGGCGCACTGGCTGAGATGCACAAGCTGGCAAATGCTGGGGACGCGGCGGGATTGCTGGCGTCTGGTCTGATGCTGGGCCTTCTGGGGGACGATCTGGGCGATTGGGCGCAGGGGCCTGACGTGGATCTATCGGGTTTTGAAACGCAGCTGTTTGAGGCACGCACGCAGGCGATGGAGAGCAAAGACTTCTCGGAAGTTGATCGCTTGAAAAATGCATTTGTGGAGGCGGGCCTAGAGGTGCGCATGAGCAAAACTGGCGTTGAACTGGTGCCTGGTGCGGACTTTGACGCCAAGAAACTGGAGGCGCTCTGATGACCAAAGAACGCCTCTATCTCTACGACACCACGCTCAGGGATGGTCAGCAAACTCAGGGCGTGCAGTTCTCGACCGACGAAAAAAAGCTGATCGCCCAGGCACTTGACGACCTAGGTGTGGACTTTATAGAAGGCGGCTGGCCCGGCGCGAACCCAACTGACAGCGCTTTTTTTGACGAACGGCCTGAAACCCGTGCGACCTTTACCGCGTTTGGCATGACCAAACGGGCCGGTATCTCTGCCGAGAACGACGACGTTTTGGCGGCTGTTTTGAACGCGGGCACGCCGTCGGTCTGTCTGGTCGGCAAAAGCCATGATTTCCACGTGGAAAAGGCCCTTGGAATCACGCTCTCTGAAAACACAGAAAACATCGCGAAATCCATGGCGCATATCGTGGCGCAGGGGCGTGAGGCGATGTTTGACGCCGAGCATTTCTTTGACGGCTATAAATCCAACCCGAGCTATGCCATCGACGCGGTGAAAGCCGCCTATGACGCCGGCGCGCGTTGGGTGGTTTTGTGCGACACCAACGGCGGCGCAATGCCTGCCGAGGTGCATGCGGCGACCAAGGCGGTGATCGAAGCAGGAATTCCGGGCAGTCATGTGGGCATCCACACCCATAACGATTGCGAACAGGCGATCGCGAACTCTTTGGCGGCCATCGACGCGGGCGCGCGGCAGGTGCAAGGCACGCTGAATGGCCTTGGCGAACGCTGTGGCAACGCCAATCTGACCACGCTGATCCCCGTCCTGATGCTCAAAGAGCCCTATGCCTCGCTTTATGACACACAAGTCACCGAGGAAGCTCTGAAAGGACTGACGCGGGTCAGCCGGATGCTGGACGATATCCTGAACCGCATTCCCGAAAAACAAGCGGCCTTTGTCGGCGCCTCGGCCTTTGCCCATAAAGCAGGCCTGCACGCCTCAGCCATTCTCAAAGACCCTACGACCTACGAACACGTTGACCCACAATCGGTCGGCAACAAGCGCATCATTCCGATGTCCAATCAGGCCGGTCAGTCCAATCTGATTAAACGCTTGGCGGACGCGGGGATCTCGGTTGAAAAAGGCGATCCGGCCTTGGCGCGGATCCTCAATCGCATCAAAGAAAAAGAAGCACAGGGTTATAGTTTTGACACAGCGCAGGCGAGTTTTGAGCTGCTGGCACGCGAGGAACTTGGCAACCTGCCGACATTCTTTGAAGTCAAACGCTATAAGGTCACGGTCGAGCGGCGCAAAAACAAATATAATCAGATGGTGAGCCTGTCCGAGGCGGTTGTGGTCGTGAAAATCGGCGGTGAAAAGAAGCTCTCTGTGAGTGAATCCATGGACGAGGGCGGCTCGGACCGCGGTCCGGTCAATGCGCTGTCTAAGGCTTTGGGCAAGGATCTTGGCCCTTATCAGGCCGTGATTGATGATCTGAAACTCGTGGACTTTAAGGTGCGCATCACGCAGGGCGGCACCGAGGCCGTCACGCGCGTCATCATTGACAGCGAAGACAGCAACGGGCGGCGTTGGTCGACGGTTGGCGTGTCGCCAAACATTGTCGACGCCTCTTTTGAGGCGCTCTTGGACGCGATCAACTGGAAACTGGTCCACGATGGCGCGACTGCGGTGTGAGCGATCTGACGGCGGACATTAACGCCTGCGCCGCTCTGGTGCAGCGGGGCGATGCGGATCGCTTTATGGCGATCATGGCGTCGCCAGTGGCTGCGCGGGCCAAGCTGTTTCCGCTTTTTGCCTTCAACATCGAAGTCAGCCGCGCGCCTTGGGTGACGCAGGAAAGCATGATTGCCGAGATGCGCCTGCAATGGTGGCGCGATGCTTTGGAAGAGATCCGCGATGGCGGGCAGGTGCGGCGGCATGAGGTGGTGACGCCTCTGGCGGCGGTGTTGACGCCTGAGATGGCCGACAGTCTAGATGCTTTGGTCGAGGCGCGGCGTTGGGATATCTACAAAGATCCCTTTGAGGATGAGGCCGCATTTCGCGCCTATCTGGACAAGACCACGGGCAACCTGTTGGTGGCGGGGTGTCAGATGCTTGGTAACGCTGATGAGGCTGCCGTGCGCGACATCGCCTTTGCTCATGCTTTGGTGCGCTGGTTCCAAGCTATTCCCGAACTGGAGAACCAAGGGCGACGTCCTTTGGTGGATGGGCGCGTTGAGGCCGTTCAGGCGTTGGCGCAAGAGGCTCTGGCGCGGCGTCAGGCCGTTCGGTCGTCTCAGATTAGCAAAGAGGCGCGCGCGGCGCTCTATTGCACATGGCAGGACGCGGCCCTGCTCAAACAAGTGATCGCGGATCCGATTCTGGTCGCCGATGGCGCGCTTGGCCTCAGCGAATTTCGCAGGAAATCCAGCCTCTTGGCGATGTCCACTTTCAACCGTTTATGACGCTCGGCGATCCAGATCCGCGAGTGTCTTGCCCGGTTCATCCACAAATAGCCCCGGCAGAATGCGCACGGTGTCGATCTGATCAACCCGAAAGGTGCCAAAGTCGCTGAGGTCTTCGACCCAGGCTGTGAGGCTCCAGACACGGCCCCAGTAATCCAGTTTCAAGGGGCGAAGATCATGCGCAGCGCCGGAAACCGTGGCGATGGCGATCCGCTGTTTGGCCCGGATTGCACCGCGCAGATTGGTGAGGTGTTGGAATGCATATGCGGACTCTGCAAAAGGGTAGGCCGCGAAATTCATCGCCTTGGGCGCAGCGCGATGGTCCTCTGGCAGAACTGCGTCGATCTTTTCGGCCAAAGACAGGGCGGCCGTGCGCAGGGCGTCATCTGACGACTGACCCGCTGCGGCCAGCGTGACCAAAAGCACGTCCAACTCTTCCTCTGTCAGGTTCAACGGGGGCAGGGTGATCGCCGCCCGCGCGGAATAGCCCCGACCACGTTCGCCCTCGACCGGAATGCCGCTGGCCGCGAGCATGTCCATATCGCGATACATAGTGCGCAAAGAGACCCCAAACCGCTCCGCCAGATCCTCGGCGCGGTGCAGCTCTCCGTCCTTGAGAATCTCTATCAACGCATAGAGCCGTTCGGTCCGTTTCATAGGTGATTCCTGCTACGTCTTTCGAACATATACTGACAAAAACCTGTCAATTGACAACCTATTGACAAAACCCATCGCGATTTTCCGCCAAAACCCATGAAAATTGGTGTTTTCGGGCTTTTAACCGGCGGAAACACTGCCTAACTATTGGCCCAGAAAGTTGAAACGAGGCACCAAGGCCTCTTCACAGGAGAAATACAATGTCCCTAGGTCCATGGCAGGTTCTGCTTATCGCCGTCGTCGTTCTGGTTCTTTTTGGCCGCGGCAAAATCTCTTCGCTGATGGGCGAAGTCGGCAAAGGCATCACCTCCTTCCGTCGCGGTGTCAAAGAGGGCACCGAAGAGTTGAACGCGGAACTCGAAGACGCCAAAGACGTGACCCCAGAGTCTGAAAAGACCAAAGACGACGCCTAACTTTGGCGCGAAAAGGAGCGCCGGATGTTTGACTTCGGAATGGGCGAACTGCTGATTATCGGCCTTGTTGCGCTGATTGTGGTTGGCCCAAAGGATCTTCCAGTTCTGTTTCGCCGGGTGGGGAATTTCGTCGGCAAGGCTCGCGCTATGGGGCGCGAGTTTAGTTCGGCGATGAACCAGGCGGCGGATAACAGCGGCATGGGAGACATCACCAACACGCTAAAAGCAGCCGCAAACCCTGTGAAGGGCGCGGCGGATGCTTTGGCGGAACATGCCAAGGCGGCTGCGAATTTCGACCCCGAGAGCGAGACCGGCAAACTGGCCGCGAAACGCGCTGAGGATGCGAAAAAGATCCACGACGCGACGGCCAAACGTCAGGCGGAAAACCGGGCGAAAGCCGCGGTCGAAGCCGCCGAGAAGGCGCAAGCCGAAGCCAAAGCAGCCCAAGAGGCGCTTGAAGCGGTGCAGGCCAAGCAGGCCAATGAGGCCGCAAAGACCGATAAGGACGCGTAGATGACTGCGACAGACGACATGGAGGACAGCTCCGCCCCGTTGATCGAGCATCTGGCCGAACTTCGGACGCGTCTGATCCGCTCGGTGATTGCCTTTGTGGTGGGCTTCATCATTTGCTTTATCTTTGGCAAATACCTGCTGGATTTCCTGCTGATCCCGATTGAGCAGACCATGCGGAACTTGGGCGACCCGAACCCGGTAATGCAGTATACCGCGCCGCAGGAATACTTCTTTACACTTGTCCGCGTGGCGATGGTTGCGGGGCTTGGCCTGTCTTTCCCTGTGATCGCCCATCAGCTCTGGCGTTTTGTGGCGCCTGGCCTCTATCGCAATGAAAAATCAGCGTTTTTACCGTTCTTGATTGCCTCGCCCGTGCTGTTCATATCCGGTGCAGCCTTTGCCCATTTCATTGTAACGCCCTTGGCGATGCAGTTCTTCTTGGGCTTTGCGGATGCCTCCTCGCTGGTCTCTGCCTTCTTTGTCGAAGGCGCGCCGATTGATGCGCCCATTAAGGATGACGGCATCGCGATTGTTTTCCAAGGTAAGGTCAACGAGACGCTCGACATCACGCTGAAACTGATCGTGGCCTTCGGTCTCTGTTTCCAGCTGCCGGTATTGCTGACCCTTATGGGGCAGGCAGGTCTGGTGTCGGCAGAAGGCCTTGGCAACGTGCGGAAATACGCGGTTGTCGGTATTCTGGCGCTGGCCGCCGTGGTGACGCCGCCGGATGTGATCTCTCAGGTGATCCTCTTTGTGGTGGTCTATGGCCTCTATGAAGTGTCGATCATCCTCGTCAGCCGCGTTGAGAAACGCCGCGAAGCCAAGCTGCGCGAAGAAGGCTACTATGACGACGAAGAAGAAGCCGACATCGAGCTCGACACAGACAATGACAAATGATCCTTTAGAACGGATTGCTGCGGCGCTGGAGAGGATCTCTCCGGCGCCGCTTGCGTCTCCGGATTTTGACGCGGCGGACGCCTTTGTCTGGCATGTGGACCCAGAACGTCTAGAGCCTGTGACCGATGTGTCTCGGGTGGATCTTTCGCTGTTAGTGGGGATCAATCGCTCGCGTGATACCTTGCTGGAAAACACGCTGCGCTTTGCCAAAGGGTTCCCCGCCAACAACGCGCTTTTGTGGGGCGCGCGGGGGATGGGGAAATCCTCGCTGGTGAAAGCCGTGCATGCCGAGGTCAATGCGCAGGGTCATGCGCTGAAAATCGTTGAACTGCAACGCGAAGACCTGCCAAGCGTGGCGCGTCTGTTGCAGCATCTGCGCGGCTCTGAGACGCGGTTCCTGCTGTTTTGTGATGACCTGTCATTCTCGCATGACGATCAGCACTACAAAAGCCTTAAGGCGGTTCTGGACGGCGGTATCGAAGGGCGGCCCGACAATGTGGTTTTCTATGCGACGTCGAACCGGCGTCACCTGATGCCCCGCGACATGATCGAGAACGAGCGCGGCTCTGCGATCAACCCCTCTGAGGCGGTTGAGGAAAAGGTCTCTCTGTCAGATCGTTTTGGCCTGTGGTTGGGCTTCCATCCGTGTGATCAAGACGAATTCCTTGCGATGATTAAAGGCTATGTGGACGCCTATGGAGTCGAGATCGATGACGATACCTTAAGGGCTGAAGCTATTGAGTGGCAGGCCACACGAGGCGGACGCTCTGGCCGTGTCGCTTGGCAGTATTTCACGGATCTGGCGGGCCGAAAGGGTGTTCAGATCTAGGACGCTTGGGGATTGCGATGTTCGAAGGGTTTCGTGAAATCAAAGCCGACGTGGGCAACGCCATCATTCATGCCCGAGTAGGTGGCGATGGTGCCCCGGTGCTGTTGCTGCACGGTTACCCTCAAACCCATGTGATGTGGCATCAAATCGCTGAGACTTTGGCCGAGACCTACCAAATCGTTGCCGCGGATCTGCGCGGTTATGGGGACTCCGTTGCTAAAGACGGAGATTTTTCATTCCGGGCGATGGCTCTGGACATGGTCAAACTGATGGCCAGCCTTGGACATTCCAGCTTTCATGTCGTCTCCCACGATCGCGGCGCGCGAACGGCACATCGGATGGCTTTGGATCATCCCGAGGCCGTCAAATCCATCGTGCTGATGGATATCATCCCAACACTCGATGTTTGGCGCACGATGGATGACTGGCTTGCAAAGCGCTATTATCATTGGACATTTCTTGCGCAACCCGGAGGCATGCCCGAGCGTCTTATCAATGGCGATCCGGTCATGTTTATGAGGTCTGCGCTGATTGGGCTCTCAGGGTCTGATGTGTTCAGCGTAGAAGCAATGGCGGAATACGAGCGGGCCGCGTGCAATCCCGACGTGATCGCGGCTTGGTGTGGCGACTACGCGGCCGGAGCACGTATTGATCTAGATCATGATCGCGCAAGCCTTGGTGAAACCCGAGACATGCCCTGCCTTATCCTCTGGGGCAGCAAAGGCGCAGTCGACCATCATTTAAACCCGGTTGAGGCTTGGACATCATGGTTTCCGCACGCAACCGGGCAGGTGATAGACGCGGGCCACTTTCTTGTCGAAGAGCGCCCCAAAGAAGTTTTAAAGGCCGTTCAAGACCATCTGAGAACTTTGACGTGATCGGGCCCATGGCTAGGACCGATTTCAACTGAGCTATTCCAGGAAGGGCATCGGGTCGACGATGTCAAAGCCTTTGCGCACTTCGAAATGCACGAAGTTCTTCTCGCTCGGAACCTTCGCAATGCTTTGATTGCGCGAGACTTTTGCACCTTTAGAAACCGAAACATCAGCGACGTTGTAGTAGACCGTCATCACATTATCTGCATGGCGAATGACCACGATTGTCACGTCATCTGCATCGGTCGTGATCGCAGCAACGCTGCCGCTGGCGGCGGCTTTCACCGGGCTGCCGGCGTCCGCCGAAATGTCGATCCCATTGTTCTTGCCCTTTTTAAAGGTGCGAATGATGCGGCCTTCCACAGGATAGCTCATCTGCGCCGAGCTGGTCGTGGTTTGCTGAAGTTTAGGCGCTGCCGGTTTGCTCACTTGCTGGGACGAAGTGTCCTTTGGCAGCGGCTTGGACGCGCTTGGAGGTGTCGGCGTGCTCGATCCTTGACCGGGTTGCGAGACGCTCTCATCGCGCGGCTGAGGCCGTGTGCTGGTTGCTGGAGCTCCTGGTTGAGCAGGCGGGATCAAAAGGATCTGACGCTCGCGAATGGTGAAGTCGTTGCTGAGGCCGTTCCATTCAGACAAGGCACGCACCGAGACGTTGTAGAGCCGCGCAATCGAGAAGGCGGTCTCGCCGCGTTTGACTGTGTGGCGGATCGGTTCATAGCCGATTTGAACATCAGAGGGGCGTGTCGGGGTCGGCGCGGCCTCAAGCTCTTCGGTCTGGATATCGGCATTGTTGATCGCATTCCCTGCGAGAGACGAAATGTCGACGTTAGACGGCGGAAGCACCTGCCCGGTGCCGCCGGTCTGCGAAGAAGGCTCGGCCACACGATCGGGCAACAAGAGGACTTCGCCGGGACGCAGGCGGTCATGGGTGGCCAGTGAGTTGTGATCGGCTAGTTCCTCGGCAGGGATGCCAACACGGTTGGCCACATCGCGTACCGTGTCGCCGCGCCGCGCCACGGCCACCTGATAATTCGGATAGGAAATGATGCCGCGGTTGTCTGCATCGGGACGATCCGCCGTGACGCCAAGCGCTGCGGTGGTGGTATCAAGACCTGACCCCAAGCTGCCGCGCAGGTCGAAATCCAGACCGTCCTCACAGCCCGCCAAAAGCGCCGTCACAGAGACAGCCATAAAAATCGAAGAAACTCGCCGTTTTGCCACAGCCATCTCGAAATCCTCATGAAAGTTCCGATTGCCGTTTGGGCACCGGATTATGTTTTGCCACCTTGTACCACGTCTACCCTTGATAGAGCAGGGTCACAGGGGGAAAAATCAGGGGTTTTCGGCGATTTTATGCTTAATTGTCACGCGCCACGCCTTCCAGGAGCGGCACAAAACGCACGGGGCGCAGCTCTTGGTAGTCAAATCCGGTCTCGGAACGGGTGACTTTGATCATGCTTTGCACGGTATCTGACTGTCCGACCGGCAGCACCATGATGCCGCCGACCTTGAGTTGCCCCAAAAGCGGGCCGGGCGTGTCCTCGGCGGCGGCTGTAACGATAATACGGTCAAACGGGGCCTGATCGGGCAGGCCAAAGCTGCCGTCCGCTGTGAAAGCGGTGATATTGCCCAGATCCATGGCGTCAAAGATCGACTTGGCCTCGGCCACAAGGCGGCGGTGGCGATCCACGGTATAGACGCGGCGGGCAAGCTGGCTGAGGATTGCGGCCTGATAGCCAGAGCCGGTGCCGACCTCCAGAACCTTATCACGCGGGGTGACGTCCAGCGCTTGGGTCATGAGGCCCACGACCGAGGGCTGGCTGATGGTTTGGCCACAGGAAATCGGCAGAGGCATGTCTTCATAGGCGCGGTCGGTGAAGATGCCTTTGACGAAAGGGCCTCGGTCGATGGTTTCCATCGCCGTCAGGACTCGCGCGTCAGTGACGCCCTTGCTGCGCAGGGCGAACATGAAGCGCATCTTTTGTTCAGCGAGGTCGTCCTGGCTCATTCGATCCCCCGGAAGGTGTCGAGCATATCATGCGCGGTGTAATCCGCGCGCATTGGGGTGACGGAAATATAGCCCTCAAGGTTCACCGCCACATCGGTTTCCGGATGCGAAGGCGCGCGTTGATCGCCGCCGGTGACCCAGAGGTATTTTCGCCGGTTGGGGCGTTCCTGCAGCTCGACACCGAAGTTCGTGCCCGCACGACGACCTTGAGGCACGACTTTGGTGCCTTTGACCGCATCCGCCGAAACAGGCGGGAAGTTCACATTGAAGAACAGCTTGTAAGGGTTTGAAGACTCAGCCTTTGTTGTGAGGATCTTGCGGATGACCTCTGCACCATGTTTGGCCGACGCCTCAAAAGGATTGTCGAGAAACGCGTTATCTGGCCCGTAAAATTGCGAGAGACCAATCGACGGCACACCTTGCAATGCACCTTCCAATGCCGCGCCCAACGTGCCTGAATAGGCCGCGTTCTCACCCGAGTTATTGCCCTTGTTGACGCCCGACAAGATCAGATTTGGCGCGCCGTCTTTCATGACCTCATAGATCCCAGCAAGCACGCAGTCAGCAGGGCTGCCTTCGACGGCAAAGCGGCGTTCGCCAATTTGCGTGATCATGGTGGGATGGGCGTAGCTGATGCAATGGGCGACGCCGGATTGCTCAAAGGCGGGCGCGACGGTCCAGACCTCTCCATCGGGGCCTGCGAGTTCCTTGGCGATGTCTTCCATCACCGACAGACCCTCGGCCTGAATCCCGTCGTCATTGGTGATGAGAATTTGCATGCTCCGCCCCATGTATTCGGTGTTAACCCTGTCTAGAACGCAGGGCGCATGCGGGCAACCACCCTTGGCGGTGACGCGGCGATTTAGAGCAAACCTGCCGCAGTCAAAAGCCGTTGTGCCTCATCCCTCGGCGCGGCCAGCGCGTCGCGGTCTTCGCCGGGGAAGAACCGCGCGCGGGTCGTGGTTGGCATCGGGTTGGGCGTGAGGATCGAGACTTTTGCGTCCGTGCTCGTGCCTTCCGCCTGCCAGCTTTTCGCAAGCGCGATCTGCGCGGCTTTGGTCGCGCCATAAGCGCCATAGAACTTTTCGCCGCCGTGTGCGTCGTCAAAGAAAATCGCCTGTGATCCCGCGCCCAAGAGCGGCGAGATATAGGGGATCAACGTGCCCATTGCGGTGACATTGGTGGCCACAGATTTCGCCCAGTCTTTCTGGTCCATCAGGCCTGCGGGGGCCAGCGGGGCCGCATGGATCGCCGTATGGATCCACAGATCCAGTGTGCCCCAACGGTCATGGATCGAGCGACACAGTTGCGCCATGGCGTCGGCTTCGTTCACGTCCATCGGCGCGAGCGTCGCCGCACCACCTTTGGCTTTGATTGCGTCGTCCAGATCCTCAAGGCCGCCCACGGTACGGCCGACCGCAACCACGTGATAGTCAGGCGACAGCGCCTCAGCACAAGCAAAACCAAGGCCGCGGGATGCGCCGGTGATCAGGGCAATTTTATCAGTCATCGGATCTGTATCTTTTCTTTTGATATGAGCGGCTTAGGACGCCAAGGTCGCGGCATTCCAGGAGGCACCCTGACTAGGCATATCCTTGATCTTGGCACTCACGCGACCGCTTTGCTCGAGCTGGTTCAGATAGTCTTCACCAACGCCCGTGACGTAGTTGCCATCAAAGCAGGAACAATCAAAGGTCTCGATCTCTTTGTTGCCTTCATGGGCCGCCCAGATCAGGTCTTCGAGCTTTTGATAGATCAAACCATCCGCGCCGATCTCGGAACAGATTTCATCATTGGTCTTATCATGGGCGATCAGCTCATGGCGGGTTGGCATGTCGATGCCATAGACATTCGGGAACTTCACAGGCGGCGAGGCAGAGGCCACATAGACCTTCTTCGCACCTGCCTGGCGGCACATTTCCACGATTTTCTGCAGCGTGTTGCCCCGCACAATGGAGTCATCAATCAGCAGCACGTTGTGGCCGTCAAACTCTAGCGGCACCGCGTTTAGCTTGCGGCGCACAGACTTCTTACGCTCTGCCTGACCGGGCATGATAAAGGTCCGGCCTACATAGCGGTTCTTCACCAGACCTTCGCGGTATGGGATGCCCATGGACTTCGCGACCTCAAGCGCCACCGGACGGGCGCTGTCAGGCACCGGAATTATACGGTCGATATCAAAGCCAGCTTCTTTGATCTGTTCGGCCAGCGTTTGACCCATCCGCATCTGGGTTTTGTAAACGGAAATACCGTCGAGCAGAGAGTCAGGCCGCGCGAGATAGACATATTCAAAGATGCAGGGCGTGAGATTGCCCTCGGCGCATTGAGACGTGTGCATCTTGCCTTCCAGATCGACCAGAATGGCTTCACCTGCTGCCACATCGCGGATCTTTTCAAAGCCGTTGATGCCAAAGGCCACATCTTCAGACGCAAAACAAAATTCTTCGACTCCATTGGCGTTCACGCGTTTGCCGACCGACAGGGGCCGAATGCCGCGCGGATCGCGGAAGGCCATGAGGCCCACGCCAGCAATCATGGTGATGACGGAATAGGCGCCCTGAACACGCTCCATCGTCATGCGCACGCCTGCAAAGATATTGCGCACAGGATCGGAATTGCCGTTCACCTTGATGCAGTCAAAAATCTTGTCGGCCAGAACGTTCAACAGGATTTCTGAATCCGACGTTGTGCGCAGATGACGGCTGTATTTCGCGGTGACTTTCTCGCCTTGCTCAGCCGTATTGGTGATATTGCCGTTGTGAACCAGATAGATCCCGTAAGGCGCGTTTACAAAGAAGGGTTGCGCCTCGGACGCACTCAGAGAGCCCGCCGTCGGATAACGCACATGGCCAATGCCAACGCGACCTGTCAGGACCTCGGCATCGCCCGCGCCAAAGACGTCTTTCACAAGCCCATTGGCTTTGCGTTCACGAAAGAACTCTCCGTTATAGGTCACCATGCCCGAGGCATCTTGACCGCGATGCTGCAGCATCAAGAGACCGTCATAGATCTCGGCAAAGACGTCATCGCTTTGGTTGGAAATGCCAAGAATGCCGCACATGAGCAGTCTCCGTTCAGAGTCGGGACGCGAGGTGTTTTACCAAGCGCGCGTGTTTGGGGAGCAGATGGACGGAGTCTGTCAGGGGCCGAATGCGCGCGTCTTTAAAAGGGCGGGGCAGGTGGCAGGACAAGCTGGGCTCCGAATCCAAGGGGTTCTTGCGCCTCCTATAGTTGCTTCGGTCGAGTATGTCACGAAAGTAACAATGGACAAATTGTCTATGGGTGTAAAAACTTTGGCCACAGATCAGACAGCGAGAGGCATAACATGACGCAAGCCAAGATCCGTCAGCTAACGGCAGAGGAGCTGCCCGAGATGCGGGCGCTGAATGCGCTCTTTGCGCGCTGCTTTGACGATCCTGCGAGCTATGAGGCAAAGAAGCCCGACGATGCCTATCTGCGCGGGCTTTTGGCAAAGCCTCATGTCCTGGTGATGACCGCGCATATTAATGGGGTGCTCTGCGGTGGGTTGGTGGCTTATGAGCTTGAGAAGTTCGAGCAGGCGCGCAGTGAAATCTATATTTACGATTTGGCAGTGGACGCAGAGTTTCGCCGTCAGGGGATCGCCTCGGCTTTGATCGCAAAGATCAGCGAGGCTGCCGTGGCGCGTGGCGCATGGGTGAGCTTTGTGCAGGCAGACTATGAGGACCCACCTGCAATAGCTCTTTACGAAAAACTCGGGATCCGCGAAGAGGTTCTGCACTTTGATATCCCGCCGATGGGCAAACCGGCGGGACAGGGGTCTTAGACCGAAGGTTTAGTTACAAGAGCCAACCAGCTGCTCGTATTGGGTGGTGATCCAGCCCAGAGCTTGCTGCGGGTCACGGTCCTCGATCTGCTGTGTCATGCGGCTAAAGACCTGCGCGGAGCGGCTCTGGTCCACCATGTCGATGCTTTGGTTGACCATGACGGTCTCGTAGACAAAGAAGGCGATCGCGACCAAAAGGATGCCGCGCAAGACGCCGAAAATGAACCCAAGCGCCTGATCGATACCGCCAAGGGCCGATTGCTGCACCATCGAGGCAAAGAGCGGCGTAAAGAGCGACACAACCACGAGCGCCACCGCAAAGACGGCGGCGAAGGCGGCGATGACCGCCAGTTCACAACTGTCAGCCAGATAATCGCCCAGAACCGGGATCTCTTTGACCAGAGGCTCGACTTGCGGTGCAAACACAAAGGCGAGTACTGCGGCGAGAACCCAGCCCAAAATCGCCATGCCTTCGCGCACGAACCCGCGCGAATAGGCCAAAAGGGCCGAGAGGATGATGACGCCTGCGACAACGCCGTCGATAATTGTAAAGCCGTCCATTCTGCTTCCTGGTCTACCTGCTTCTTGAGGCGGTTACCCGGCCCCGAATATATCCCCAACGAATTTCGCCAGATCACTGAATTGATTTTGGGCCATGCCCTCAACCTTTGCAGCTTTCCCACCAACTGGCGCTATTGCAGATGTGAAACCAAGTTTTGACGCTTCTTTCAACCTATTTTCTGTTTGCGATACCGGACGCAGGGCTCCGGACAGTGAAATTTCGCCGAAAATCGCGGTTTTGGCCGGAATCGCACTGTCTTCGCGTGCCGAAATCAAGGCCGCGGCCACGGCGAGGTCGGCGGCAGGTTCGCTGATTTTCATGCCGCCGGCGACGTTAAGGTAAACATCCAGCCCCGTGAAAGGGATGCCACAGCGCGCTTCGAGCACGGCGAGTATCATCGCGAGACGGCTGCTGTCCCAGCCGACAACGGCGCGTCTGGGCTGGGCGTGAGGACTGGGGGCGACGAGGGCTTGGAGCTCGACGAGAACGGGCCTTGTGCCTTCGATGCCCGCGAAGACGACAGATCCCGGCGCAGGTTCACCGCGCTCGGCCAGAAAGAGCGCGGAGGGGTTGGTGACTTGGGAAAGGCCGCGGCCAGTCATTTCAAAGACGCCGATTTCGTCGGCGGCCCCGAAACGGTTTTTGACAGCGCGCAACACGCGGAACTGATGGCCGCGCTCGCCTTCGAAGTAAAGCACGGTGTCGACCATATGCTCGACGACGCGGGGGCCTGCGATCTGACCTTCCTTGGTGACATGGCCGACGATAACAATCGCCATGTTTTTGCGTTTGGCAAATGAGGTCAGTTCATGGGCCGCGGCGCGGACCTGACTGACGGATCCGGGGGCGGAGCCGACGGTGTCGCTCCACATGGTTTGGATCGAGTCGATAATCGCCAGTTGCGGCTTTTCCTGATCCAGCGTGGTGAGAATGTCGCGCAGGTTGGTTTCGGCGGCGAGCTGCACGGGGGCGTCCGTCAGTTGCAAACGTTGCGCACGCATGCGGACTTGGGCTGAAGCTTCTTCGCCGGACACATAGATGGTTTTCAGACCCTTGCGGGCGAATTCTGCAGCAGCTTGAAGGAGCAGGGTTGATTTGCCGATCCCAGGGTCTCCGCCCACAAGAATGGCTGAGGCCGGCACGAGGCCGCCGCCCAAGACGCGGTCAAGCTCATTGACGCCAGACAGCGTGCGTGGTGGGGGTGTTTCCTCGTGCCGCAGATCGGTCAGAGTGATCGACTTGCCCTTGGAACTGCCCAACGTCGCGCTTGAGGGGCCGGACGAGATCGGTGTGTCTTCGACGATTGTGTTCCATTCGCCGCAGCCGTCACATTTGCCGGACCATTTGGTGAAAACGGACCCGCAGGCGGTGCAGGAGAAGGTGGTTTTGCTCTTTGCCATGTTCTCGTTTTACCCCAATTTCGTATTTGGTCAATTGGGGAAACGTCGGGAGGCCTCCGGCGGGGGTATTTTGGGCAAGAGAAAGGTTAGGCTGTCAGGACGGCAGTGGCAGCGGCATAGAGTAGGACAAGGGCGTCGTACCAGCGCAAGCCTGTAAGGCGCACGACGCGGGCTGCGAAGAAAAGTGTGAGAATCACGCAAGCGGCGTTTGTGAGCAGGAGGAGCGGGCTGGCGGCGTCTCCTCCACGGGTGACGAAGATATGCGCGCTGACGGCGCAGCAGGCGAAGATCAGCGAGAGGGTTGAGAGACGCCCGGCTTGCTCGCTCTGCTTTCCGCGCGGGTAAGCGGCGAGGGCGACGATCAGGGGAAAGAAGGTGATGAGCAGGTCTGTGGACATGGGCGCTTTGTTCAGGGTTTTGCGCGCGCTGTCAAATGGCTGATGGCAAGGGACGCGAGGACGCAGGCGGTGAAGAGGTAGAGGCCCCAGGCAGTTTCCACGGTGGCGAGGCCAACGCCTTTGACGACGGTGATGTAAAGCGCGATCAGGAAGATATCGGCCATGGCGAGTTTGCCGAGAAAAGTGAGGGCGGGAAGGGTCTTACGATCCAGAAGGTCGAAATGGATCAGGGCGAGGCCGAGGGTTTTGGCGATGGGCGCGAAGAGTGCGAAGAGGAGCACGATGAGCGCCAGCACGACGTCGGTTTGAAAGAGGCTCGCGAGGCCCGAGATAATGGAGATTTCCGAGAGACCGAAGATCGGCAGGAGGCCAGCGCGCATCAGCGGAGCGAACCAGCTGATGGGGAAGAGGATGAGGAGGGTGAGGTTAAGGACGCGGAGCATGCGTTAACGTACCGCCTCAATCGGCCCCTCCGCGGACCCTGTGATGAACTGTTCCAAATAGGGATCACCGCTGGCATCCATATCCGCCACTGGTCCGGTCCATTGGATAACCCCGTCGTGCAGCATCGCCACTTTGTCGGCGATCGCGCGCACGGAGGTCATGTCGTGGGTGATTGTCATGGCGGTTGCGCCCATTTCGACGACGATTTCCCGGATCAAATCGTTGATGACGCCGGACATGATTGGATCAAGGCCTGTGGTTGGCTCATCAAAGAAAATGATCTCGGGTTCTGCGGCAATGGCGCGGGCCAGACCGACGCGTTTTTGCATGCCGCCGGAGAGTTCGGATGGAAAGAGATCGGCCACATCAGGCGTCAGCCCCACGCGGCGGAGTTTCTCAATTGCTATCTCGCGCGCCTCGGCATTGGGGCGTTTGAGCGCGCCGCGTAGAAGGCGGAAGGCGACGTTTTGCCAGACGGTGAGGCTGTCAAAGAGGGCTCCGCCCTGAAAGAGCATGCCAAAGCGCGCGAGAAAAGCGTCGCGGTCGGCACCTATGCCCGCGTTGGTGACGTCTTCGCCATCCACAATAATCTTTCCGTCGTCCGGTGTAATCAGGCCCAAGACGCTCTTGATGGTGACNGACTTCCCGGTGCCAGAGCCTCCGATGATGACCATACTCTCGCCTTTGGGCACGGTCAGATTGACACCGCGCAGGACCGGTTTGGGGCCAAAGGATTTATGGACGTTATCAAGCGTGATCATTGGCTGAAGAAGACCGAGGTGAGAATGAAGTTGGCGGCGAGGATGAGAACGGCTGCTGCTTGGACCGAGGACTTGGTGGCCTCGCCCACGCCCCGCGCGCCACGACCCGAGTTCATGCCAAAGTAGCAGCCCATGGTGGCCGCGATGCCCCCGAAGGCGCAGCCTTTGATGAGGGAGCTGATTATGTCCGACATTTCAAGGAAGTTGACAGTGTTCTTAATGTAGCTTGCTGGGTTGAAACCAAGCTGTCCCGTGCCGACGATAAAGCCACCATAGATGCCGATAATGTCTCCGATGCCGACGAGGATGGGCACGACGATGAGAGCGGCCAGAACCCGTGGTGCCGTTAGATATTTCATCGGGTGGGTCGAAAGCGTCACCAAGGCGTCGATCTGTTCCGTGACTTTCATGGTGGCGATTTCGGCGGCAATTGAGCTGGTCACGCGGGCCGCGATCATGAGGCCCACAAGCACGGGACCAAGTTCGCGTACCATGCCGATGGCGACGATCTGGGGCACCACTGCTTCGGCCGAGAAGCGCGCGCCGCCAGCATAGATCTGAAGCGCCAAGGCGCCGCCTGTAAAGAAGGCGGTGAGGCCGACGACGGGCAAAGACAGCCAACCGATTTGTAAGAGCGCGGTCAGGAACTCGCGGAAATAGAAGGGCGGGCGGAAGATGTGGCTGATGCCTTGGGCGGCAAAGATGGCGACCTGACCGATGGTCGCCAAAACCGCCATGGTCAATTGTCCCAGATAGCGCAGTGGCGCGAGGAGGATCATGAAGAATACCGCCGTTGATAGCGTGCGCCCATGGATGTCAGGATTTCGTAGCCGATGGTGCCTGCAGCGTCTGCCAGATGGTCGACGGTTTGGTCCTCGGTCAGAATATCCAGCTCGTGCGGGTCTTCGCCCAGATGGGTGATATCGACACCGATCATGTCCATCGAAATACGGCCCACGATGGGGCAGGCGGTGGATCCATGGAACAGGTTCATATTGGGTCCCATGGCGCGGATCAGACCATCGGCATAGCCAGCCGCAACCGTGGCAATACGGCTGTCGCGCTCGGCGATCCACGTGTTGCCATAACCGACGCTCTCGTTCTGGGCCACATCGCGAACCTGAATGACGGGGATCGAGACATGGGCCACGGGTTCCGCCTTTTCAAACGGCAAGCCGCCGTAAAGGCCCACGCCCGGGCGCGTCATGTCAAAGTGATAGTCTTTGCCCAAGAAGATGCCGCCAGTGGCTGAGAGGCTTTTCGGTGTGCTCATGCCCTCGGTCATGGCCAGAAAGCTCTCCAACTGATGGGCGTTCATCGGGTGATCCGGCTCATCTGCGCAGGCCAAATGGGACATGACCAACGTCGGGTTCTGAGGCTCTGCCAGCTCGCGCAGCGCGGCCCATTCTCCGGGTTCCATGCCAAGCCGGTTCATGCCGGTATCAAGTTGAATACCGAACGGATGATCGGGCAGGGCTTCGACATGGCGCAGCATCTGGTCGATGGAGTTCAGCATCGGCGTCAGATGCAAATCGCTGATCATATCGGTGTCGCCTGACATGTGGCCCGAAAAGATATTGATCACAGGCCCGGGGCCAAGCGCTTGACGCAAGGACGCGGCTTCCTCTGTTGCAGCTACAAAGAAGGTGCGCGCACCGGCGTTCGCAAGGCTGCGCGCCACGCGATCCGCGCCCAGGCCATAGCCGTCTGCCTTCACAACGGCTGCGGTTTCGCACTCCGTCATGGCGTCCAAAGCGCGCCAGTTGTTGGTCAGCGCCGTGAGGTCGATGGTAAGCGTTGCTGTGGCCATATCGTGGGTCTACTCGGGCTTTGTGTCATTCTTGTTGAGGACCATAGGGCCCCTCAGGACTTCCTGCCAGAGCCCATGGCCTCAGACAACAGATTTTAGGCGGAAAGCTGATCAATCGCGAGGTCAATCGCGTGTTTGGCCTGTTCCGTGCGGATTGCGGTTTCCAGGGACGTGGGCAGTTCATAGGCCGCGTCGTCCTCTAGGTCTTTTTCGTCAAAAAGCTGTTCCATATCAGGGCAGTAGGTGGCGCGAATGGTTTCGTTATATTTGGCATGATGCGCCATGATCTCGCGGCGTAGCGCCAGTGACAGGCAATCGCCCGACCGGATCGCGCCCTGAGGTTTGATGGCGATGATTTTACGGATGATATCGCGGGTATTGATATCAGTACCTGCGCGGCGCATGTCGCCCAGCTGCTCCGAGACCTCTCGGCTTAGCGTGGCATTACTGGAGGGCAGGTCATAGCCCTCGGCCAATTCGCGCGACAGGCCGAGAATATGGGCGAAATCCTGTTGCACGTCGCCATTTGGGAAATTTCGCCGCTCAAAGGGCCGAACGATGATGTTTTCCTGCCCGAACACTTGAGAGAACTGGCGCAACACGCGGCCGTAGTAGAGGTCGATTTGTTCGCGGGCGAAATCCTCGGGGTCGCCTTGATAGCGGCCGTTTTTCACGCGCTGTTTGTACATTGCCTCGGCGTATTTATCCTGCCGGCGGATATAGGCGATGACCTTGGCCTGGCGTTTGATGCGGCGTGGGAAATACTTGTCAAACCAAGGTGCGAGCCCGCGGCGAAAGAACATTTCGGACGAGATCACATGGGTGACATCCGGGGTCGCCTTGATTTCGGCAACCATCGCCTTGGCAACCTTCTTGCCGCCGTTCTGATTGATCGCCTGCAAGACGGAATTATGCGCAATATTGGTGCGGCCTGCCGAGACATAGTTCACGCCTTCGGCCGCCAGTGCGTCGGCTTTGTTCTTAAGAAAGCCCTGAATAGAGGTCGTCCCGGTCTTTTGCGACCCAATATGCAGGATCAGCCGGGGTTTCTCCATTAGAACCGCTGGTCCTGCTGCCACTGTTTGACGAGGTTGCCAAAGCGGGTGAATTTGGACTCAAAGCTCAGATCCACCGTGCCAATCGGGCCGTGACGCTGCTTGCCGATGATGACTTCGGCGCGTCCGTGCAGGCGTTCCATTTCCTCTTGCCACATGGACATTTTCTCAAGGTCATGCTCGCCCGGACGTTCCCGTTCCTTGTAGTATTCCTCGCGGAACACGAACATCACGACGTCGGCGTCCTGTTCGATCGAGCCGGACTCCCGAAGGTCCGAGAGCTGCGGGCGTTTATCGTCGCGGCTTTCCACGGTACGGGACAGCTGGGAGAGAGCGATCACTGGGATATTGAGCTCCTTGGCAATCGCTTTCATCCCCATCGAGATCTCGCCGATTTCTTGCACCCGGTTTTCAGCGGTACCGCGGCAGAGTTGTAGGTAGTCGATGATCAAGAGATCCAGACCATGGGTCCGTTTCAAGCGTCGCGCGCGGGCGGCGAGCTGCGCAATCGGCAGGGCTGGTGTGTCGTCGATGAACAGAGGGCAGGCTTCTAGCGCCTTGGCCGCATCCACAAAGCGACGGAATTCCTGTTCGGTCATGTCGCCCTTACGGATCTGCTCAGAGGGGACCTCTGCGGCCTCAGAGAGGATCCGTGCGGCGAGCTGTTCCGAGCTCATTTCCAGTGAATAAAATCCAACGACGCCACCTTCGATGGTCCCTTCGGTGCCATCTGGGCGGATGCCCTTTTTATAGGCCTTCGCCACGTTGAAGGCGATGTTCGTCGCAAGCGAGGTTTTCCCCATCGAGGGACGACCCGCTAGGATCAAAAGGTCCGAGGGGTGCAGCCCCCCGAGCTTCTTGTCTAGGTCAATTAACCCGGTGCTGACGCCGGCAAGGCCGCCATCGCGCTGATAGGCGGCGTTGGCGGTGTTGACGGCTTCGGTGACCGCTTTGAGGAAAGAGACAAAGCCGCTGTCGGCTTTGCCTTGCTCGGACAGTTTGTAGAGCGCCTGTTCGGCCTGAACGATCTGTTCTTTCGGCTCCTCAGTGACGTCCA
>JABSOU010000036.1 GCA_013215215.1 Cognatishimia sp. | reverse complement strand
GAGGAGACCCCACCCATGATGCGCACCCGTGCCGCAGTCGCCTTAGAGGCAGGCAAACCCCTAGAAGTGATGGAAGTAAACCTAGAAGGCCCGAAAAAGGGCGAGGTTCTGATCGAGGTCAAAGCGACTGGCATTTGTCACACGGATGAATTCACCCGTTCCGGCGCTGACCCTGAGGGGCTGTTTCCCTCGATCCTTGGCCATGAGGGCGCGGGCGTTGTGGTTGAGGTGGGCGAAGGTGTTACCACGCTGCAGCCCGGCGATCACGTGATCCCGCTTTACACGCCGGAGTGCCGCGAATGTCATTCATGTCTGTCTGGCAAAACCAACCTCTGCACCGCGATCCGTGGCACGCAAGGCCAAGGTCTGATGCCAGATGGCACGACCCGGTTCTCGATGCTGGATGGCACGCCGATCTATCACTACATGGGCTGCTCGACCTTCGCGAACCACACGGTTCTGCCGGAAATCGCGCTGGCGAAAGTGCGCGACGACGCGCCATTTGATAAGATCTGCTATATCGGCTGCGGTGTGACCACGGGCATTGGCGCGGTGATCAATACGGCGGGAGTCGAGATCGGCTCGACGGCGGCGGTCTTTGGTCTGGGTGGCATTGGTCTGAACGTGATCCAAGGCCTGCGTATGGCGGGGGCTGACAAGATCATCGGTGTGGATCTGAATTCCGACAAAGCCGAAATGGCGCGCAAGTTCGGCATGACCGACTTTGTGAACCCGTCGGAATTGGGCGATCAGTCGGTTGTGGATCGCATTGTTGAGCTGACCAAGACCGAAAAGGACGCTTTCGGCGGCGTGGATTATTCCTTTGATGCCACCGGCAATGTGCAGGTCATGCGCGATGCGCTGGAATGTAGCCACCGCGGCTGGGGTGTGTCGGTCATTATCGGCGTTGCCCCTGCAGGGGCCGAGATCTCTACCCGTCCATTCCAACTGGTGACCGGCCGCGTCTGGAAGGGCACGGCCTTTGGTGGCGCGAAGGGGCGCACGGATGTGCCTCAGTTCGTGGATTGGTACATGGACGGCAAGATCGAGATCGACAGTATGATCACGCACAAGCTTTCGCTGGATGAGATCAACGAAGGCTTTCATCTCATGCACGAAGGCAAATCGATCCGCGCAGTGGTTGAGTTCTAAGCAAAAGATTTCTTTGAAAGAAATCTACGTCGGAAGCTTTCAAAGCTTCCGATTTATGCCCCGTAGCGGGCCATGAAAGTTTCTACTGCTTCTTCCGCGACAAGTGCAATTTCAGCGTCTGTGAACTCGGACTCAATCCCAAAGGCCGCGCGCACAAACAGGTCGGCCTTGCAGAGTTCGGTGAACTGAAAAGCCGCCATTTCGACGTTATCGATTTTAAGCTCTCCGCAGTCTGCTGCTGCCTTGAGATGCATGGCGAGCTGCTCGTGTCCGTTCTTGGGGCCGCTTTCAAAATAGGTCTGGCTGAGTTCCGGGAACCGGTCACGTTCCGCAAGACAGATCCGGAACACCCGCTGGGCAAAGCGTGACACCAAAAACCGCGTCATCCCATAGGCCGCGGTCAAAAGCGCCTCACGCGTCGGAGCCTCTGGGTCGATCCGCGCCTCGATCTCGCGGGACATGCGGTCGCATTCCGCCTGAACAACTTCTTGGAACAACCGCCGTTTGTCGGTGAAATAGCTGTAGAGCGTCGCCTTGGACACGCCCGAGACCTTCGCGATCTCGTCCACGCTGGCCCCTTCAAACCCGTCGCGCAGGAATACCTCGCGCGCACCTGCGAGGACTTGGTCGACCTTGCGGCCTTTGCGAATGATCGGGGTTTGGGTGTTCATAAGATCCTGTCACTATTTGACTACAGATTTAAACTGACCAGTTCAGTTTTTTCAAGCGTATCATTTCCTGCCCCAAGGTCAGCGCATCTCAAGATTCCGAGATCAACCTGTGGACGGAGCTTGCATGTAAGCTAGGGCGCGCGGAGTTCAAGGCAAAACATTGACTGATCAAGGTAAACGAACGGTGATCTATTTCTTGTCTTGCAAGCCTTTGCTGAGTTTCTGCAGAAGCCCCGCCAGCGTTGTGCATTCCTCATCAGACAAAATAGACCCGAAGAGTTCCGTATTGGTTGCGATCAGACGATCCACAATCTCTTCGGCCAGGTCTGCGCCCGTTTCCGTCAGCTGAACCAATTTGCTGCGCTTGTCTTCTGGATTGGGAACGCGCCGTATGAAGCCCTTGTTTGCCAGCCCATGCAGCATCTTGGTCATGCCGCCAGAACTGGCCTGCGTCGCATCGTAGAGTTTGGTTGGAGACAAAACAAAATCTGGCCCTGCAGACCGCAGCGCCATGAGGGTCAGGAACTGCGTCCAGGTCACGCCATAGGTCGCAACGATCCGGTGGTCGTTGTCCCACACATAATTTCGACTACGGAAGAGGCCGCCAACGACACGCGCGGCGGGCGTGCCCTCTGGAGGCCAACTGCGTCGATCAGACCCTGACATGCGTCACTCCTTTCTCAACCGTCATGAAGTCGAGGCTTTGCTATTGCAAGACGCAAATCCGGTATTTACCTTTCTAGAAAGATAAATATGATTCTGGAGACTGTTATGCCACCCAAAACATCCCGCCTGCCCCGTATTGGGTTGGCCCTTCTTGCCGCGATCATTCTAGTGTTCACCTTGCCGGCTTACGCAAACCCTCTGAGCAACCCGGGCCTTGCCAATCTCAGCGGAGACCCAGCGACCTTGGGATCTGTGGCAGGCGCGTTTCTGGGACGGCAGCTGACGCTGGCGCTTATTGCGGTTTACGGCGTGGTCAAAGGCACTCGGGAGCCGATGCTGATCGGAGCCTTTGCGATCGCGGCCTTCAACCTTCATGACGCGGTGATGATTTTTGGGTTCGGTGCCGGCGGCGCGGGCGCCATTGCAGGGCTGGTGATCGGAGCCCTTGGCGTCGCCATCATGATTTCGGTCATCCGGTCCCCGCGCACCGCATAGTGGCGCGAATTGGCATTGCGGATTGGTCGCATTCTGTTACCAATTCCGCATGCTGGCGATTTTCCTTAAGACCCTTCCATTTTTCGCAATCATTGGGCTTGGCTATATGGCGGGCCGCCGCGGGTTCTTTAACGAAGAGGCCACGGCCTATCTGACGAAATTCGTTTTCTACTTTGCACTGTCCGCGATGCTGTTCAAATTCTCGGCCAATCTGTCTTTGGGTGAGGTGCTGGACTGGCAGGTCATCTGGGCCTATCTGGCCGGAACAATGGCCGTTTATGTCGTGGCAACTGTCGTATGCCTAATGCGTGGCGAGGATATTCCAACCACCGCTGTCGAAAGCCAATGCGCCGTCATTGGCAACGTTGGCTTTCTGGGCATCCCCATGTTGCTGCTTTTGTTCGGAGAGGCCTCGATCGGGCCAAACATGCTAGTACTAATGGTCGATCTGATCGTCTTTTCCTCGCTGATCGTGATCCTGATCACCGGTGCGCGGGATGGGCGGATGAGTTTTGGGATTTTGCGCACGATTGGGCTGGGCCTGCTGCGCAATCCTATGATTGTCTCGATTGTTCTGGGCCTTGGCTGGTCCGCCATGGAATGGCCGATCCCAGAGGTCGCAAATACGTTTTTGGATCTTTTGGGTTCTGCCGCAACGCCGGGGGCTTTGTTCGCGATTGGTGCGTCTTTGGCAGGGAAATCGGCCGAACGGCTCAGCGTTGCGGGTTGGATCACCTTTTGCAAATTGGTCCTGCATCCTGTGGCGGTCGCAATCTGCGCGCTGATGATCTTCAAGATCGACGCCTTCTCGGCGGGCGTGATCATCGCGGCGGCGGCCCTACCGGTGGCGGGCAATGTCTTTATGCTGGCGCAGCACTATGGGGTGGCCGCGCAACGGGCTTCGACGGCGATCCTGATTTCGACCGCGATCTCGATTATAACGCTCTCGCTGGTCATCGGCTGGGTGCAAATGCTGTGAAAGGCGGCAGCGGTCGGATTTGAACAGCCCGAGGTCTTGTTGGCGCTTGCCCTTAGGGGAAGCCATGAGGTAGCCACAACGCAACCATAGGGGACGAGGGAGCAACGCCGATGGAGATCATTTCGGAAAACGCATGTTTTGGTGGCACGCAGGGCGTTTACAAGCACGCGTCTGAAAGTTGTCATTGCGACATGACCTTTGGGCTGTTCCTGCCTACTGAGGCGAAAGACGGGCCAGTGCCTGTTCTGTGGTATTTGTCGGGCCTGACCTGCACGCATGAGAACGCAATGGTGAAAGCAGGCGCGCAGGCTTGGGCTGCGGAACAGGGTTTCGCTTTGGTCTTTCCAGACACCTCTCCACGAGGAGACGGTGTTGCGGATGGTGAGGCCTATGATCTGGGTCAGGGCGCTGGGTTCTATGTGAACGCCACACAAGCGCCGTGGGCCGCGCATTTTCAGATGTGGGATTATATCGCGGAAGAGCTGCCCGAGTTTCTGGGCAACAACTTCCCTCTGGATATGGAACGTCAGGCGATCACGGGGCATTCGATGGGCGGCCATGGCGCGTTGACTCTGGCGATGTCTCTGCCGGGGCGGTTCAAATCTGTCTCTGCCTTTGCGCCGATCTGCAATCCATCCGCGTCTGATTGGGGCCGCAAACAGCTGACCGCCTATTTGGGTGAGGACGAGGGTCTGTGGGCCGCGCATGATGCGTCTCTGTTGATGCGCTCCACGGGTTTTGACGGGCCCATCTTGGTAGACACAGGCACCGAGGATCAGTTCCTTGATCTCCTGCGTCCCGAGACTTTGGCCGCTGCCGTTTCTGAGCGACGCCAAGAGGCCACCTTGCGGCTGCAGAAGGGCTATGACCACAGCTATTTCTTTGTCGCGTCCTTCATGGAAGACCACATCAGTTTCCACGCCGATGCCCTGTACGGAGAGTAACCCATGAGCAATTTTGATTTTGATTTGATCGTCATCGGTTCTGGCCCCTCAGGCCGTGCCGCGGCGATTCAGGCGGGGAAACTCAAACGCCGTGTGTTGGTGGTGGATCGGCAGGACAAACTGGGCGGTGTGTCGGTGCATACGGGCACCATCCCCTCCAAGACCCTGCGCGAGACGGTGCTGAACCTCTCGGGTTGGCGGGAACGCAGTTTCTATGGGCGGTCTTACCGCGTCAAAGACCAGATCCGCGCCGAAGACCTGAAGGCGCGCCTGCACATGACGCTCGACTATGAGGTCGACGTGCTCGAGCATCAGTTCAACCGCAACCATGTGGATACGCTGAATGGCATCGCGAGCTTTGTCGGCCCGAACGAGATCGAGGTCGCCATTGAAGGCGGTGAGACCACGCGGATCACGGGCGAGAAGTTTCTGATCTCCACCGGCACCAAGACCTTCCGGCCAGACACTATCCCTTTCAATGGCGCAACCATTGTGGACAGCGACGAATTCCTCGAGATGGCGCGGATTCCGCGTTCATTGGTCGTTGTCGGCGCGGGTGTTATCGGCGTGGAATATGCGACGATGTTCTCGGCACTGGACGTCAATGTGACCCTGATCGAGCCGCGCGACAGTTTCCTTGATTTCATCGACAACGGGCTGATTGCCGAGTTCACCCATGAGATCCGCGAGAATGGCGTTGACCTGCGCCTTGGCTCGGCGATCGAAAAGGTCGAGGATATGGGCGAGCACGTCGAAGTCAGCCTCGAGAATGGCCGACACGTGCGTGCTGAGATGCTGTTGTTTGCAGCGGGGCGTATGGGCGCGACGAGCAAGCTGAACCTGGAGGCGGTCGGGCTGGAAACCGACCATCGGGGGCGGATTTCTGTGGATCGCAAGACCTATCAGACCGAGGTTGGGCATATCTATGCAGCCGGCGACGTGATCGGCCACCCGAGCCTTGCCTCCACCTCGATGCAACAGGGCCGCGTGGCCGCCTGCCACGCGCTCGAGACCCCGACCCTGCCTGAAAGCCCGTGGTTTCCTTATGGCATCTATTCGGTGCCGGAAATCTCGACCTGTGGCATGTCCGAAGAAGAACTGCAGGAGCGCAAGATCCCGTATGAGGTCGGCGTGGCGCGCTTCCGCGAGACCTCGCGCGGGCATATCATGGGGCTTGAGCAAGGCATGCTGAAGATGCTGATCAGCCTCAAGACCCGTCGCGTGTTGGGCGTGCAGATCGTCGGTGAGGGCGCGACCGAGCTTATTCACATCGCGCAGGCGGTGCTAAACCTGAAAGGCACGGTCGATTACTTCGTGGAAAACACCTTCAACTACCCGACCTTGGCCGAGGCTTACCGGATTGCAGGTCTGGACGCCTTTAACCGCATGCCGATCCCAGACGAGTTCAAGGTCGCAAAGAAGACCAGTAAGAAAGCCAAGTCGTGACCGCCATCTATGTGGATGCGGACGCCTGCCCGGTGAAAGCCGAGGTCGAACGGGTCGCAACACGCCACAAGGTGAAGGTCTATGTGGTATCTAATGGCGGGTTGCGGCCGTCGCAAAATCCTTTGGTCAAGAATGTGATCGTCCCCGAAGGCCCCGACGTGGCCGATATGTGGATCGCTGATCGCGCGGGCGTTGGGGATGTGGTCGTGACCGGCGACATCCCATTGGCCGCCAAAGTGGTGGATGCAGGCGCGAAGGTGCTGAAGCATAATGGCGAGGCCCTGACCGCGCAGAACGTGAAAGAAGCCCTCGCCATGCGGGACCTGATGGCGGACTTACGATCAGCGGATCCGTTTCGGCAAGGCGGCGGCAAGGGATTCACCAAGGCCGACCGCAGCCGGTTCCTCGATAGTCTTGAACGGGTTTTGCGCACGGCCAAAACCTAACGCGTTTCGCGTTGGCTGCTGCCGCAAACTGTCCTCTATGTCGTTTATGGTTCAGACCTAAGCGCCAATCGCGTGCTTTGCTTTGATTGAGGGAGGCACGCATGGTTGCTTTGGCGCATATGTCGAGAAACACGCTCGGCGCGATTGCCGCGGTGACCTCTTCGCTGTGCTTTTCAGTGAATGATGCGACTGTGAAGTTCATGAGCGGGGATTTCTCACTGCCGCAGATGATGTTCTTGCGTTCGATTATTGCCATTGCCGTGATCCTCTTTGTGCTGGCGCCTTTTGAACGTCAGAAATTGTCGCTGCGTGGAAGCCGCCAAGGTGTTTTGATCGTGCGCGGACTGTTGATGGTCTTGGCCAATCTGTTCTTTTTCCTTGGGATCGCCATCTTGCCGATTGCCGATACGGTCGGGATCTTTTTCATCTGTCCTTTGATGATTTTGGCAATGTCTGTCGTGTTTCTAGGAGAAACCGCTGGCCCTCGAAGGTGGTCTGCCGTAGGAATCGGACTGGTCGGCGTTCTAATCATGTTGCGGCCGGGCGGAGAGGGCTTTCAGATCGCGTTTATCCTGCCTCTGATCGCGGCGGCCTGCTATGCGGTCTTACAAGTGATGACCCGCGCAATCGGCGATGCTGTGACAGCCACGACGATGTCGCTTTACCTGCAGCTCAGCTTTTTTGTGATCATGGGGGCTATGGGGGTCGCATTCGGCGCCGGGCAATATGACGGGATGGGAGGCGAGCTTTTCGCGTTCTTGCTTCGGCCTTGGATCTGGCCGGAGATATCGGACCTGCCGCTTTTCCTGATCATCGGCGTTGCGACGGCGGGGTCAAATTACTTCGTCAGCCAGGCCTACCGTCTGGGCGAAGCAAGCCTTGTGGCGCCGCTTGAATATGTCGCCTTGCCGATGGGCGTGATGTTTGGCGTCGTCATTTTTGGAGACTGGCCAAGCTTGAATTCTTGGGTGGGCATGATCCTAATTGTGGGCGCTGGCCTCTTTGTGGTTTGGCGCGAAAGCCTAGCGGCACAGTCTCCAGACCGACATCCGCCCCGTCCTCATTAAATCTGTCTATTTCCGATTTCTTTGAAAGAAATCGACGTCGGAAACTTTGAAAGTTTCCGTGCCTATGCGCTTTGCGCATGGCTGGTTTGATATTCCACAAAACCTTACCACTTGACAATTTAAGTATAATTGTACACATCAACCTTACAAAACGCGCAATACTGTAAATCTCGCAAATCTTGAACTGACTGGTCTCGCATTGCCTCGACCTCAGGAAGCACTGAAAGGACTAAGACCCATGATCGTCAACTTTATGATGCGCCGCATTGCTGGCATGATCGCCGATACTCGCCGCTCGCCAATCCTGCGCCGCCCCGATGAATTCGGCCTCGAGTATGAGGACGTCTCTTTCCAATCCGCCGATGGGATCACTTTGGAAGGCTGGTACATGCCCGCCAAAAAACCCTCCAATAAGATCGTGATCTGCAACCACTTCTCACCGGGCAACCGCTATGGCTATGCCGGTCACCTGAAAGGTTGGCGTCAGGCTGGCGGGTTTGAGGTAAACTTCATCCCGAAATACAAAGCTCTGGTCGAAGCGGGCTACAACGTTCTGGCCTATGACCTGCGCAACCACGGCTATTCTGCACCTGGTCAAAACAAAGGCTACAACCCGAAACTCTTTGAGTACAAAGACGTTCTTGGCTCGCTGAACTATGTGCGCAGCAATCCAAAGACCAAAGACATGGACATCCACTTGCAGTCCATCTGCCTGGGTGGCAACGCGACCCTGGTGGCTATGGAGAAACATCCAGAAGCCTTTGAAGGCATCAAGTCGATGATCCTGATCCAGCCGATTTCCGGCGATGCTCTTGTGCGCCGCCTGTCCAAGAACCTGCGCATGGGTAAACGCGGCTATGACGCCTTTGAACGCAACTACCGTGAAATCTGGGGCTTCCGCATCGAGGACAGCTCTCCTCAGCTGGATGCGGCCCATNTGAAAGTGCCGACCTTTGTAACCCAGGTGCGCAAAGACGCCTTCACTTATGCCGAAGAGGACGTGCAGGCGGTTTATGACAACATCCCGGTAGAAGATAAGAAACTCTACTGGATCGAAGGCACCACCCAGCGGTTCCGCGGCTATCAATATTTCTCAGACCACCCCGAGCAGATGGTGGAGTGGTATAACGCCCACTAATCCCTGGCACCCTGCTCGATTTCAGGCCCCCTTTGTGGGGCCTGATTTCGTTTCGGCTTGCATGTTAACGCTTGGCTTGGTTCTGTCGGGCCAACTCAAGCCAAAAGGAAGCCCCCCGTGCCGATAGACGCCGTTGTTTTTGATGTTGGAAACGTCCTGATCGAGTGGCAGCCGGAGCGGGCCTATGACCGCCTCATCGGCGAAGACAAGCGGCGTGAGATGTTTGCTGAGCTTGATCTGCACGATATGAACAATGACGTCGATCTGGGCGCTCCGCTCAAGGAGCGCGCCTATGCGTTTGCCGAAGAACACCCGAAGTGGGGCGACGCTATCCGCATGTGGCATGACAATTGGTTTGACCTCGCAGGGCCAGCTATTGATCACTCCTGGCGGCTGCTGCGGGCTTTACGCGCTAAGGGAATCCCGGTGTTTGTCCTGTCAAACTTTGGCGATGACATCTGGGACCGCGCATCAGAGATCTTTGAGATCCTGAAAGAATTTGATCGCTATTATGTTTCGGGCAAACTGGGGCATGTGAAACCTTTCAATCGCATCTATGAGATCGTCGAAGAGGACAGCGCGATCGAGCCCGACCGGCTCTTGTTTGCCGATGACCGCGTGGACAATATTGCCATGGCGCAGGCGCGGGGTTGGAAAACCCATCTGTTTGACGGACCGCAGGGTTGGGCGGATCGTTTGATAGCCGAGGGGCTCTTGACCGCAGAGGAAGCGCAATGACCACATTGATCAGCTTTGAGGACGGCGAGAAAAACCTCGACTGGATCGGGCTCAGCGATGCCCTAGCGGCGGGGCATGCCTTGCCTAAGGCCGAGATCTCGGACAGTTTTCTATATCGGGGCAAAGACACGCTTTTGGTGCGTCAGGCCTGGATCGATGGGCTGGGTGTCGCGGTTAAGGCGGCGACGGTGTTTCCGGATAATCCGACCGCGGGTATTCCGATGATCCATGGGTCGGTCAGCCTGTTTGACGATGCTCATGGCGATCTTGCCGCGATTATTGATTTCCATCTGGTGACGAAATGGAAAACCGCCGGTGACAGCCTTTTGGGCGCGCGGCGTCTGGCGAGGTCCGATAGCAAGAAGATCCTGATCCTTGGCGCGGGCGTTGTCGCGCGCAGCCTTCATGCGGCCTATTCCGCAGCTTTCCCAGAGGCGCAGTTCACCGTCTGGAACCGCACCCGTGCAAATGCAGAGGCCATGGCTGCCGAACTAGCGAATGTAACTGTCGCGGAGGATCTGGAGGCGGCGTTCAAATCTGCCGATATCGTCACCTCTGCCACCATGAGCACCGAGAGTTTTATCAAAGGGGACTGGCTGCAGCCGGGGCAGCATTTGGATCTGATTGGTGCCTATCGTCCGGATATGCGTGAGGCGGATGACAAAGCGCTGCAACGTGCGCGGGTCTTTGTGGATAGTTTTGACACAACGATTGGCCATATCGGAGAGATCGAGAAACCTCTGCAAAGCGGGGCGATCACGCGGGACGATATTTTGGCGGATCACTATCAGCCCGACCTCATGGTGCGTAAGTCGGACGACGATATCACCCTGTTTAAAAACGGGGGTGGCGCGCATATGGATTTGATGACCAGCCACTATATCTTGCAGCAATTTCAAGCCGGTTGAGAGCGGATCCTTTAGAAGGATCCGACGTCTTTTTCTTTGAAAGAAAAAGTCTTAGGCCGTCTGGGCTTTGCGCCGTTCATTGATGGGCAGATGGACAAGGGCCGAGAAAGCTCCGACGCCAACGCCGATCCACCAGACCGCAGTATAGCTGCCGTAGATGTCGTAGAGACGACCACCCAGCCAGACGCCCATAAAGCTGCCGAGTTGGTGGCTGAAGAAAACAATCCCGTAAAGCGTGCCCATGTAGCGCAACCCATAGATATGCGCGATCAGACCTGAAGTCAGCGGCACCGTCGCGAGCCAAAGCGAACCCATCGCAATCGAAAACGCAATCACCGTCGCCGGTGTCATCGGCGTCATGATAAAGGCCGCCGCGACCAATGTCCGGCCCGTATAAATCGCTGCTAGCAAGTACTTCTTGGAATAACGATTGCCCAAATAGCCAGCATAGAGCGTCCCTGCGATATTGGCGGCTCCGATCAGGGAAATCGCCACCGCGCCCAGCCGCGAGGTCGAATTGATGCCCAAGGACGAGAGCATCCCCGTCGGGTCAATTGCTCCGCAGACCTCAGTCACAAAGGCCGGGAAATGCGCGGTGATAAAGGCCAGCTGGTAGCCACAGGAAAAGAAGCCGAGGAAGATCAGCGTGTAGGAGGGATCCTTGAGCGCCTTCATCAGGATCTCACCCATGCTTTCTTCGATCTGTGCTTTGCTCACGGACGGCGCGCGCATCATTGGCAGGAGGGCGAGCACGGCAAGGACTGCGGCTGCGAAGACAAGGAAGGTGTTCTGCCAGCTCATGAAGCCCAGCATCCACTCGGCCACGGGCGCACCAAAGACCTGACCTGCACTGCCGGCTGCTGTGGCAATGGCGAGGCTCATAGAGCGGTTTTCATCCGAGCTCGCACGGCCCACAACGGCAAGGATCACGCCAAAGCCCGTGCCCGCGATGCCAAACCCAATCAGCACCTCATAAAGCTGATGCGCGGTCGGCGAGACTGCCATGGAGGACAGAACCAGACCAATCGCATAGAGGATCGCGCCCATAATGATAGCTTTGCGGTCACCGATCTTTTCCGCAATCGCCCCGAAAATCGGCTGGCCAATGCCCCAAGCGAGGTTCTGGATCGCAATGGCCAGGGAAAACTCGGCACGGGGCCAGTTAAATTCCGCAGCAATCGGGATCTGGAACACGCCAAAGCTGGCGCGGATCGCGAAGGACACGAGAATGATCAGGCAACCGGCGATCAGAACCGGCGTGAAAAGCGGGGTGCGAGTCTGCATGGGGCGCTCCTATCTGAAGCGGAGTTTGCGCGCGGTGGGCTGCTTTGGTCAATTCAGGAATTGTGGTGGTGACATCACGTTCCGTGATCATAGGTCTGCCATTCTGACCTTTGCTCACTTGGCATGCGCGGATGCCTCCGGCGGGAGTATTTTGCGCAAGATGAAAAGGGGCCGCTTTTCACTTTCGATGCGTCGCGTTAAGGACGAGACATGGAAACTGTGAACAACATCTACAACGCCCGCGTCAATGAGGGCCTTTTGACCGCAGACCCGGCCCAGCAGGCGGCGATTGTCGAGTTTGACCGCATCCTTGAGGAGCTCGCGCAGCCGGTGAAGTCCGGGTGGTTTCGACGGGCGAAACCTCAGGCGGCGCAAGGGCTTTATCTCTGGGGCGGTGTCGGACGCGGCAAATCTATGGTGATGGATCTCTTTGTTGAGGTGCTTGAGGCGCGTGATATCGCAGTGCGTCGGGTGCATTTTCACGCCTTCATGCAGGAAATCCACGCGGGCATGCATAAGGCGCGTCAGGACGGGGTCGAGGATGCTCTGGCCCCTGTTGCGGCAGAGGTGACGGCGTCGCTGCGGGTTCTGGCTTTTGATGAAATGCAGATCACCGATATCACTGACGCGATGATCGTTGGGCGCCTGTTTGAGATGCTGATTGATGGTGGTGTGACTGTTGTTACAACCTCAAACCGGATTCCAGATGATCTTTATAAGGACGGGCTGAACAGGCAGCTGTTCTTGCCGTTCATCGACATTCTCAAGGCGCAGATGGTTGTGCATGAGATGGTCAGCCCGACGGATTACCGCCAGAACCGGCTGTCAGGTCAGCAAGTCTATTTTGTAGAGGCCAAGGGCGAGGCCCGCGACAAGATGCGGGCGATTTTTAACGATCTCAGCGGGGGTGGGGCACAGCCTTTGCCGATCACCGTCAAGGGGCGGACCGTCGAGATCCCTGCCTTCCGCAACGGGGTTGGGCGGGCCACGTTTTTTGATCTTTGCGGTGCGATGTTGGGGCCTGGGGATTATCTAGCGATTGCTGAGGCCGTGAAGGTTTTAGTGCTAGAGGACATCCCACGCCTGAGCCGTCATAACTTTAATGAAGCCAAGCGGTTCGTGACGCTGATCGACGCGCTTTATGAGGCAAAGGTACGGCTGATTTGTTCGGCGGCGGCAGAACCGGAGATGCTCTATGTCGAGGGTACCGGGTCCTTTGAATTTGAACGCACAGCCAGCCGTTTGCGCGAGATGCAGGACGCGGATTGGGGCCGTGATCAGGACGCTAAATAAGGCGTTTCGACATTAAAAAAGGGATGCCGAAGCATCCCTTTTCTGCTGTTTTCAGCTTTGCCTGTATGTCGGGATTTCACGCCGCTCGACTTGCGCTATCCCTCTGCCAATACTGAGAAAACTCAACTTACAGCCAATATACGCAGGGCCGTGCGAATCGGTCAATAGGCCCCGATTCGGTTTTTTCGAATCAACCGTTGGATGATTCGTTTTTCCGAGTCGATTCAACGGTTTAGATCGGCAAAAAAATTTTACGCTTCGCCGTTTTCTCGAAGGATGTTTCCGGCGAGGTAGAGTGAGCCGCAAATCAACACACGCGCATCGGGAGCTTTGGTCAGGATTGTGTCTAGTGCGGCTTGAACCGACGCGGCCTCAAGCGCCGTAAGGTCGACGCTTTCGGCCGCGGCTGCGGTGTCTGCGGCGCTCAGCGTATTGGCCTCTCCGGGGATAGATACAGCGGTCAGGCTTGCGGCTTGTGTCGCCAAGGGGCGCAAATAGCCTGAGACATCTTTGGTATTCAGCATACCGCAGATCAGATGCGTCTCGCGTTTGGGAAGCGCGCCCAGCAACGCGGCCAGCGCCTCGCCTGCAGCCGCGTTGTGGCCGCCATCGAGCCAGAGCTCTGCGGAGGGGGCGCTTTCGACCAAAGGACCCATTTTCAAACGCTGCATACGTGCAGGCCAGGTGGCCTGCGTCATCGCGGCTTCGCAAGCGGCTTCATCGGCTCCGAGGTAGCGCAGAGCTGCCAGAGCAGCACCCGCGTTCTGGATTTGGTGGTCGCCCAAAAGCGCAGGCAAAGGCAGATCCAAGAGGCCCGTTTCGTCCTGGAACACCAAACGGTCGCGCTCTTTGAAGACGTGCCAGTGTTGCCCATAAGCAAGGATCGGCGCGCCTAGGCTATTGGCTTTTGCTTCGATCACATCGAGAGCTTCTTCTTGTTGGGGGCCAACAACCACAGGCACGCCGCGTTTGATGATGCCCGCCTTTTCGCCCGCGATTTTCGCCAGCGTATTGCCGAGGAATTGTTCGTGGTCGATGGAGACCGGCGTGATTATTGACAGCTCGGGCGTGATCACATTGGTCGCGTCTAAACGCCCGCCAAGGCCGACCTCGAGCAAGGTGTAGTCCGCTGGGGTGCGCGCGAAAGCCAGAAGGGCTGCGCAGGTGGTGATTTCGAAATAGGTGATGTCGATACCGCCGTTCTTCTCGTAGCACTCGTCCAGAACCTCGGTCAGATAGTCTTCGCTGATCAGATCGCCTGCCAGGCGGATACGTTCGTGAAAGCGCGCCAGGTGGGGCGAGGTATAGGCGTGGACGCGTTTATCCATCGCCTCAAGGCCCGCGCGGATCATCGACTGGGTAGAGCCTTTGCCATTGGTGCCAGCGATATGGATCACCGGCGGGAGGGCCTCTTGCGGGTTGTCCAAAGCCGCGAGCAGACGCCAGACGCGGTCCAAGGTCAGGTCGATGATCTTGGGATGCAGCGCCATCATGCGCTCGAGGATTGCGTCGGAAGTCTGGGTCATGGTGCTGTCCTTGGGCTCTTGGTCCCTGCCCTAAATGAAAAACGCGCCCAGCAAAATGCCAGACGCGTCCTGATTTTGAAATTATCCGTCAGCTTACTCAGATGCTGCCTCGGTTTGTTCCTCGGCTGGTGCGTCGGCGACCTTTTCTGGCGCAGGCAGATCGCCTTTCACCGCAGGGCTAAGGCCCATCAACATGCGCACGATGGTGATCAGCTCGTCGCGCATCTCGGTGCGTTTGGTGACGCGGTCGAGCATGCCGTGATCCAGCAAGTATTCCGCGCGTTGGAAACCCTCGGGCAGTTTCTCGCGGATCGTTTGTTCGATGACCCGCGCGCCGGCAAAGCCGATCAGCGCGTTGGGTTCTGCGATCTGAACGTCTCCGAGCATCGCGTAAGAGGCTGTGACGCCGCCAGTCGTTGGGTGCGTCAGGACCACGATGTAAGGCAGGCCTGCTTCTTTTAGCATCTGCAACGCCACAGTCGTGCGCGGCATTTGCATGAGGCTGAGTATGCCTTCTTGCATGCGCGCGCCACCGGCGGCGGAGAACAGCACAAACGGGCGTTTGGTTTCGACCGCGCGTTCGACGCCAGCAATGATCGCATTGCCGACATACATGCCCATGGAGCCGCCCATGAAGGAAAAATCCTGACCCGCCGCCACAATCGCGGTGCGGCCGATTTCGCCTTCGGCCACCAGCATCGCATCCCGCTCGCCGGTTTTCTTTTGCGCGGCTTTCATGCGGTCGGGGTATTTCTTTTGGTCCTTAAAGGTCAGAGGATCGGCCACCGGTTCCGGCACCTCAACCTCGGTAAAGATCCCGCCGTCAAACAGCGCCGTGAAACGATCCCGTGGCGTGATTGCCATGTGATGATCGCAATTGGTGCAGACGTTCAGATTGTCTTTGAGTTCGCGGTGGAACAGCATCGTGCCACAGTTGTCGCATTTGGACCAAAGGTTCTCGGGCACTTCGCGGCGTGAGAAGATCGAGTTGATCGTTGGGCGGACGTAGTTGGTGATCCAGTTCATTCAAAAGGTCCCAGAATTTCTTGGCTCACGCTGACATAAGCTGACGCAACGGGAATTGCAATCAACGCTTGATGGCAAGACGCGCCGCAAGCCACATGCACAAGAGGGCGGGCAGCTCGACCAACATGGACTGACGCACAAGCTCTGTGTTGTCGGGGCCAAAGGGCAGAACGGTGAGGGCGAGGCCTGACAAATGGCCGGGCGTGCCGACGATCAGGATGCCGATGATATTATTGACAAAATGCATCGCGATTGCGGGCCCGAGCGAGCCACTGCGCGCCGTGATATCGGCTGCCGCAAGGCCAAATAGAAACGCCCATCCGGCGACGAAAATTGCGTTCTCGCCATAGATGCTGGGCGCATAGTGCACGAGGCCGAAAATAAAGCTGGGCACAAAAATCCAAATCGCCGGATTCGTGAATCGCGCGGCCAATTGGCTTTGCATATAGCCGCGAAAGATAAATTCCTCGCAAGAGACCTGCAGGAGGATCCCGACCAAAGCCAAGGGCAGCCACATGAGCCAGCTTGAAAACGCCAACTGGCTGACGGGGCGCATGGCGTCTGGTGCTGGCAAGATGAGAACCACGGCCGCAAAGATCACCAAGGCGATCATCACGCGAAAGAAATCACGCACGGCAAAGGACGCAGGTCCCAGCACCCCCGAGATCGCCCGATTGTGAAGCCCGCGCAAAACCACCCAGAGCACCATGAAGGGAATGCCAAAGGTGAAAAGCGCAACCAAAGTACCGCCCGCAGTGGCACCGCTGATGCTGTCGCGCAAAAGCGCGCCAAGGCCAGCCCGCTCCATCATGCGTACCAGCGCAACTTGCAGGGCAATTGTTCCGATAAACAAAAGGACGATGCCGGAGAAAAGGCGCAGCAGTCCCGAATTCGGAAAGGCCTCTTTGGCCAAGATGTCGTGAGGTTCATAGGCTGACATATGGCCAGCCGTAGCGTTTTTTGGTTCAATGGTCGAGGGGGAGGCTTGCTAGAATAGCGTGGGGCTGCATATTCCAGTGTGCGAGCTGATGGAGACAGATATGCCGTCCAAGGTGACGACACTCTCACGGGGACTAATCCTTTGCGCTGTGATGGCGCTTGGGGGATGCCTGTCCCTGCCCGGCCAAAGCGCGTCTTTCCAAGATCGCGACGTCTCGATTTCCACGCGGTCCATTGATCTGATCAACCGGGCGCGGCAACGCGAACGGGTTAAATTGGTAAAGGGCGCGGTCATCGTGCGTGCGCCCGAAGGGTATTGCGTTGACAAGAGCAGCCGGTCCGCCAGCGACTTTGTTCTCTTGGGGGATTGCAATGTTCTGCGTAAGGCTCAAACGCGGCTAGAGCCTTATGAACGTGGGCTTTTAACGGTATCTGTTGGCGCCGTCAGTCCCAATCCACCTTCGACGTCTGACCTGTTGGAGGGGCTCGAAGCCTTTGGCGAACCCAAGCGGCGCGGCAAGCTAGTGTCCGTTTTGATCGAAGAAGGCGGAGATCGTTTAGTGCCCGGTGCTGACAGCCACTACTGGCGCGCGATGACCGTGGTGAATGGCCGTGTCGTCAGCTTGGCTGCCTTCGGCCCACCCTACAGCGAGATGGCGCTGACCCGCGGACCGAGCCTTTTGTCTGAGCTGGCCGCCAACATCCATGCAGAAAGCCCAGAGATTGATCCAAACAGCNTTGTGGTTGCAGAAGCGTCGATTTCCGTCGAATCTTCTGAAAAAGAGAGCGGATCGGTATTTGATTTTTTCGGCGGATTGCTTCAAAAAANCTAAAGACGAAACAATAACGGCATCAAAAAGAGATTGTTCGCCAAATAAGAGCAGTCAGGGTCGTTACAATAATCTTTGGTCGCGAGCACATGGCAGCATATCCGGGCGGTGTTTTTCACAGGATGATCCAGAGGGGTCTGACGAGCTATTGGTCCTCGACCGCGCAGCACGCGCGGGACATGGAACTTGAGCCTCTTAAGACTCGCCGAACTCAGGCGCGGCGTCTGCGGGCGCATCTGGACGAGGTGATCTCGGTCGCGGATGGGCAGCTGGCTTTACCGGTCATCGGGTCGAATTCATTCTTCAAACCGCATGGCACCGATTGGTCCTGGCGGCCTACGATCTGGCGCGAGAGTCTGCCGTCCAAGGGGATGGTCTCTGTTCAGTCCAAACAGTCTCTCGGCGATGAAGTCGTTCTGTTTCATGACTGCAAGTATTCAGAACTGACCCTGCGCCAGCTGCGCAATACGCGCGAAAAGGATCTCGCGCCTTATGGGCTGCGCATGGATGTGTTTGGCTTTGACGGCTCTTTTCTGTCTTTGGTGCTGGATATGCCCGAGGACTCATTGGAGGGCCTGTGCCGCAACCATGTGATCCGCATGTCCACGATTGTGGAAATGGAAAAGCCGCTTGAGATCTTTGCGCGGCTGAATGTGAAGCACGGCCCCAACACCGAACAGATCGTCCGCGAGCTGCCGCTGAACCAAGAGGAAATCAGCGTCGAGTTTGACCTTGCCTATACGCAGTTGAACGAAAAACAGCTTGAAAAAGCCTGGATCGATCTGATTTTCGAAGGCCCCGAGATGAACCAAGTGATCCTGCGGGATCTGAATTTCAGCCGCCGCCTGCGCGCCGAGATATGAGGATCAGAGCATGAGTACCTTTACGCTGACCAAGACCCGCTTGTTCGAAGGCGTCTGGGACGGGGTGATCACCTCGAAAAAGACCGACGGGATTGCACCTGCAATCGAAGTGACCCTTCTCGAAAAGCTGCTGGATCATGTGACGCTGATCCCAAATGGCGACAATCGCTGGATCCTGCGCATTCCAATCCCTTCGACCGCGATTGCCGACGGCGTGCATACCTTCTTGATCCGCGAGAAATCCTCGGGTGAGACGCTGGAAAGCTTTTCGATCATCGCAGGCGAAGCCGTGGCCGAAGATATTCGCGCCGAGATGGATCTGTTGCGGGCCGAGCTAGACATGCTCAAACGCGCCTTCCGCCGCCATTGCGTGGAAACGACCTAGCGTTTCTTTTCCAGAACTGACGTGAGGTTGCCCCCTGACAATGTCAGGTTTTCTGGGCAGGGTTGGACTCTGTCTGAGGAGGCCACCATGACCAGCTACCCAAATTTGCTCGCCCCGCTTGATCTGGGCTTCACGACGTTGAAAAACCGCGTGTTGATGGGATCGATGCATACGGGGCTTGAGGAAACCAAAGACTGGAACCGTGTGGCCGAGTTCTATGCCGAACGTGCGCGGGGCGGTGTTGGCCTAATGGTAACGGGCGGCATGGCCCCCAGCATTGAGGGCGGCGTGTTTCCGGGGGCGGCTGGCCTGTTCAATGACGACGATATCGCGAACCATAAGGTGGTGACGGACCGTGTCCATGACGCAGGCGGCAAGATTGCGATGCAGATCCTGCATGCGGGTCGCTACGCCTATGGGCCGAATTGCGTGTCGGCCTCTCCGGTCAAATCTCCGATTTCGCCCTTCCCTCCGAAAGAGCTGGATGAAGAGGGTATCGAGAAACAGATCCAGGATTTCGTCACCGCAACCTTGCGCGCCCGTGAGGCGGGCTATGACGGGGTCGAGATCATGGGATCAGAGGGCTATTTCCTGAACCAGTTCCTCGTGACCCATGTGAACAAACGGGAAGACCGCTGGGGCGGGTCTTATGAGAACCGCATGCGTCTGCCTGTTGAAGTGGTGCGCCGCTGTCGTGAATCTGTGGGCGAAGACTTCATTATCATCTACCGTATCTCGATGATCGATCTGGTGCCCAATGGGTCCACGCATGAAGAAGTCGTGGAGCTGGCGCAGGCCATCGAAGCTGCAGGTGCGACGATCCTNAATACCGGCATCGGCTGGCATGAGGCGCGTATTCCGACGATTGCGACCTCGGTGCCGCGTCGGGCTTTCGCATGGGTGACCAAGAAACTCATGGGCAAAGTGGGTATTCCGGTGATCACGTCCAACCGGATCAACACGCCTGAGGTGGCCGAAGGTGTCTTGGCCGAGGGCTGCGCGGATATGGTCTCGATGGCGCGTCCGTTTTTGGCCGATAGTCAGTTTGTTGCGAAGGCCATGGCGGGCCGCGCCGATACCATCGCACCTTGCATTGCCTGTAACCAAGCCTGTCTGGATCACACCTTCAGCGGCAAGATGACGTCCTGTCTGGTCAATCCACGCGCCTGCTTTGAAACCGATCTGGTGATTACGCCGACGGACACGCCAAAGAAAGTGGCCATTGTTGGTGCCGGTCCCGCGGGCATGTCAACTGCGATGACGGCTGCCGAGCGCGGCCATTCGGTAACACTCTTTGATCGCGATGACAAAGTCGGCGGCCAGCTCAATGTGGCCAAACAGATCCCCGGCAAGGAAGAGTTCTGGGGGCTTGTCGATTGGTACGATGTGATGCTCAAGGATCTGGGCGTCGATATTCAGCTTGGCCGCGAAGTCGGCGCGAATGATCTGGCGGGCTTTGATGAGGTGGTCATCGCCACCGGCGTCACCCCGCGCGATCCAGGGATTCCGGGGCAGGATCACGAGATGGTTCTGGGCTATCTGGATGTCCTCAAACACAAGAAACCTGTTGGCAAACGCGTCGCCGTGATTGGCGCGGGCGGCATTGGCTTTGACGTCTCGGAGTTCCTTGTCCACGAGGGCGAGAGCCTCACCGAAGACCTGCCTGCATGGATGAAGGAATGGGGAGTCACTGATCCCGGCGAAGAGCGTGGGGGGCTTGCCCCCGAGGGACCTCAGCCCCACGCCGCCGCGCGCGAGGTCACGTTGTTGCAGCGGAAAGCCAAGGCACTTGGCAAGGGGCTCGGCAAGACAACCGGCTGGATCCACCGCGCGGCTTTGCGCATGAAGGATGTGCGCATGGTGGGTGGTGTGAACTATGAGCGCATTGACGACGAGGGTCTGCACGTAAGCTACGGCGAAACCCGCGAAAACCCAGAGGTGATTGCCGTCGATAATGTGGTGATCTGTGCAGGCCAGCTTTCTGATCGCTCACTCGCGGATGCATTGGAAGCCGAAGGCGTGACATGTCACGTAATCGGCGGTGCCGACGTGGCCGCGGAACTCGACGCGAAACGCGCGATCAATCAGGGAGTGCGTCTGGCGGCTGGGTTCTAAGCCAGCTCTACAAACTAAACTGGATTAAAGGGCCTGCCTACTCAGCAGGCCTTTTCTGCTTTTGGCATGTCGGTTGACCAAAGCAGCTTGCACGCGCGCATCAGGTATGGGCAGCTTTGAGTCCTTGATCTGCATCGGCAAGGTCAGATCCGGGAAGATTTCGCGCAGCTCGGTGAGGGCGTCGGGGGGCAATGCACTCAGGGCCTCGGCCCCAAGGAAGAAGCTTTCCGTTGGCGCGTCATTGGCAAAGATCACCTCATGGGCATCAAACAAGAGGTGGTAGTAGGTCACGGTCGACAGGGTCTCATCCGCGAAAATGCCGGGCAGCGCGGTCAGACGCAACGCGGGGACCAGTACGTCCTCTTGCGCCATCATGCGACCGGAGATCTGCGAGGACACCACCATGCGATGCTGCCGCGAGACCAAGAGATCCTCGGACGGGAGCCCAGCACCTAGAGCCCCAGCGGTTATCCTAATCGGAGCGAATTTGCACTCCGAAGCCAAAGTTTCGGCATCGACGCTCTGGGTGAAAACCTGACGCAAGGGCTTGGCCTCGCCATCAAAGGTGAGCACCTGCGTGCCGATCTTCAGATCTTCGACTTTCACCGGCCCATCGACGGTCTGGATCCAGGTGCCTTTGACCAGACAGGTCACATTGCCCGCATCCGGTGTGTCTTGGGTGAAATAGGTCTGCCCGCCGTCTGTGGTCTCAAGCGACGAGCCTCTGGGCGCTTGGCCAACGTCCACAGAGGTATCTCCCGCGGCGGGGCCAGATTGCGCGGTGATTGTTGAGGATGTGTCGTCAAATGAGACAAAGGAATAGGTGGTGCCGTCCTGGGTCAGTGAAACCCCTTGGTGAAAGGCGACGCCGTTGAAATTCGTGGCGTCTCCATTTTCCAGAACATAGACGTCCTTACCATTCACAGTGGTCGGCGTGAGGTCAGAGAGATCGCTAATAGAGCGCGGGTTGCCATTGCTTTGATAGACCGTGACCTGAAGCCCGGTGACATCAAAACCCGCATCGACCGCGACCTCGATAAAATCTTCATTTGCGCCCCCGAGGTATTTGACCTCGGAAATGAATGGATCTGGCATCTGCTCTTCTTATGATTTGCCTGACCCGATCATAGCACGGGCCACGGTGGATTCACATATTCCATTCATTGAACCCATTGAGGTGGGCATAAACTTTTGTGTGATGCTTAGGCTTAGCTGTGCACCGCTTGGCTATCGGCAGGAGCCTGAGCGCGATCCTCCATCCCATAATCGCGCAGGACCGACGCCACTTTGAGGCGGTATCCCTCAAATACCCCTGCCCTCCCCTTGGCCTGCGCATCGCGGTGTTTGGACAGCGCGCGCCATGCCTTGACGGCCTCTTCGTCCCGCCAATAAGACAAGGACAGCAGTTTCTTGGGCGCACTCAAACTCTGGAAGCGCTCCACCGAGACAAACCCGTCGACCTGCTCGAGGACCGGTCTCAGATCAGCCGCGATTTCTAGATAGTCGTCCTGACGTCCTTCGGCGATTTCAACTTCAAAGATGACAGCGATCATGTGGCGTCTCCGTGTGGGGTTGAGGCCAATGTCAGAAAGGTGCGGTCTTCGCGCAAGAGGAATTTCTCGCGTTGGGCGAATTCATAGTTCTCGCGGCCCAAGGGATCGGCGGCAAGGCGTTGGCGATAGGCCTCATAGGCCGTAAGGCTTTCGATGTTGTAGATCCCATAGGCCAGGGTCGTGGAGCCTTCGAGAGGCGCGTAGTAGCCAATCAGGTCAGCCCCGTTGCGCGGAATAGCCTGCCCCCAGTTGCGCGCGTATTGGGTAAATTGGGCTTTCTTGGTGGGGTCGATCTGATACCTGATAATACATGTCAGCATGATAAGCTCCTTTTGCTTGAAGTGATGTCTAGCAGCTTGACCCACCCACATGCTTCGCTCATGATCGAAGTATGAAAGAAGGACCAGACATCGCCCAGATCGCCGCTTTGATCGGAGACCCCGCCCGCGCCAATATCCTGACCGCTTTGATGAGCGGAAAGGCTCTGACCGCGACAGAGCTTGCCTTTGAGGCGGGCGTGACGGCGCAAACGGCCTCGGCGCATCTTGCGAAATTGACAGATGGTGGGCTGGTCGCAGCGCGCAAATCGGGACGTCACAAGTATTTCACCTTGGTCAGTGATGAGGTCGCGGGCGTTCTAGAGGCCCTGATGGGTCTAGCAGCAGGTGCCGGGCATCTGCGCAAGCGCACTGGGCCGAAGGATGGCGCAATGCGCAAGGCGCGCATCTGCTATAACCACCTGGCAGGCGATATGGGCGTGCAGATGTATCGGTCGATGGTTGCCAAGGGGTTGCTTGAACCAAGCGATGAGTCGTTGATCCTGACCAAAGCGGGCCACGCCTTTGTTTCCGAATTGGGCATAGACTTGGACGCGCTGCCCACAAGCAAAGCGCCCCTATGCCGCGAATGTCTGGACTGGAGCGCGCGGTCCTCGCATTTGGCGGGACAGCTCGGTCGCGCCATTTTATCCCGCTTTATTGCTTTAAATTGGGCGAAACGTGAGGAAAACAGCCGGGTCGTGACCTTCACCCCCGATGGGGAAAAAGCGTTTTTGTCTTTGTTTCCAATGCCTGAACGCAGCATTGCCGAATTGTGACCGTCTGTTTCCGTGCCATTAACGATCCTTGGTAATTTCCCGATATTGTCAGTGATGTGCCCATTTCGTGCCCCATTTCACCGTCAAAACTTGTGTCGAGCAGTAACCACAAGGATTACGAAAAATGGATCGCTTAACGGAAATGGAAGCCTTTGCCACGGTCGTTGACCAAGGCGGCTTCACAGATGCCGCGAAAAAGATGGGCATCTCTAAATCCGCGGTTTCCAAACATGTTTCGAGTCTCGAAGCACGTCTGGGCGCCCGTTTGCTAAACCGCACCACACGTCGTGTGAGCCCGACCGAGATCGGTCTGGCCTATTACGACCGTGCCCGCCGTGTTCTCAATGACGCAGGCGAGGCTGATGCGCTGGTGACATCGATGCAATCTGCGCCGTCTGGCCTGTTGCGCATCTCGGTGGCGACGGATTTTGGTGTGAACCACCTCTCGCCAGTTCTGGGCGATTTCCTCGCGGAATTCCCGGACATCACGGTGAATATGGTGCTGAACAACCGCTACGTTGAGCTGATCTCCGAAGGGTTTGATATGGCGATCCGCATTGGCGAGTTGGAAGACAGCTCTTTGCGGGCCCGCAAACTCACAGAAACCACACGTCGCATGATCGCGAGCCCAAAGTACTTTGAACAATACGGGCGTCCGCAAAAGATCGACGATCTGAACGAACACAAGCTGTTGCATTATTCCAGCCAGTCCAATGGCGCGGTCTGGAAACTGGCAGCACCGTCTGGCGAGAAACGTCAGGTCCGCACGGCCGGCTGGCTGTCTGTCAACGACGGGCAATCCCTCTTGAACGCCGCGATCGCGGGGCTTGGCATCGCTTACTTGCCAAGCTTCCTTTATGCGGATGCCATGGAACAAGGTCTGGTCGAGGACGCGATCCCTGATCTGCCGATGGAAACCCAAGGTATCTACGCGGTTTATCCTCCGGGTCGGTTCACCCAGCCCAAGGTGCGTGCCTTCATCGATTTCCTGGTGAACGCCTATGCCGATAAGGGTCCGACCGACTGGTAAGACCCACCCGAACACAAATCCATTTTTTCCCAGGCTCATCCAAGCCCGACTGGCCCCGCATCATGCGGGGCTTTTTTTGCGAAGAACGCTCGTTTAGGGAGTGAGGAGCACTGCCTCAACGCGGCGATTAGAGGTCTTGCCTGCTTCACTCGCATTGGTCGCAAGCGGCGACAGAAACCCAACGCCATAAGAGTCGATCTGATCGGCAGAGACTCCAAGCCGATCAATCAGATAGGCGGCCACCGACATCGCGCGTTTTTCTGACAGTTTCATATTGTTGTCCAAACTGCCCACGTTATCGCTGTGCCCAACAAGGGCGATCCGGCGCGCGGGATCTTCGGCAAGGAAACTCGCCAGATCCCGCAGGGATTGGAATGGCAGATCCGCCAGTTGAGAAGACCCGGTCTGAAAACTCAGATCGCTCAGAACAGCGCGGCCTCCGGTGCGGAGCGCTAAGATGGTGGAGCCGCGTGCAATCACAGGTGTTGCACTGATAGTTCCTAGCGAAATGCCTGAGGACAGCGGCAGCTCCGCTTCGGCTTCAGACGGCACCACCGAAATGATCTGCATCAAACCCAGATCGGCCGTGCGACTGACCAGAACCGAGATCGCTTCGCTGCCGGTGAAAGACTCTTTCAGAGCCGAAACAAAACGAAAATCCTGCAGGTCCACAAACATATCCGGCGCGGGGACGACGTCTGTGTTGAAGCGGAAATCAAACCCGCCGCAACTGTCGGAATCGCAATCCAGCATAATCGCATATCCGCCCGCTTCGATCTGGCGACGCAGAGGTTCTATCAGCTGTTCAGTGCTCGCCGAGCCAGTTAGGCCCCAGACCTGTTTCGTGACCTCGCCATTGACACGGCGGGTGGACAGATAGCCGTCCTGATAGGGCGCATCGGGCAGCCCATAGCTGGCCGTTTCCTCAAAGCTCTCAAACTGAACTGCACTGCCCTCGGGCATAGCGATCTCTAGGGCTGCCAAGGGTAAAGGCAGGAGGATCAGAGGGACAAGAGCAGTTTTTAAGGTCATCTGGCCTGTGAATGATATTCCGGGTTCGGCACCATGCCCGTGGCCGAGGCCACGCGGTTAGACATATTGTAGAAACCGGCCACATTAGCAATGTCCCAGATGTCGCGGTCTGTAAAACCGGCATCACGAAGCCGTTGGCGATCGCTTTCTTGCACGGTTTTGCTGGCCTCGGTGATTTGGGCTGCGAAATCCAGCATGGCGCGGTGTCGATCCGACAAATCTGCGGCGCGGTAATTCATATGCAGGATCTCGCCCAGCGCCGGGTCGCCTGACAATTCGCGCACAGCCGCGCCATGGGCGACAAGGCAGTAAAAACAGCTGTTGATCGAGCTGACGACCACGGCGATCATCTCGCGTTCCAGCTTGCTGAGGCCGCTCTCGCCCAGCATCAGATCGTTATAGAGCGCCGTGAAGGCATTCAGTTTGTCGATATCGAACGCATGCGCCTTCAGGACATTGGGCACCATGCCAAGTTTTTCTTCGCAAATCCCAAAGTACTTCGCGGTTGCCTCGGGCAATGGATCAACCATCGGCAAATCAAGCGCTGTGGTTTTGTCAGACATGGGTTACTCCGGTTTGATGCGATAATGATACGCGCCAATCAGCGACATTCCCAAGCTTTGATACAAGCCATTCGCTGCGTCATTTGCTTTTGTGCAGAGGACCGAAACGGTGTGGCCGCCGTTTTCAAGCGTCCAATTGCCCGCGCGATGCATCGCCCAGCGTCCTAACCCGTTGCGCCTTTGCGTGCCCAAAATCTCGAGCGCATGCAACATGGTGATCCCCTGATGCATCGCCATAAAGGCCGTACCCGCGGGTTTGTCGTTAAACCGGCTGACGATCCCAGTTCTCGGAGAGCATGCCCGGCGCATTACCTCTATCCGTGCAGGTCCAATACCGCCCTCGGCCCAGATTTCTTCCATGATGCGCAAAGGCTCCCAAGCAGGGATGGCGATCGTGCGCGGGATGTCCTCGCGGGCGAGGTCTTTGGCGTCAATGGCATAGAGGTTGACCGGATCAATGACGCTATAGCCCCGATTTGCCAATTCCGCATCGAAACCGTCATCCCCATCGCGCAGCATAAACAAAGGTACTTGGCCCAAACCTCGCATAGCTTTCTCGGCGGCTCCGATATCGGCTTCGCCCAAAGCGCTCGCCAAAGTCGCCGCCGATACCCGTTTGCCGCCACCCTGACCATCGCGAATGGTGAACCCAGCCTCTTCCCAGTCTGAGGCCTGCGGCCAAGTGGCCTCGGTCACCTCATAGAGCGTCTTGACACTGGGAAGCGTCATGCGAGGGTCTCCCGCAATGCGTCCATAGCGGCGTTTAGGCGAGTTTCATCCGTGCCGCGCACAACAAGATTGGCGCCATAGATGCCGTCTTGCTGAAACGGGTAAGAGCCAAACGACAAATCATCAAACTGCGCTGCCAAATCACCAAGAGGCCCTGCGATGTCGCCTTCGCCCTTCACGACGCGCAAGGTGTCGGACAACAAAGGCGCGCCGCCCGTCAAGGTGGGCAGAACAGAAGCCACCATGGCCTTGAAGACGCTCGGCACCCCTGCCATCACGTGCACGTTCCCCAACGAAAACCCCGGGGCCACAGACACTGGATTGTCGATCAATGCCGCCCCATCCGGGATCCGCGCCATCCGCAACCGCGCGGCGTTCAGCTCGCGCCCGGATTTTTCATAAAAATCCGCAAGCAGCGCCCGCGCGTCGGCCCGCACATCAATCGGCGCATCAAAGGCCGCAGCGATGCAATCGGCTGTGATGTCATCATGGGTCGGCCCAATACCACCTGAGGTGAACACATGGTCATAGCGTTCTGACAGCACCTTCGCGGCCCCTGTGATCTCGGCGGCTTCGTCGCCGACAACACGCACTTCCTTCAGATCAATCCCACGCTCTGTCAGTTGCCCAGCGAGGTAATGCATATTGGCGTCTCGCGTCCGGCCAGACAGGATTTCATCTCCGATCACAAGCATCGCGGCGGTGGGATTTGGCATGGGCGTCTCCTTTGAGCGGCAAGATAGCCCGCCCCGCGCGTCACACAAGCCGAAAGCGATGTTCATGTTCGGGCCAATGCGATAGGCAGAGCCCATGGAGTTCACGACCCCCCTTATCCCTGCCCGCCTGATCAAACGTTACAAACGCTTTCTCGCCGATGCGCGGCTTGAGGACGGAAGCGAAATCACAGCCCATTGTGCCAACCCGGGCTCGATGATGGGGCTGAAGGATCCTGAGACAAAAATCTGGCTCGAGCCCAATGAGGATCCCAAGAAAAAGCTGAAATACGGCTGGCGCTTGGTCGACCATGAAAACGGGCACTTTACGGGTGTCGATACTTCGGTGCCCAATCGCGCCCTCAAAGCAGCACTCATGGCCCATGAGGTGCCTGAATTGGCTGACCATCCAACTGTGCGCAGCGAAGTGAAATACGGCCAGAACAGCCGCGTGGATTTCCTGCTGTCCGGCAATGGCCCGGATCTCTATGTCGAAGTGAAATCCGTAACCCTATCGCGCAAAGCAGGCATCGCCGAATTCCCCGACAGCGTTACCGCGCGAGGCACCAAACACCTGTACGAGCTTGTTGAAATGACAAAATCGGGCCACCGCGCCCTGATGTTTTATCTGGTGCAACGCACCGACGCTGAGGTTGTCACGCTCGCAAAAGACATCGATCCGACCTACGCCGCGGCGTTTGACATGGCCCTCGATGCGGGCGTCGAAGTCCTCGCCTATGACTGCCAAATCTCTCCTCAAACGATCACGCTCGGTCGCCCCTTGCCGTTTCATAAATAGCCCCTCTGGTCCTTTCCGCCAGAAAACCCTAAGTAAGGGACAACAAAGACTTTCGGAGCGCCTTTATGATCCTCAAGGCTGGCAAAACACGCGACGGTATCACGATCCACCAAGAGGCGGATTTTGCGGGCATGCATAACGCAGGCCAGATCACCGCGCGCATTCTGGACGAGATCGCGGAACATGTGTTCCCAGGCCAAACCACGGGCGAGATCGACCGGATCATCGAGACCAAAGTCATCGAATATGGCACCAAATCCGCTACCATCGGCTACAAAGGCTATCAGCACGCCAGCTGTATTTCTGTGAACCATGTGGTCTGCCACGGCATCCCCGGTGACAAAAAGCTCAAGGACGGTGATATCCTGAATATCGACGTCACAGTCATTGCCGACGGCTGGTTCGGAGATTCCAGCCGCATGTATGTCGCCGGCAAGCTGCCACGCAAAGCAGAACGGCTGATCCAAGTGACGCATGACGCGCTGATGCTGGGCATCGAAGCGGTGAAACCCGGCAATACCTTTGGCGATATTGGCCACGCAATCCAGACCTATGCCGAGGCGCAACGCATGTCCGTCGTCCGCGATTTCTGCGGCCACGGGCTTGGCCGCGTATTCCACTCGCCACCAAACGTTCTGCACTACGGTCGTCCGGGCACCGGACCGCGGCTGGAAGAAGGCATGTTCTTTACCATCGAACCAATGATCAATCTGGGCCGCCCAGAGACCAAAGTGCTGGCCGATGACTGGACTGCCGTGACCCGCGACAAATCCCTGTCGGCACAGTTTGAGCACTCCATCGGCGTGACGTCGGACGGGTTTGAGATCTTCACCCTGTCTCCGGCTGACAAATTCCACCCGACTTACGGCTAATCTTTACTTACGGCTAATCTTTCTCTTGCCCCAAATATCCTGGGGTGAGGTGGAAGGATCAATAGATCCTGTAACCGAGGGGCAAAGCCCCTAAGACAGGTTTTCCAAAAAGGTCACATGCGTGTCGCCATAGCGGCGTTGATCCAGCAACTGGAACCCTTCCGGCGCGTCCTGAGGCGCATTTTCCTCAAAGACTATCAACGCCTCAGGCACGATCCAGCCACCGGCTTTTGCGGCTAAAAGCGCCTTTTTTCCCAGTGACTTGCCATAAGGCGGGTCTAAGAACACAAGATCACAGGGCGCGCCAGTATTCTCCCCCAATCGCGTCGCATCCCGTGTCACAACTTGGGACGCTTGCCCCTGTTTCGTGATCTTGATGTTCTGCCGAATAAGGCTTTGCGACTTGCGCCCAACGTCCACAAAGGTGCAAAACTCAGCCCCGCGCGACAGCGCTTCCAGACCCAAAGCTCCGGTACCTGCAAAGAGATCCAAGACCCGCGCTCCCGTAACCGGATCCCCGAACTTACCCCCCATCAACACATTGAATAGGCTTTCTCGCACCCGATCCGTCGTTGGCCTTAGGTGCGCGCCCGCATCGCCTTTGCCGACCGAGGCAAGAGCGATGCCACGACAAGAGCCTGCGATAATCCTCACGCTTTCAACAAGTCCTTAAGCACCGTCGCGGGATCCGAGACCACGTCGGCTGACGGAGATTTTCCAGCCTCGATCAACCGCTTAGCAACCATGTAATCTCGCGGCGCATTTGCGGCATCAACAGCCAGCAGCGTCTCGCCCTGATAGTACCAGAAGGAAATCCCCGCATCGCCCATGTCGCGCGTCACGACGTTGTCGTAGCCCGCGTTCAAACCGGCGATCTGCAGTTTGACGTCATACTGATCCGACCAGAACCACGGCGTCGCCACATAGGTCTTGCCCGCACCCATGATGTTCTGCGCGACCACTTCGGCCTGATCGATGGCGTTTGGCACGCTCTCAAGCCTGATACGCGTGTCTTTGTAGGGGAAAGACGCGCAATCCCCTGCGGCCCAGATACCGTCGACCGATGTACGGCCCTCGGCGTCTGTCTTGATCCCGTTGTCCAAGGCAACGCCTGCGGTCTCCGCCAAGCCTGTGCCCGGCGCGATCCCAACGCCCACGATCACGAAATCCACGTCCAAAGTTGTGCCATCCGCCAGCTCAGCGCCACTGACACGGGTTTCGCCGGTCAAACGCGACAAGCCGACACCCTCGAGAATATTCACCCCATGACCCGCATGAAGCGCTCGGAAATAATCTGACGTCTGCGGAGAGGCCACACGTTGCAAAATGCGATCCGCCATCTCGACAAGCGTCACGTTCAAACCCTTTTTGGCCGCAACCGCCGCCGCCTCAAGGCCGATGTATCCGCCGCCCACAATCAACACCGATTTGCCTTCGACAAACTCTGGTGCCATCGCGTCGACATCCGGCAAATCGCGCACGGTGTAGACGCCCTCAAGGTCTCCACCAATTGCGGAGGGCAGGCGACGGGGTGCGGATCCGGTGGTCAGGACCAGTTCATCATAGGGCAGGATTTCATCGCCAATCGCGATGGCCTTAGAGACGGGATCAATCCCCGTCACCTCTGTGCCCAAGCGCAGCGTGATGTTGTTGTCTGCATAAAAACTCTCAGGCCTCAGATAAAGGCGATCCAGCGCCATATCCCCCAGCAAATACGCCTTAGACAACGGAGGTCGCTGATAAGGCGGCGCGGTTTCTGCCCCGATCAGGGTCACCTCGCCCTCAAAGCCTGAATTCCGCAGCTTGGCGACAAGCGAAGATCCCGCCTGGCCAGCCCCAACAACGACAACATGCGTCATGTGAGTCTCTCAAATCTGGTTGCTGAACCAAGCTGTAGCCCTATAACTCATAGTCAAGCAAACCCAAATTACGGAGACCCTTTCGATGACGATATCTGTTGGAGACAAACTGCCAGACGCAACCCTGCTGACCCTTGGCGAAAACGGCCCTGAAGGCGTGTCCTTGGGCGAAAAACTTGCGGGTCGCAAAGTTGTGATTTTCGCACTGCCCGGTGCTTACACCGGCGTCTGCTCGACCGCGCATGTACCTAGTTTTATCCGCACCAAAGGCGACTTTGACGCAAAAGGCGTGGACGAAGTGATCTGCATCTCTGTGAACGACCCCTTCGTCATGAGAGCCTGGGGCGAGGCCACCGGCGCGACAGAAGCGGGCCTTACATTCCTGGGTGATGCGCAATCTGAATTCACCAAGGCGGTGGGCATGGACTTCACTGCACCGCCTGCCGGCCTGATCGCGCGTTCCAAACGTTACGCGCTTTATGCCGAAGACGGCGTGGTCAAAGTGCTGCAGGCCGAAGAAAACCCCGGCGTCTGTGACGTCTCGGGCGGCGAAGCAATCCGCGACGCGATCTAAGGATACGGGCGGCCCTACGGGGTCGCCCTTTTCGCTATGTCAGGCCAAACCATCATCCCCATCTTCCGCAGCTTTGACGAAGTCAAGGCACGCGAGTTTTATATTGATTTTCTTGGGTTTGAGGTGACGTTCGAGCATCGATTTGTGCCGAACACACCGTTGTATCTGGGGCTGAGGTTTGGCGATTGCGAATTGCACGTCTCGGAACATTTCGGAGACGCCACGCCGGGGTCTTCGGTACGGATTTCGATCCAAGATGTGGCGGGATATTGCGCCGCCTTGAACGCCAAAGAATACCGGCATGCCCGGCCCGGATATCAGGATCAGCCCTGGGGCATGCGCGATATGACCATCAGCGATCCCTTCGGAAACCGTCTGATATTCTGCGAAGACGCAGGGGATTTGCCCGACTTTGGTGCCTAACCCGCCAGCGCATCCATTTTCCGCGCAAGTTTCATGTCCAATGCGCTGAGCCCACCCACATCATGGGTCGTCAACGTGACCTCTACGCGATTGTAAACATTGAACCATTCCGGGTGGTGCACCCATTTTTCAGCCCAGATCGCCGCGCGGGTCATAAAGCCGAAGGCCTCGATGAAATTCTTGAAGGTGTAGGTTTTCGAGATCGCATCCCGATCCTCGTCCAAAACCCAACCGGCCTCGATCAAAGCGGTAAACTCGGTTTCGCGCGCGTCCTGAGATAGCTTCTCGGTCATTCGTGATCCTCCTGCGTCGTGTTCCGAAAGGGGCCATAAGACGTCAGGATCTCGATCTCTTGCGCCACCGCATCCCGTTCCGCCACCAGATACTGCGCGACGGCATCCGAGAACCCCTGATCCGCCATCCAATGCAGCGAATGGGTCTCAACCGGCAGATACCCTCGAGCCAGTTTATGTTCGCCCTGTGCGCCCGCTTCGACCCGCCTGAGGCCATTGGCAATCGCCCAATCGATGGCCTGATAGTAGCAGATTTCAAAATGCAGGCAGGCGTGATCCTGAATACAGCCCCAATAGCGCCCAAAGAGTGCCTCGCGGCCAATCATATTCATCGCGCCCGCAATCGGCGATCCGTCTATTTCGGCGATGATCAGCAGCACGTCGTCCCGCAGGGTCTGATGCGCGATCTCAAAAAAGTCTCGGGTCAGATAGGGCGTGCCCCATTTGCGACTGCCCGTGTCCTGATAAAACGCCCAGATGGCATCCCAATGTTCGGGCTGGATCTGATCGCCGGTATAGGTCCGGATCTCGCCGCCAAACGCCTGCGCTTGCTTGCGTTCTTTGCGGATGTTTTTGCGTTTGCGGCTGGAGAGAGTCGCTAGGAACTCGTCGAAATCTGCGTAGTCTTCGTTCACCCAATGAAACTGCTGGCCGGTGCGGTGCAAGAGCCCCATCTCGCGGCCGATCTCGACCTCTTGGTCTGTACAGAAGGTCACATGCAGAGAACTGAGCTGGTTCTGCTCACCGATTTGAAGCGCGCCTTGCACCAATGCGGCCTGCCCGATCTCTTCAAAGCCCGGCTTCGTTAAAAAACGCCGTCCGGTCGCAGGCGTAAACGGCACAGCGATCTGCAACTTAGGATAGTACCGCCCACCCGCGTTTTGATAGGCATGGGCCCAATTGTGGTCAAAGACGTATTCGCCCTGACTGTGGCCTTTGGCGTAAAGCGGCGCGGCCGCGATCAACTCTGATCCGGCATGGGCGGTCAGATATTGCGGCTGCCATCCGGTGCCCGGGCCCACGGATCCGCTGTCCTCAAGCGCCTTGAGAAAGCGATAGGTGGTGAAGGGATCAAGCGGGCGGCCGTCGCCTGCACGCGCGCAGGCGTCCCAATCGGCCGGGGCGATCTCGGCCAGCGACCGATGTAGTTGAATTTCAATAGGTTCGCTCATGTCTGCCCCTCACCCCATATTTGGCGCAGCACTTGGGATGTTCAAGCGGGGAACTCGGCCAGATACTGTTCAAAGGTGATATTAGCCGCTACTTTGCGCGCCTCTGCTTCCATCTGAGGCGATGTGACCGTCCAACAGAGGATTTCAGCACCCTGCGATTTCAGATCAGCCACGCGCGGACGGGTCAAATCATCCACCTCGTGACTGATGAAACTGGCCCCAACGCGGTCAAAATCCGGAATTTCTTTGAGGTGATCACAGACCTTGGCGGGCAAGGTGGGCCAATTGTCGTGCAGATAGCTGCTCGTGGTGATGCCACGCGGAATATGCGGCAAAAGCTCTGCCAATTTCGCCACGCTATTTGGGTTAAAGGACATCACAGCGACGGGCCCCGCATAGGCGTTCAGCGCCGCGGCCGTTGCTGCTTCAAGCGCACCGATATTGGTCCCCATCTGACCGTCCTGATCCTTCAGCTCGATCAAAAGGGGCACGCGACCGGCCACAAGATCCAAGACCTCGGGCAGAGTGGGAACGCCTTCGTCACCGCCAATCAACCCGATGCTGGCAAGCTCTTCTGAGGATTTCTGGCGGATCGCGCCTTTCGCCTTGGCCAAGCGATCCAGGCCATAGTCGTGAAATACCATCGCCTGCGCATCCCGCGACAATTGCAGATCTATTTCGATTCCGTAGCCTGCTGAAATTGCTGCGATAATGGCCGCTCGGCTGTTTTCCGGGCGACCATCCGTGACGTCAT
>JABSOU010000004.1 GCA_013215215.1 Cognatishimia sp. | reverse complement strand
CCGAGGACACTGTGAACGTCTTCCTAGAGGCCGCCTATTGGGATCACATCCAGATTGCCACCACGGGTCGGGCTCTGAAAATCAACTCGGATGCGCGCTATCGCAATGAACGCGGCATCGACCCGGGCTTTAATATGGAAGCTCTGGATCTGGCGACGCAGATGATCATGGATCTCTGTGGTGGTGAGCCGTCTAACGTGGTTGTCGCTGGCGACGTGCCGGACGTGAGCCGCGCCTATAAGCTCGACACCGACCGTGTGCAGTCCTTGGTGGGCATGACTATTCCGGCCGAGGAACAGCGCGCCACTTTGGAAGCGCTGGGTTTCACGCTAGATGGCGATATGGCCAATGTGCCGAGCTGGCGTCCTGATGTTCTGGGTGAGGCCGATTTGGTCGAAGAAGTCGCGCGGGTTGCCTCGCTGACAAAGCTCAAGGGCNAACCGCTTCCACGCGTCACCGCGGGTATTCCTGAACAAATCCTGACCCCAATCCAAAAGCGCGAACAGATTGCACGGCGCACGACAGCGGCTCTGGGCTACAATGAATGCGTGACCTATAGCTTCATTGACCAATCCGCGGCCGAGCTGTTTGGCGGTGGGTCTGATGCGACGATGCTGGAAAACCCGATCTCCTCGGAAATGAGCCACATGCGCCCGTCCTTGTTGCCGGGCCTGCTGCAGGCCGCAGCGCGCAACCAAGCGCGTGGGTTCATGGATCTGGCGCTCTTTGAATGCGGGCCAGTGTTCCACGGCGGAGAGCCGGGCGAGCAGGAAAACCTCGTCACAGGTCTTCTCGTGGGTCGCACCATGTCCAAAGACATCCATGGCGAGAGCCGTGCGGTCGACGTCTACGACGCAAAGGCCGATATGGAAGCAGTGCTCGAGGCGCTGGGCGCACCTGCGAAGCTGACATTCAACCGCTCGACGAACGGGTGGTGGCATCCGGGTCGCTCGACCAAAGTTGGTCTGGGCCCGAAAAAGATCCTCGGCGCATTTGGCGAGTTGCATCCGAAAACCATCGAAGCCATGGACGTCAAAGGCCCGGTTGTGGCCTTCGCGATCCACATTGCCGAGATCCCAATGCCGCGCAAATCCGGCGCGACGCGCCCTGCCTTTAGCGTCAGCGATCTGCAGGCGGTCGAGCGTGACTTTGCCTTTGTTGTCGACAGCTCGGTCGAAGCGATCAACCTTGTGAACGCCGCAGGTGGCGCGGACAAAGAGCTGATCGAGTCTGTGCGAGTCTTTGACGAATTCACCGGCGAGAAGGCCGAAGCGCAGATGGGCGAGGGCAAAAAGTCCATCGCAGTAACTGTGCGCCTTCAGCCGTCTGAGGCGACCTTGAAAGAAAAAGACATCGAGGCGGTCTCTGCCAAGATCGTCGCCAAGGTCGAGAAAGCCACAGGCGGAACGCTGCGCGGCTAAGGTTTTGGATCGAAGGCCGGCGCAAACGTGAGCTGGCCTTCGGGATCCTGTCCTGACAACGTTTTGAATTGCACGACCTCTGGCGGTACCTCGCCATATGTCAGCCGTTTATTGCAGCGAAATCCGAGTTTCGAGTAAAGCGCAGGGTCGCCGATCAGCGCACAGCCGGATGCACCTCTCTGTTTAAGGATGCTCAATCCGGCGTCCACCAAATTGCGCCCGATGCCCTGGCGTTGCCGTTCAGGCACAGCCGAGATCGGGCCCAGACCGAACCAGCCGCAGTCTATGTCGTTGATCCGCACGGGTGAAAAGGCCACGTGACCGACAATCGTTCCACCGTCTTCCGCAACCAAGGACAGGGTCAAATCGCCATCAGACCGCAGGTCGTTCAGAATACGCCCTTCCGAGCCATCGCTGTAGGGCATTTGGGAAAATGCGCGTTGCGTGAGGGTAAAGAGTATTTCGGCATCTGCAGACGCTTCGGGCCGAATGATCATGGGTTCCCCCGATACGTTCGTTTCAGATAGTCCGACAACATATCAAACACCAGCCGGATGCGGCGGCTGGTGTGCAGCTCTTGGTGCGTAGCCAACCATACCGGATATTTCAGCAGTTCCTCTTGTGTCACCAGGCGCCGCATAGAGGGCAGCCTTTGTGCCACCAGATCATCCATAATGCTCAGTCCAAAGCCTTCCAGCGCATATTGCCATGCGACCAGCCCGTTTTCCGATCCGATGTGGAAATTGTCATCGCTGATATGAATGTCGAGATCTTTCAAATACTGCAACATGACGGCTGTGTCGCCATAGGAAATGAAACGGTGGTCCTTTAGGTCTTCCCGCGTCGTCGGCGTGCCGTATCGCTGCAAATAACTGTCGGCGCCATAGAGCGAAGCATTGGCCTCAACCACCAGTTTCGCAATGAGATCAGGCTGCTCGGGACGGACATGGCGAATGGCGATATCAGCCTCGCGGCGCAAGAGGTCGCGGATGTCATTGGCCGCGATAACGTCGATTTTCAGGTTTGGCGCGGTGTCTTCAAGTTCGCGCAGAAACTGGGGCAGGATATAGGCAGACATCATATCCGAGGCTGTAATCCTAACTTCGCCTTCGATGGACTGAGACTGGCCCGACGCGGTGAGAGCGAAGAGGTTCGCGGCTTCTCCCATTTGTTTGGTGTGATCGAGCAGTTCCACCCCAGCGGAGGTGAGTTCTAGCGTCCTGCCGACGCGTTCAAACAGGAGGATACCGAGATCCTCCTCTAGGGCAGCGACCTGTCGGCTGAGCGTTGGCTGGGTGAGGCCAAGCTGTCGCGCGGCGGCGGACAGCGAGCCCGTTTCCGCCGTCGCCAGAAAGGCGCGGATGTGGTTCCAGTCGGGGGTTTTGGGCGCGTTGATCATGCGTTTATGTATATGTTTCTTGCGAAATTGGGCAATTCTATTCGCAGTCTTTGCGTGTATTTTCCACGGCGAGACTAGTTTTTAAGAGAGTGACGAGATATGGCAATGGCAGATGCAGCCCAGTTCTGGGACAAGATCGCGCCGAAATACGCGCGGGATCCGATCAAGGACATGGAGTCCTATGAGCTGACACTGAACAAGACCCGCGGCTATTTGCAGCCTGATCACGAGGTTTTAGAGATCGGGGCGGGGACCGGATCTACTGCGCTCATGTTGGCCGGAAATTGCGCGCATATCACAGCGACGGATCTGTCTGAAAAGATGCTCGAGGTTGGCCGCGAGAAAGCCTGGAACGACGGGATCGGCAATATCTCGTTTGACGTGCGTCGCGCCGAAGACATGCCTGAGGGGCCGTTTGATGCAGTCTTAGCGCATAATATCCTGCATTTGGTCGAGGATCTGCCAGGGGTTCTTCAGCGCGCCCATGCTGTGTTGAAGCCGAGTGGCGTGATCATCTCGAAAACCTTTGTGAAGCCAAAATCTGGGCTGCATCTGACGTATCGGATTATGAAGTTGGTTCTGCCTGTGATGCAGCTCTTTGGCAAAGCTCCTTTTGTGGCCTTTCACACACGCGCGGCGTTTGAAGCGGCTTTCCGCGATGCAAGCTTTGAGATCGTGGAAAGCGGGCATTTCCCCGCAGGCCAAGAGCGACTTTATACCGTGGCGCGAAAGACCTAGTGCGCCGGGATGGTGGACATTTCCTGTTGGCCGCGCATAGTGCGGCGCAGGACATGCGGAGAAAGCACATGGGACTAAACGTCTACCTGTCAGGTGAGATCCACACCGATTGGCGCGAGCAGATCATTGAAGGCGCAACGGGGCTGGATGTCAGCTTCAACAGCCCTGTGACAGACCACACGGCCAGCGATGATTGTGGCGTGCGCATCCTGGGTGCCGAGGATCAGAAGTTCTGGCACGATCACAAAGGGGCCAAGCTGAACGCGATCCGCACGCGCAAGGGCATCGAGGACGCCGATGTGGTCGTTGTGCGCTTTGGCGAGAAGTACAAACAATGGAACGCGGCCTTTGACGCAGGCTATGCGGCGGCGCTGGGTAAGTCCTTGATTGTGCTGCACGGCCCGGATCATCAACATGCGCTGAAAGAGGTGGATGCGGCAGCTTTGGCCGTAGCCGAAGAGCCTTCTCAGGTGGTTGAGATGCTGAGATATGTGTTGACCGGTGCTCTCCCTGCCTAATGGAGCGACGTGCTGAAAGCTCGGGTTTGAGTGTTTTTGGCAAGATGAAAACGCGCCTGCCTCACAATGAAGGCAGGCGAATTGATATTAGCCCTTAGGGTTTGGGATAGTGCGGCCCTTTTGAACCGCTGGACGGGCGAGGAAACGCTCTAGATAGGCGTTTACATTCGGCAGCTCGTCCCAGCCAACAAGGTCTTTGGCCTGATAGAACTCCAAAGCGGCCAACCAAGGTGCGATGGCGATATCCGCGATGGAATACTCACCCGCGATCCAGTCTCTGTCCGCGAGTTCTTGTTCCAGAACGGCGAGCAGGCGTTTGGCTTCGCTGACGTAGCGCTCGCGTGGACGCGGGTCTTCGATTTCAGAGCCTGCGAATTTCACGAAGAAACCCATCTGGCCAAACATTGGCCCTAGTCCACCCATCTGGAACATCAGCCACTGGATGATCTTGGCTTTTTCGGACGGGGTATTGCCGATCAGCTTGCCAGTTTTCTCGGCGAGATAGATCAGGATCGCTCCGCTCTCAAAGAGGCCCACCGGCGCGCCGTCTGGACCGTTTGGATCAATGATCGCGGGAATTTTGTTGTTGGGGTTCAGCGACAGAAACTCGGGGCTTTTGACGTCCGCATCAGACAGGGTCACCAGATGAGGCTCATAGGCCAGACCCATCTCTTCGAGCGCAATGGAAACTTTCACGCCGTTGGGCGTAGGGAATGAAAACAGCTGCAGGACGCTTGGGTCCTTGGGAGTCCATTTTTCGGTAATTTTGAATTGAGAAAGATCGGACACGTGTATCTCCTAGGTTGATTACGGGGAAGATAGGCAGTTTTTCCCATAATTTTAGATGAAAATCGGTGCGTATTTGGGCAGGGTGTTGTGCATAGGCGCAAGTCGTCTGTGTATAACTTAATAAGTCGCAGCAGAGGGGACAGTTTCATGTTGCAGGAATTCAGAGACTTTATTGCCAAAGGCAATGTCATGGACATGGCCGTTGGGATCATTATTGGCGCGGCCTTTACCGCGATTGTGAAGTCCATGGTGGGCGATTTGATCAATCCGATCATTGGCCTGTTCATGGGCGGTGTTGATTTCACGAACTCTTATATCGTGCTTTCCGGCGAAGTGGCTGCCGGCGCGAGCCTTGAAGCCGCCCGCGAAGCAGGGGCCGCGGTCTTTGCGCATGGTGCATTCATTATGGCCGTAATCAACTTCCTGATCATTGCGTTCGTTGTGTTCATGCTTGTGCGCTATGTAAACAAGGTCAAAGACGCGGCGGCCAAGAAGGAAGAGGAGGCGCCCCTCGAGGAGGCTCCAGCGGGGCCAACCGAGTTGGACATCCTGATGGAAATCCGGGACTCGATGAAAAAGTAGGGGTTTATCGCCTTTTCTTCTAAAATGTGCTGCAGTAAGGCAGGCACAGCAAAGGGCCGGGTTCTCCGGCCCTTAATCTTTAGGAGATGACATCGTGACTTGGGACAGCGTGATGGCCTTCGTGGGGCAGTATTCCAACATCGTGACCGATACGATTACGGCCCTTATTGTTTTGATCATTGGGTGGACCATTGCAGGCCTTGTAGCCCGCATGATCCGTCGTCGGGTCTTCGCGAGCGAGACGCTTGATGACACCATCGGCAGCTTTGCGGCGTCGATTGCGCGTTGGATCATTTTGCTGATCACAGGCATCGCGATCATGGGGCTCTTTGGCATTCAGGCAACCAGCCTTGTGGCCATCATGGGAGCCGCGACTTTGGCGATCGGTCTTGCTCTGCAAGGGACGCTGAATGATCTGGCGGCCGGGTTCATGTTGATCATCTTTCGCCCATATAAGATCGGCCAATATGTCGAGGTTGGTGGAACCTCTGGGACGGTCAAAGATATCAACCTGTTTGTCACCGAGCTGGCGACGCCAGACAATGTGCAGATCATCGTGCCCAATGGTCAGGCCTGGGGCTCTGTCATCACCAACTATTCCCACCACACGACCCGCCGGATCGATCTGCTTTTTGGCATCGACTACAATGATGATGCGGACAAGGCGATGGGTATCATTCTGCGTGTGGCCGAAGAGGACGGGCGCATTCTGAAGAGCCCTGAGCCTTGGGTGAAAGTCACGGAACTCGGCGCAAGTTCAGTGGATATCACAGCACGGCTGTGGTGTTCGGCGGATGACTATTGGAACGCGAAATTCGAGCTGACGAAGGCGATGAAAGAAGCCTTTGACGCTGAAGGCATCTCGATCCCATACCCGCATGTGGTGCAGATCCGCCGCGAAGGATAAAGAGAAGGGGCCTCACGGGCCCCTTTTTTACATCAGGATGATGTTAGATGTGCCCGCACCTTGGCGCAGGGCGTGGGTGCTCGCGAGTTCCGGGTCATTGATCCAGCCTAGCGCGTGGTCGCGGTCGGGGAAGGTCAGGATCACCGTGACATCCGGGGCAGTTACGTCGCCTTCGATGATCTGAGCCTCTTGAGACACAGCCAGCGGTTCGGCTTTGTATTTCGCCAAAGCCGCGCCTGCTTTTTCGCGATAGGCGGCGAGGGTGTCTGGGTCTTTAATCGAAAGTGTAACGATGGCGTGGGCAGTCATAGCGTGGCTCCTTAGGTTTGAATTGGTTGGGACATAGCGTGCTAAGTGATGATCAAAAACGATCATTGCTGCGCATTNGNTGCGCATATATTATCAGGTTATGTTGGATTGGAATGACCTTCGCTTTGTTTTGGAAACCGCGCGGAATGGCGGAACCAGCGGAGCTGCGCGGGTCTTAGGTGTGAACCACGCCACTGTCGCGCGTCGGATCACAGCGGCCGAAGAGGCGCTGGGCGAAAGGCTGTTTGACCGCTTGCCCAGCGGCTATGTGCCAACAGAGGCCGGCCGAGAAGCCGTGCGAACAGCCGAGGCCATGGAGCGGCTCGACTCGGAACTGGATCTGAAAATCGCCGCACGGGATGACCGGATCAAAGGACGGCTGCGCGTGACGGCCCCGCAGTTGTTTATTCAACGCGTGCTNGGTGGCATTTTGGCCGAGTTCACCGAGGCCTATCCCGAGGTGGATCTGGAATTGGTCGCGACCAACGATACTTTGAACCTCGCGCAACGAGAGGCGGATGTTGCGATCCGGTTTTCTAAAGATCCTCCCGAAACTCTGGTTGGGCGCAGGTTCATGGATCAAAAGGGTGCGGTTTATGCGACGCCTGAGTTGATTGCCCGAGATTTGGGTGGCGAAGCGCCTCTAGATTGGGTCAAGTTCGCCCACTGGCCGGGGCCTCCGGCCGAGATCAAAGCTGTGCGCCCGAATTTGCGGGTGCGATTGACGGTGGACGATATGGCCGCGGCGATTGGGGCCGTGCGGGCCGGGATCGGCGCGACGCGGATGGCGTGTTTTTTGGGGGATACAGATCCCGCCTTGGTGCGTGTGCCGGGGATGCCGCGGTTTGATTATTTGCCGCTTTGGCTTTTGACCCATGCGGATCTGCGTCATGTGCCGCGGATCAGGACATTTATGGATTTCACCGCAGCTCGACTAGGCAAGCTGCGGCCAGTGTTTGAAGGCGACGCGCCTTAGGCTGCTTTGAGCGCCAGTTGTGGTGACAGAACGTCGATGCCAAGCGCTTTACCAACCGCAAAATAGGTCAGCTTGCCGGCGTGGACGTTGAGGCCGTTCAGCAAATGCGGATCGTCGTCACAGGCTTGTTTCCAACCCTTATCCGCCAGGTTCAGCAAGAACGGCAATGTTGCGTTGCCCAAAGCCTGCGTTGACGTGCGTGCAACTGCGCCTGGCATGTTTGCCACGCAGTAGTGCATGATGCCGTCGACTTCATAGATTGGATCGGCATGCGTGGTGGCGCGAGAAGTCTCGAAACATCCGCCTTGGTCGATGGCGACATCCACCAAGGCCGCACCCGGTTTCATGTCGGAAAGCTGCGCGCGGGATACGAGCTTGGGGGCCGCCGCGCCGGGGATCAGAACCGCGCCGATTACCATGTCGGCTGCATTGACCAGTTCCGCCGTCGCGCCTGCGGTCGAATATTGGTTCTTGAAGACAGTGCCGAAGACATCATCAAGGTACTTCAGGCGATTGAGGCTGCGGTCCAACACGGTCACATCTGCACCCATGCCAGCAGCGATGCGTGCCGCGTGGGTGCCGACGACGCCGCCGCCGATGACGACGACTTTGGCAGGAGCCACTCCCGGAACGCCCCCCATCAGAACGCCACGCCCGCCATTGGCCTTTTGCAGGGTCCATGCACCGACTTGCGGTGCCAAACGACCCGCGACCTCGGACATGGGCGCAAGGAGAGGGAGGCCTCCGTTCGCATCCGTCACGGTCTCATAAGCGATGGCTGTGCAGCCGCTGTCCAAGAGGTCGCGGGTTTGGTCTGGATCGGGCGCGAGGTGGAGGTAAGTGAACAAAAGCTGACCTTCGCGCAGCATCCTGCGCTCGACCGCCTGAGGCTCTTTGACTTTGACGATCATATCGGCGGTGGCAAAGATTTCTTCGGCGGTATCAAGCAGAGCGGCACCGGCGCCTTCATAGTCCGCATCCGCAAATCCAGCACCGGCGCCCGCGCCTTTCTGGATGACAACCGAGTGGCCATGATTGACCGCCTCGCGCGCGGCGTCTGGCGTCATGCCGACGCGAAATTCCTGTGGTTTAATCTCTGTTGGGCACCCGATTTTCATGAGCTTGTCCTTAGGTTTGCGTTTCCTAAGTCTGACCGCTAAACAAGGTGAAAGTGCTGCTTTTTTAGGCAGAATAAAAACATGCACATCGAAGAATCTTCGAATAATGTGAGAAAAGCTGCAAGGAGGTTCGCGAATATGGAGCTTGATCAAACGGATCGTCGCATCCTGACGGTGCTGCAAAAGCGGGGGCGCATGTCGAATGCGGATCTTTCTGAAGAAGTAAACCTTTCGGCTTCGGCCTGTCATAGGCGCGTTCAGCGGCTGGAGAGCGACGGGTTTATCAAGGATTATGTGGCTTTGTTAGATCCGCGCAAAATGCGTGTGCCGACCACTGTGTTTGTCGAGATCACGCTTTCAGGACAGGCGGATGAGGTTCTTGAGGCCTTTGAAAAGGCCGTCGCGCGGATCCCAGACGTTTTGGAGTGTCATCTGATGGCGGGCACTGCGGACTATTTGTTGAAAGTCGTCGCGGAGAACACCGAGGATTTTGCGCGCATTCACCGCCAGTATCTGGCTCGTCTGCCGGGCGTGGCGCAGATGCAGAGTTCTTTTGCCCTGCGGACAGTCTTTAAGACCACGGCCTTGCCGGTCTAGGGGTGGGGGCGTTAACCCCCCTTGGCTTGCGCCAATTCCCGACAAGAGTATTTCCGGCAAGATGACTTAGCTGTCTTGCAGCTTGTCCTGCGTTTTCTTGTCAAAATCGGACGCGTCATGGCGTTCGTGCAGTTGCATGGACAGGTCGTCGCCAAAAGCGCGGTTGACCATGCGGCCGCGTTTGACCGCCGGGCGCGCGTCGATGGCTTCGGCCCAACGCATCACGTTTTTGTAGCTGGCGACGTCAAGGAATTCCGCGGCGCTGTAGAGGCGACCAAGGACCAGTTGCCCGTACCAGGACCAGATCGCGATGTCGGCGATCGTGTAATCTTCGCCTGTCATATAAGTGTTCTCGGCCAAATGGCGGTCGAGCACGTCGAGCTGGCGCTTGGTTTCCATGGCGAAGCGGTTGATTGGGTATTCCCATTTTTCAGGCGCATAGGCGTAGAAGTGGCCAAAGCCGCCGCCCAGATAAGGCGCGCTGCCCATTTGCCAGAACAGCCAGGACATCATCTCGGGACGTTTGGCAGGATCGCTTGGCAGGAACGCGCTAAACTTCTCGGCCAGATGCAAGAGGATCGCGCCGGATTCGAAAATTCGCGTGGGCGGCGTGGTGGAATGATCCATCAGCGCGGGAATTTTCGAGTTGGGGTTCACATCGACAAAGCCAGAACTGAACTGCGCGCCTTCTCCGATATTGATAAGATAGGCGTCATATTCGGCGTCGGTATGCCCCGCGGCCAGAAGTTCTTCGAAGAGGACCGTGACTTTCACACCATTAGGTGTCGCTAGTGAATAGAGCTGGTGGGGGTGCTTGCCGACCTCAAGCTCTTTGTCGTGGGTCGGGCCTGCGATGGGGCGGTTGATATTGGCGAATTGGCCGCCGTTGTTCTGTTCCCAAGTCCAGACTTTGGGTGGGGTATAGGTGTCACTCATAAGGATCCTCGCAGGCTGTTTGAGGGGAATGTAGTCATTTGACCTGCGAGGTCCAAGGGGGGGTTAGGCCGTCGCGGGCGCAGCGGCCTGAGAGGCGACCTCTTTGTCCAGGGTGATGAGGTTCCAACGGTCGGCTTCAGCCGCCTCGGTTTGGATCAGCAGCGTGCGGAAGCTGTCTTCTTCTTCGACCTGTTCGTCAATGAACCACATCAGTTGAGTCTGGGCCGCGTAGTCGTTTTTCTCTTTTGCCAGCCCGTAAAGCGCGTGGATGCTTTGGGTGACGGCTTGTTCCATCGTCAGCGCGGCGCGAATGGCGGCAGAGGGCGATTGGAACGTAGCGACCGGAGCCGGAATGTCTGAAAGGGTGACGTCGCCATCCCGGCGCAGAACGAAATCAGACAGCCGCGCGGCGTGCTGGCTTTCCTCTGCGGATTGTGCGCGGAAGAAGGCGGCAAAGCCCGGCAGATCCTGGCTTTCGAAATAAAACGCCATCGCAAGATAGCTATGAGAGGCCGCCAGCTCTGCGTTCACTTGCGAGACAAGAGCATCGGCCAAAGTTGCATCGAGGGTCATATGTGATCTCCTGAAAATTTGAAACGGCTGGCATCTGGCTGGCACAGCCCCAATCTAATTTAGAATAATTCTAAATCAAGGGGATTCGGGGGTTTTTGAAACGACAAACCCCCGCGGTTTTCACCTCGGGGGTCGTCAATTCTTATAGTATCCAAAGCTGGAACAAAGGTGCTTAGAGCAAACCTTCGCGCTGGGCTTTCTTACGTGCCAGTTTACGGGCACGGCGGATCGCTTCAGCTTTCTCGCGCGCTTTTTTCTCGGACGGCTTCTCGAAATGTTGCTTAAGCTTCATTTCGCGGAAGACACCCTCACGCTGCAGCTTCTTTTTCAGGGCACGAAGCGCCTGATCGACGTTGTTGTCGCGAACACTAACCTGCATGTGGTTTTCACCACCTTTCTAAGTTTGAGTTGCAAGGATTTGCAGGAGCCGCCCCTATAGCAAAGCTGTTTTGATCTGTCTAGTATGGGGCAATGCGGTCAAGAGGTGGTCATGAGCCAAGATCTTAAGTCGAAATTAGTGGATGCGGCGCTGGCGCATGTGGCCTTTGATGGCTGGTCGCCGGCGACTTTTGAGGCGGCGGTTGCGGATTCGGGTGTGGACCCGGTTGTGGCGCGCGCGATCTGTCCGCGTGGGGCGGTGGATCTAGCGGTGGCGTTTCATGAGGCTGGCGATGCGGCGATGGTTGCGGCCTTGGAAGACGCGGATCTGGCCGAGATGCGGTTTCGCGACAAGGTGGTCTATGCCGTGCGCAAACGGTTGGAGCCTTGCCCCGATAAAGAGGCTGTGCGGCGTGGATCAACGCTCTTTGCTTTGCCGCACTATGCGCCCACCGGCACGCGGCTGATTTGGGGCACGGCGGATGCGATCTGGAACGCGCTTGGCGATACATCGCGTGATTTCAATTGGTATACGAAACGCACAACGCTTAGCGGGGTCTATGCAGCAACCGTCCTGTTTTGGCTGGGGGATGAGAGCGAAGGTCATGCGGATACCTGGGCGTTTCTGGATCGCCGGATCGAGAACGTCATGCAGTTTGAAAAGGCTAAAGGCGCTTTTCAGAAGAGCTCATTGGGCAAGGCGTTGGAGCGTCCGCTGTCGTCTTTAGGCCGGATGAGGGCACCGAAGACGGCCTCGGGTTTTCCCGGTCGCTGGCGCTAATCACAAAAAAAACGGAGAGACGAGCATGAGCGACGCAATGCGCGCCATTGAAATCACGGCCCCTGGGCGGCCGGATGTATTGCAACTGACCGAACTGCCGATCCCGCAACCGGGCCATGGGGAGGTTCTGATCCGGTTGGCCTATGTAGGTGTGAACCGGCCGGACGCGTTGCAGCGTGCGGGGCTCTATAATCCTCCGCCGACGGCCAGCCCTCTGCCAGGTCTTGAGGGCGCGGGTATTATTGCGGCTGTTGGGCCGGGTGTGACGGAGTGGGCCGAAGGCGACAAGGTTTGTGCTCTGTTTCCGGGCGGGGCCTATGCCGAATACGCGCTGACACCTGCCGCACATTGTTTGCCGATTCCCACAGATATGCCCCTGCGTGAGGCGGCGTGCCTACCAGAGACTTATTTCACCGTTTGGTCCAACGTATTTGAACGTGGTGGCCTAAAGGCCGGCGAGCGGTTTCTTGTGCATGGTGGGTCTTCGGGTATCGGGACGACAGCGATCCAGCTGGCCGATGTCTTTGGCGCGCGGGTCTTTGCGACCGCTGGGTCCGAGGCCAAATGTGCAGCCTGTCTGCAGCTTGGGGCCGAGCGGGCGATCAACTATAAGTCTGAAGATTTCGTCGAGATCCTGCGCAAAGAGGGCGGCGCGAATGTGATCCTTGATATGGTTGGCGGCGATTATATCCCGCGCAACCTGCGGGCTTTGGACGAGGACGGACGGCTGGTGCAGATCGCCTTCTTGCAAGGCCCGAAGGTTGAGGTGAACTTTGCCTTCCTGATGACGCGGCGTTTGACGATGACAGGGTCTACCCTGCGGCCGCAAAGCGATCTGGAAAAGGCTCGGATTGCGGGTGAGCTGCGCGAAAAGGTCTGGCCCCTTTTGGATGCGGGTCGCATTGCGCCGGTGATGGACAAGGAGTTCGCGCTTGAGGACGCTGCAGCCGCCCATTCGCGCATGGAAGGTGGAGATCACATCGGGAAGATCGTTTTGAAAGTCTGAGCGACCTGATCGCGAAAGATTTGGCCCGAGCCTCACAACCGAGGCTCGGGCCTTTTTGTTACCGCAGACGACGCAAGATCGCCCAATCTAGGATCAGCGCCACGATCAGCGATGCGCCCACCAGTGGGAAGAGGATCGACAAGACCACGACCAAAGCGATCATGGCGGGGCTCAGTGCTGCGTCTGGGGCATTCGGTACGCCAAGGCTTCCGGCAGGGCGGCGTTTCCACCAAGCGACAAAACCCGTAACCGACAGAAGCAGCGCTAGGATCGCAGCCACCGTGTTCTGGATCAGGTTGGTCAGCCCATAGAGCTCTCCCTGATGGAACGAGATGCCGTAGGACACGGTTTTCGCGACCGCTGGGTTGTCCTGGAAATCCAACCGTTTCAGGATGTCGCCGCTGTAACGGTCGATCACCAGTTCGGTCTGATCATTGCGGTTGGTTGAGGCCGAGCGGATCCAATAGGCCGAATTCGCCTTGCGCGGCGGGCGCATTTCGTAAGGCGCTTTCAGGCCTTCTTCACGAGCGATGGCAAAGACGTCTTCATATGCAATCGTCACGCCAGAATCGCTCGTGGATTTCGGCGCGCCGCGAAAGCGCATGGATTGCGAATTCTGCCCCGTGGCCTTTTGGATCTGGCTGAGGCCGCCGCCCCAGACGTCGGTCCATGGCAGCCCGCTCACGAGGATTGGTGTGACCAAGATCACCGCGAGGAAACCTGTGAACAGATGCGTCTCGCGGCACCAGCTGCGGCCTTTGGACGGCCCTCCTTTCGGGGGCGCCACTGCCTGAGACAGGGTGCGCTTGCCGCGGGGCCACCAGAGGTAAGCGCCGGTGATGAACATGACGATGGACCAATGGGCCGCGAGCTCTACGAATTTGGTGCCGGTCTTGCCCAAGAGCAATTCGCCATGAAATTTGCGCAGCATGCGCATCGGCATTTCGTCGCGCGCTACAGTGCCAAGGACTTCGCCGGAATATGGGTTCACCCATGCATAGGAGCGAATTTTATCCGCGTCGTTATACTCAATTTTGGTCGAGCGGGTCGGGTCGTCATACTGCGTGATCCCGCGCAGACGGGTGATGCCATGGGCCTCGCGCAGCACGTCGACTTGAATTTCAAGCGGCAAGGCTGCTCCGGTCTGTTCTACATGCATATAGTCGGCGTAAAGCCAGTTCTCGATTTGCGGTTTATAAAGGTAAATCCCGCCGGTCAGTGCCAGCATTGCCATGAAGGGCAAGACATACAGCGAGGCCAAAAAGTGCCATTTCCAGACGAGACGATAAAGCGCGCCGCCGCTCACATAGGATGCGGGGGACGCCGGTGCGGTTGCATCGGTCATAAGTTTTCCTGTGTTTGATCATAGTGAAAGAGGGGCTCAGATCAAAACAGGTGGCGCGCGGGAGGGCTCTAGGGTCTTGAGGGTTTCGCCTGCGGGGGCAGGGTGCTCATGCAAAGAGAAAGCAAAGCTGTAGTCGCGGGCGAGTGTCTGCCAGGCGGGCGTTGGGGTCTCGGCCACGTCCAGGGCCAAAGAGCGCAGACAATCGCTGTCCTGGGTCTCGTGAACTTCGACGGGGGCGCCGTCCTCATCAAGTGAGACTTTCACATATTCGGATCCCGTACAGATGATCACAACGTCTGCGCCCGGGATGAATTCCACCACCACCGCTGAAATCCGCGGCAGCAAGAGCGCGACGATCAGCACTGAAAGTGCTACCGAGGTCTCATAGATGCGGAGCGCGGTGTGAAGGCGGGTGGTCATCAGGTTTCCTTAATTGGTATCTAATTTGCTTATTATGGGGAAACCGGTGAAACTGACACGTGTTAAACTGTCGCAAGCCGCAGGATGAGCGGTAGGGCCGTCGACAGCGCTGGGCTGTTCAGTAGCGCAGCACAGGCGAGATTGGCAATGGATAAAGCCCAGATCCAGCGGCTGTAATTTGGCAAAGCCCGCGCAATGCGTGCGTTTCCGACGGCCATCAGGAACACGCAGCCGAAAAAGATGACTTCGTTCAGGAGCAAAGAGCTTTGGATCGGTAGAATCAGCGACACGATCCAAGGGAGTAGGACGTTGATGCCGATCAGGGCGTTGAAGAGACGAGACATAAAGATACCCTAACGGATCGGATCAAACAGCGCATCGTCTAGGCGACAGTCTTTGATAACGTCGCGACCGCAGGGCACAGGATCCAGCGACTTAGAAAGGCATATGCGCGCCTCTTGGATGTAGCCCTTCTTGCAGGTGATGGTGATACCATCGGGCTCAAGCTCTGGGTTGTCCTGGAGGAAGGCCTGTTCGATCAACGTCGCAGGCAGGGAAATCGGGTCTTTGAGCTTACGCAGCACGGCTGGACGGGTCACGCGCCCATAGGCCTCCCGCGACAAGGCGAAGTAGTCCGCTGCTTCTAAACCTGCACAAGTTCCATGTTTTTTCCATTGATGCCAAGCGAGCCCCGAGGTGCCCATGATATCGGCCATTTCAGCGGTCATACGCCGTGATGGGGCGCGTTTCGTGGTTGGGCAATAGCTCGGCCAGCCTTGATGATACTGCGGCCAGAGCCCATGCAGGATCCAGCCGTGGTCTTTCTCCGCATCACATTGCTCGGACCCTTTCGCGTCGCCTTCTACGCGGCACCAATTTGGCGACCAGCTCAAGGCCATGACGTAGTAATCAAACTCTCCGGCCCGTTCCCCTTCGGCCCAAACCGGGGGTGCGAAAACCAAAACCAAGAGGGCCAATAGACGCTTCATTCACTCTTTCCTTTTGTGCCAATCCACACTATATCGGGCGTAAGTTCCCCCGAAAAGGTAGCCCGCATCCCCAAAAAGGATGCCGTCAGACCGAAAGTCTGGCGAGGGGAAAACTATGCGTTAGGAGGCCGATATGGCAAAACCGATTATGGCAAAAGCCACCGCTGTGTGGCTGGTGGACAATACAACGATCAGCTTCAAGCAGATCGCGGATTTCGTAGGCATGCACGAGCTTGAGGTGCAGGGCATCGCGGATGGCGACGTGGCAGCGGGCGTCAAAGGCTTTGACCCGATTGCCAACAACCAGCTGACGCAAGAAGAGATCGATGCGGCGCAGGACAGCCCTCTGCACAAGCTGAAATTGAAATTCAACGCGGCTGCCGTTGGCGAAGAGAAGCGTCGCGGCCCGCGTTATACGCCTCTGTCCAAGCGTCAGGATCGTCCGGCGTCTATTCTGTGGTTGGTCAAATTCCACCCTGAACTGACCGACGGTCAAGTGTCCAAGCTGGTTGGCACGACCAAGCCGACCATCCAGGCGATCCGCGAACGAACCCACTGGAACATCGCAAATATTCAGCCGATCGATCCGGTTGCGTTGGGCCTATGTAAACAGTCTGAACTGGACGCAGCGGTTCAGAAAGCAGCGGCGAAGAAAGCGGCTGAAGGCGGCGTCATGAATGATGACGAACGTCGCAAGCTCGTGTCCACAGAACAATCTCTGGAGATGGACGCGGAACCACGTATGCCATCCAATATGGAAGGCCTTGAGGCCTTTACACTTGGCGACGCGCCAGCGGATGCGGGCCTAGAAGAAGACCCACGTGGCGATGATGATTTCGCAGATGCGGACAGCTTCTTTAACCTGCCTGAGTCTGGTGACGAGGACGAGCAGCCTTCATAAGGCGCGTTCTGAGAGACAAGAAAGAGGGGCCAGCGCGGGCCCTTTTTTATTGGCGTGCCCAAGCAGGGAGAGCATGTCCCAGCAAGGTTTCCGCCCCGAGCCGCCCAAGCTCATCGCTGCATTTCGCTCCTGCGCCGCAGCCGGCAACAGCCAGCGAGATACGGTCGGAATGGTGTTTGATCATTGGTCGGCCGGTGTCGGTGAAAGTCGTGACGCAGGCATTCGTTGTCACGCTCTCTATTTGTAAATCAGGCATGCGCACCCGCATTTGCGCCTCCAAATGAGCGCCCACGTCGGGGTTGCCGCCGCTTTGAAACCATTCAGTCATCTCATGAGGTGCGAGGTTTCGGTCGTCGGGGTCTCCGCCCAGCTTAAGATAGAATTTACCGTCCGGATAGCGAATGGGTGATAAGAGATAGGGGTCGTTTCCGTCTTTATCCAGATAGATCATTGAGGGGCAGTTTTGCAGGCGCTGGGCCTCAGCGTCAGAGACCTCAAAAAGGGCAACGGTGCGCGCATAGACGCGTAGGTTCAGGCCTTCGATCAAGTTTGGAGCAAAGCCCCCGGTCGCGATGAGCACCTGATCGGCTTCGATGTCGCCGGATGTGGTTTCTATCACGAGGCCTGAGGCTGTTTCATGGAGCGCCTGCGCTTCCGCTCGCAGCAATTTCACCCCATGCGCGACGGCCAGTTTGATCTGGGCGGCAACGAGCGCGCGCGGGTTGATTGTCCCGGCATTCTTGGCTTCGTAATAGCCAATGTCCCCCTCAGAAAAAGCAAAGAACGGAAAGTAGTCCTGCAAGTCTTTCTGCGATAGGTACTTTGCGTCGATGCGAAGATCCGCCGCGACGCGACCGACATCTTGCAAATGCTTGGCATCCTTTGGTCCGGCCAGAAGGCAGCCGACGTCGTTGTAAAACGATATGCCACTGTCTGCTTCGATCTGGCGATAGCGCGCAATGGAGGCCAGCGAAGCCTGCGCCCAAAAGGGATCTGTCGCCAAACTGCGTGTGATGCGGCCCGCGTCATAGTGGCTGGCGAATGCGCCCGTGTGCTTGGATTTGTCGTCAGGTTCGCTGGGGCCAATCAAGATCACGTCATGCCCCGCCTCAGCCAAATGACGCGCGGCCGCCGACCCAATCATCCCCGCACCAACAACGGCGTAAACCATGCTTGATCCTCCTGGCGCGAGCTTAGATGGGAGCGCAGATCTCGATCAAGAAGCCATTTGGGTCAGACACATAAGAGATCACCTGGCCCCATGGCATTTCTGCTGGCTCTTGAACTGGAACAGCCCCAGCCGCGACAGCGCGGGCGAAATCTTCGGCGACGGATTCAGTCTCAAAAGCCAATTCGAAACTGGGTGCTTTGGGGTCTGCGTCCGACGGCGTCTTGCCGATCTCGCGCATCAAGGATTTGGCCGAAAAGGCGAGCTTCGTGTCGCCGGTGACCAACTCGCCATAGTCTTTGCCTTCATGCAGAAAGCCCGTCTCAAATCCAAAGGCCTCTTTATAAAAGGCGAGCGTGGCAGGCACGTCGTCGACGTAAAGAATACTGTATCTAAAACGCATGTTGGACCTCCGATATCAGACTTCGGCCTATCAGAACGTGCTGACAGGTTTTGACAGGGATCTCAGATGGATTTGCGTGCACGCAAAGCGGCTGAAATCGTCCCTTCGTCCAGATAATCCAGTTCCCCACCAATCGGCACGCCCTGTGCCAGAGAGGTTAGGGTGACCTGCCCTTCTAGCTGATCGGCGATGTAATGCGCCGTGGTCTGTCCGTCGACCGTGGCATTAAGCGCGAGGATGACTTCACTCACGGCCTCGCTGGTCACACGGTCGATAAGCCGCGGGATCGAGAGCTCTTCGGGGCCGATGCCATCCAGCGCAGAAAGCGTACCGCCCAACACGTGATAGCGGCCTTTGAACACGCCAGCGCGCTCCATGGCCCAGAGGTCGGCGACGTCTTCGACCACACAGATCTCGCCGGTGGCGCGGGTGTCATCGGCGCAGATGTCACAGATGTCAGAAGTGCCGATATTGCCGCAGTTCAGGCATTCGCGCGCGGTGGCTGCGACGTTTTGCATGGCGTCACTGAGCGGCGTCAGCAAAAGCGCGCGTTTGCGCACCAGATGTAGTACCGCCCGACGTGCCGAACGCGGACCGAGGCCCGGCAGGCGGGCCATCAGGTCGATCAGATTTTCGAGGTCGTTGCTGCTCATTTGCTACCCCTGTTTTGAGTATTTGTAGCAAGATGAACCGGCGCTGTCGCCCAAATTAGAACGGCAGTTTGAAGTCTGCTGGCAGTCCCAGACCTTCGGTGATCTTGCCCATCTCGGATTTCGCGCGCTCGGCGGCTTTGGCTTGCGCGTCTTTGATTGCGGCGAGGATCAGGTCTTCGGCGACTTCTTTTTCGCTGGGGACAAAGATCGAAGGGTCGATATCAAGGCCGGTCAGATCGCCTTTGGCGGTGGCAGTGGCTTTGACGAGGCCCGCGCCGGATTCACCGGTCACGATGATGCTCTGCAGGTCGTCCTGCATCTGCGCCATCTTGGTCTGCATCTCTTGCGCTTGCTTCATCATCTTGGCCATGTCGCCAATGTTGCCTAGACCTTTGAGCATCTCTGTCTCCTGAGTTTGAGTTGCCCGCTAAATAGGGCGCGGGGGATGAAACGACAAGAGCAACGCGGGACCAATAGGGACCAAGGCGCGCTTAGTCTTCTTCAAAGGGATCCCACTCGTCTTCGACCTCGGGCAGGGCTTCGGCCTGTGCCTCTTGGGCGATTTCTTTTTGGGTTTTGATGTCGGTGATTTTGGCTTTTGGGAAGGCGTCAAAAACCGCTTTGACCAAAGGATGTTCGCGGGCCTCGGCCTTCAGCGCTTCGTTTTCGGCATCTTCGACCTCAAAGATCGACGGATCACCGCCTTCGTTCACAAGGATCACGGCCCAGCGATTGCCGGTCCAGCGTTGCAAAGCGCTGCCCAAACGTTGCGCGAGGTCTTGGGGCGCGTTTGGTGCAGGCACAAACTCGATGCGACCGGGTTGGTAAGCTGCCAAACGGACGTATTTCTTGACGTTGTTCAAGAGCAGTCCGTCGCGGTTCTTTTGGATCAGGTCCACCACGTGATCAAAGGTCGCAAACCGTGCGAGCGCTTGATCGGCTTGTGGCGCAAGCGCGGTAAGAGTGCCACCGGGGCCGCCCGCAACCTGAGCGGTTGCATAAGCCTGCGTCGCGCCGCCCATTTGCGTTGCGTTCATGCCGCCTCCTCCGCCGGGTGGTCCGGGCGGAGGAGGTGTGTCCTGCAGTTTCTTGACCAGTTCTTCGGGGCTGGGCACGTCGGCCACATGGGTCAGGCGAATGATCGCCATCTCAGCCGCCATCATGGCATTGGGTGCGGCGGCGACTTCTTCGAGCGCCTTCAGTAGCATTTGCCACATGCGGGTCATTACGCGCATCGGCAGTTTTTCCGCCATGGCTTGGCCGCGGGCGCGTTCGTCGGGCGAAATCGTTGGGTCGTCGGCGGATTCAGGCGTTATTTTCACAACCGAAACCCAGTGCGTGATTTCCGCCAAATCGCGCAGAACCGCCATCGGGTCGGCCCCATCAGCATATTGCGCGGAAAGTTCATTGAGCGCACCGCCAGCGTCTCCGCGCAGGATCATGTCATAGAGGTCGAGCACACGGCCGCGGTCGGCGAGACCCAACATCGCGCGAACCTGACCAGCGGTGGTTTCGCCTGCGCCATGGGAAATGGCCTGATCGAGAAGTGAGGTCGCATCGCGGGCAGAGCCCTCGGCGGCGCGGGTGATCAGTGCGAGTGCATCGTCGGCGATTTCGGCGCCCTCTGAGGTGGCGATTTTGCGCATCAGGGCGATCATCACTTCGGGCTCAATCCGACGCAGGTCGAAACGCTGACAGCGGGACAGAACCGTGACCGGCACTTTGCGGATCTCGGTGGTCGCAAAGATAAATTTCACATGTGCGGGCGGCTCTTCGAGCGTTTTGAGCAGCGCGTTGAAGGCGCTGGTTGAGAGCATGTGAACTTCGTCGATGATATAGATCTTATAGCGGGCCGAGGCTGCGCGGTAATGCACCGAGTCGATGATTTCGCGAATGTCGCCGACACCTGTGCGCGAGGCCGCGTCCATCTCCATCACGTCAACGTGGCGGCCTTCCATAATGGCGCGGCAGTGTTCGCATTTGCCGCAAGGCTCGGTGGTGGGCCCGCCGTTACCGTCCTCGCCGATACAGTTCATGCCCTTGGCAATGATCCGGGCGGTGGTGGTTTTCCCGGTGCCGCGAATACCCGTCATGATGAAGGCCTGCGCGATCCGGTCCGCGTCAAAGGCGTTTTTCAGCGTGCGCACCATGGCGTCCTGGCCGACCAGATCGGCAAAGGTCTCGGGGCGATATTTGCGGGCGAGAACCTGATAGCCGGTGGTCTGAGTGCTGTCGTCGCTCATGTTTTGCCTTTGGATTCGAAGATCAAAGCCACGTTAAGGTCTGAGGCGCGGCGCGTCTACCGGATAGGGGCGGCATGGGACCTAATTCACGCCACCCGAAAGGCGCGCGCTGGGGGCAGACTTGTCTTTTCAAAGCCGCGCGCCAGTTTTTTATGAATGTTTTAAAGATGCGCGCTATGGTTGAGGCGCAAAGAGGGTGACGCGGTTTTCAAAATGTCTGAATTTGGGATTTTCGCTTTAGATGCGGGTAAGGGCACTTTGGCGCTGTCGCCTTGTCCGGGGCTCTCTGGGACCTACGAGCTGGACCTTGAACAAATCCACGCGTGGCGACCGTCATTTGTCATCAGCATGGTGCCTTTGGCCGAACTTGAACAATTGGGTGCGTCACGCTTTATGACTGATGTGCCAACGCTCGGAGCCCGTTTGCTACATTTTCCGGTCGAAGATTTTGGCACGCCGGATCCGGCGCAAGCTCAGGCCTGGCGAGGGATTTCCGAGAAGGCGCGGAAGGCGCTGTTGGGCGGTGGTCGGGTTCTGGTGCATTGCCGAGGGGGCTGCGGCCGTTCTGGCATGGCTGTTCTGCGCCTGTTGGTCGAGATGGGAGAACCCGTGGGCGACGCGCTCGCACGTCTGCGCTATGTGCGCCATTGTGCCGTGGAAACTGACCCACAGTTTGACTGGGCGGCTTCAGCAAATTTGGTGGAAGATACGTAAGCTAGGCACACGCCACAATGCATTGGCGTGTAAGGTGAGAGGCTGAACATCGACCCAAGCGGGACTCGTTACGGCTGCTTCCTTCCGGATCTGACCGGGTTGGCGAGGTGCTTGCCCGCGCCAACCTCTCAAGGCGCTACATAAGCTTTGATTTCGGGGATTGCAAGCTGTCTCAGCGATCCAGCGACAGGCGATATTTTCTAAACCCTTGCGGTGTCTCGCCAAGGTCTGTCAGCCGGTTGGCCAGCGCATCTGGGATGAAATTCGCAGCGTCAGACCCGGTTTCAAAGGTCGCTGATGTCTCCGGCAGCGCTGTAAACTGCCAAGAAGGTGGCGGTAGGTCATGTTCCGCAAGACCTTGTTCCAAAAGCTCTTGCACCGAGACCCGCACGTCCCGAAACGGGAGCGAAATACGGTTGCGACTGGACAAATGAGGGAAACCGCCGCCGCCACCGCCTCGGTAGGCATTGCTAACGAGGATCAGTCGCGTTTCGGGATCTAAGATGGCTCCGTCTAAACGCAAGTTGCCAATGCGATTGCCAGTGGCCTGCGCGGATGGGCGGCGATCGGGCGTGTAGGCCGCAGGCTTGGACAAATCGATGTCATAGGTCAGCCCAAGCAGACTGTCGAATTCATAGGTGGGGAATTGACGATTCCAAAGGGGCTGGTCTGGCTGTCCTGGGACCATCTGGAAAAACACGCTCACAGAGGCCTCAAGCCAGTCGAGAATTTGCGCGCCCGTGACCTCGAACGCATCTATCGCATTGAAATAAGGGTAAATATCGTAGAGCTGCCTTCGCGTGGTCGGCCCGGCGGGTACAGAGGTATAACAGGTCGGGCCATCGTGTCCGGCCCGAAACGGGCTGGCGGCGGCGACGATTGGCAGATCTTTATATCCCAGTTCATGCAACAATGGTTTGGCGGCCCTCAGCTTTGCAGCCGCTGCCAGACGCGTTGCTGGATCACATTGGATCGCTGAAAAATGCGTGCTGATCGCGATCTCGCTGTGTCCTATTGGGGTCGCAACAGCCTGCTGCGCGCGCGCGATCCAGGGTGCTGCGAGTTCAAGAATACTTGGGTCGGCCTCTTCCGAGACGTCAATGTTGCGACAGTCCGCCTGAACCCAAATCCAGCCGTGTTCAGTTTTCTGAAGCTTGAGGTCAATGCATCCCACGTGACGCCCTCTATCGCTGGGCAAAACCATAGGAACCGCGCCGCTGTCTGAATGGCGGGGTGCGCGGAACAAGAGGTTGCGCTCTCCTTGTTTTGGCGACAGGTGATGGGTGTGTCCGCAGATCACCAGATCCAGGCCGGGAATCGAAGTGATTTCACTGGCCAATGGGCTTTTGCTACCGCCGGAATTGGTCGCGACATCGCCGGCATGGCAGAGAGCGAACACCAGATCTGCGCCACGGGATTTAAGGGAGGTGATGCGCTCTATCGCAGTCTCTTGGAACTCAAAGGCCTGAGCCTTGTCTTCCAAATGCACGCGACACCAATCCATCACCTGAGGTGGGACCAAGGAAAAGACGCCGATAGACAGGGGGTGGGCCTCGCCGCTGGAATCCACGACGTTTTTCTTAAGTATCAGGTCACGCTCCCAAGCGTCTTGTTGGGTTTCTAGATTGCTGCATAGGACTGGGAATGTCGCCTTTGACAGAGCCTCGCGCAGGAACTTGAGACCATAGTCAAACTCATGATTGCCCAGGCCCACGGCATCATATCCAAGGCCATTCATCACGCCGATCGCGGGGTGGTTTTGAGCAGGTCCCAAAGCTCCAAACGCCATCAAGTCGCAGATCGGCGTGCCTTGTAAAAAGTCTCCATTATCAAACAGAAAATGGTTTTCACTCTCTGCTGTTAGTGACGCCAAAGTATTTGATACAAAGGCCCACCCCGTCGTCTCGCTGCATCCGCCAATATGGCCATGCATGTCAGACGTCGCCAGGATTCTGAGGTCTAGGATCGGGTCTGGGGAGGGTGGCGTCACATTCGGTGGCAAATTTCACTCGAGACAATTGTTAACTATTTGATTCTTAAACGAAGTAAACTGGGTTTAGACCATCGCACGAGTGCCCCAAAAGCCAAAGCAAAACTTTGAGGCATTGCATTTTTTCGCGGTTTTTGGGTTTGCCATCATCCAGAGAATGCCTAGTTTGGCCAAAACGAAGGTCGGGACCACCTCATGCAGCTTTTTGAGAACGTTACTTTCGGGCCTTCTGGGCTGGATCGGGTTGCACATTTGCGCACCAAACAGGTTCTGGATGAGGTCTTATCAGGCACTCGCCCCGGCCACACGATCTGTTTGTGGCGCGGTAAGCCCTTGATGCAGGGCGAAGGCTCACGGTCTTTGCTGAGACTTCCACTGGATCACCCGGTGCTTACAGAGAGCTCCTCGCCGATCTTGCTGGGTCAAGAAGAGCAAGGGCTGTGTTTGGCCCATGATCTGTCCGCTTGGTCTCCTGAGCAGGCCGTGGACCCAAGTTTTGTTGACCTATCAGAGCAGCAGCACCCCGCCTTGCAAGAGGATCAGGTCTTCGCCGACCTGCGGGCCAATATGACTCGGTTAGATGCACGGGATGCAGAGCTTGCCAGCACGGCAAAGGCTTTGTTTGAGTGGCATCGCAGCCATCGTTTCTGTGCTGTGTGCGGGCATCAAAGTGAGATGTCTCAGGCCGGATGGCAACGCACGTGCCCGTCCTGCGGTGCCCCGCATTTCCCGCGCACCGATCCCGTGGTGATCATGCTGATCACAAAAGGAGATTCCGTTTTGATCGGGCGCAGCCCGGGATGGCCAGAGGGCATGTATTCGCTGTTGGCGGGGTTTGTAGAACCGGGTGAAACGCCTGAGGCCGCAGTGCGGCGTGAGGTGCTGGAAGAAGTAGGTATTGCAGTCGGGCGCGTCGACTACCTTGGCTCTCAGCCCTGGGCTTTCCCAAATTCACTCATGATGGGGTTTCGGGGCGAGGCATTGGAGACAGATCTTAAGATCGATCCGAACGAGATCGAAGACGCGATTTGGGTGCCTCGAGACGAGATGATGCAGGCCTTGGCTGGTGATCACGCCTTCCTGAAACCCGCCCGCAAAGGTGCGATTGCAGAGTTTATTCTCAGGCATTGGGTTGCGGATCGACTTGAAAGATAAAATGCGCCATAGTGCGTGCATCAAAACGAATTCCCCACACGAAAACAGATGGGACGCGAGCAGTCATGAAGTTTGAAAACATCGAAGATCTGGAAATCCCAATCGAGGCGGCGTTTGAAATGCTGTCCGAGTTCACCTTTTTTGAACGTATGGCGATGCGCCGCGGTGTCGAAGTGTCTCGACGCAACGGGGACGCTGTCGACGGTCTGGGATCGGCCTGGGACCTGAACGTCCCGTGGCGTGGAAAAACCGTAAAAATGCAGGTGGACGTAAACCGCTACGAAAAACCCGAAGTACTGGGATTTCACGCAGATGCGCCCGCGATCGAAGTTCAGTTGGACGTCGAGCTTGTGGCTTTATCCAACCACAAGACGCGTCTTTTGATGAAGACGGATATCTCGGCGAAGACTTTGACCGGGCGTCTGTTGCTGCAATCGATGAAGCTGACACGCGGCAAGATCGAGAAACGCATGGCAGGTCGGATTTCCGAGCAATCTCGCAATCTCGAAGAGCGCTATCGCGAGACCTACGCGGCCTAAACCGTTTCAACGACTATGTCGCTTACTGCTTGGCTTGCTCGCCCGGCGTGGGTGTGTGGTTGAACTGATAGCCCGTGAGGCATGCCTCTTCGCCGCCAAGCTCTTGGATGCGCCGCTTTTGATCGGCAAAACACCGGGCATTCAAGGCCTCTGGATCGCAGATCTCGTTTAGACGTCGTGCGCCTTCGGCAAGGGCGGTGATTGTGTCTGGATTGTTCGGGCGTTCGCGCGCGAGGTTATAGAGCTCGTTGGGATCCGCGATAAGGTCAAAAAGCTGCGGTTCCTGCCCCACGTAATGCACGTATTTCCAGCGATCCCACCGCAGCATGAACGTGCCGGTGGTCGAGCCCCCGTCATGATATTCGCTCAGAACTGCGCGGTCCTTGTCGTGCGGAGAATTGGCAATCTGTCTAAGAGACACGCCGGGAAGCGCCTGCGAGGCGTCATCGCCCGCAACCTCCGTCACATCTCGCGCCGTCGCGGCCAGATCGACCAAAGACGTGGCGGTCTCGACACGCCGCCCCTTGGGCACACCCGGTCCAGCCATAATCATCGGAACGCCTGCGGATTGCTCGTACATGACTTGCTTGGTCCAAAAGCCCTGATCGCCCATCATATCGCCGTGGTCTGATACATAGACGACGACGGTATTCTCCGCTTGCCCGTTCTTCTCCAATGCGGTCAGAACCCGGCCAACGCAGTGATCCATAAAGCTGGTCAGCCCATAGTAAGCCGCCTTCGCTTCGCGCATCTTCTGTTCATCGAAGTAGCGATCGTAGTCAAAGAATCCGGCGAGGTTCCTAAGTTCCTCATGATCTGGGCTGAAGCGATCCTCATAGCCTACCGGCAGATCCATGAGTGCCGGGTCGTACATGTCGTAAAACGCCTTGGGGCAGGTCAGCGGGTAGTGCGGGCTGACCAAAGACACGAAAGCGGCCCATGGTTGATCGGAGCCAGTTTTGCCTGCCAGCCAGTCCTCGGCGGCTTTCGTGATGTCGAGGTCGTAGTCTGTGTAGCTGCTGTCACCGACGCCAACGTCGGCGGCTAGTTCTGCGGCGGAGTCATAGTCCGGCAGGGTTTCTCGCAAAAGACCGATGGTCCAGCCGATCCCACCGACCACATGCATGGGCAGGATTTCTTGCGAGAACCCATTGTCATCGTCAGAGGATCGGAAATGCAGCTTGCCAATGGAAACGGTCTCTACACCCGCATCGCGCAATTGGCGCATCCAGCTGCGGGGAGTGCCATTGTAAGGCGTTGCGCTGTCCCAATTTCCGGTCTTGTGAACATAGTCGCCGGTCGCGATCGCCGCCCGCGTTGGCACGCACATCGGCGAGGGCGTGTAGGCATTGGCAAAGAATGTCCCACGCGCCGCCAGCGCATCCAGGTTCGGTGTCTTGACTATCGGGTGCCCTGCACATCCCATCGCGTCTTTGCGATGCTCATCAGAAATGATGATCAATATGTTGGGCGCGCGTGTCACGTATGGCGAGTCTGAGCTGCGGGATAGACGCCAAGGATATGCAGGTAGCTGGTGAAATACCCCAGCTCATCCAGCGCCAGCTTGAGGCTTGCGTCGTCAGGATGGCCCTCGACTTCGGCGTAAAACTGAGTCGCGGTGAAGGAGCCATCGACCATATAGCTCTCGAGTTTGGTCATGTTGACGCCATTTGTGGCGAATCCACCCATGGCTTTGTAGAGCGCGGCTGGAATGTTGCGCACCTGAAAGACAAAGCTGGTCACCATGCCATGCGGCGCGTCGCGGCGTTCCATTTGCGCCTCGGGTGACATGATAAGGAACCGCGTAGTGTTATTATCGTGATCCTCAATGTGGCGCGCCAAAACGTTGAGACCATAGATCTCGCCGGCCAGTTCACTGGCGAGCGCGGCATGGGCCTTGTTGCCCGCTTCAGCCACTTCGCGTGCAGCCCGCGCATTGTCAGGGCTGACGCGTCCGCGAATGTTGTGCTCAGTCAGGAACCCAGCGCATTGGGGCAATAAAACAAGGTGCGAGAAGGCTTCCTCGATGTCTTCGAGTTTCGCGCCGGGCACCGCTAGAAGGCTGATGTGAACGCGCACAAAGGCCTCATCAATGATGTGCAACCCGCTTTGCGGCAGCAGGCGGTGGATGTCTGCAACGCGCCCATAGGTCGAGTTTTCAACCGGCAACATCGCCAAAGCCGCATCGCCATTTTTCACCGCAGCGATGGCCTCTTCAAAGGTCGCGCAGGGCAGGGCCTCCATGTCAGGGCGCGCGTTGCGGCAGGCCTCATGGCTATAGGCGCCGGGCTCTCCTTGAAAGGCGATGCGGTGAGTCATGATCTAAAATTCCACTTTTTTCCCAATGTGGGCGATTGGTCGCGGTAAGTATAGCTTGCGCAAGGTAGAAGGAAGCGGATAGATAGCCGTCAAACGCCACGAGACGGATAACGTAGCATGTTCGACACTATGACTTTGACCAAAATTACCGGCGCTTTCTGCGGTGCTCTGCTGATCTACCTTCTGGGTGGCTGGGCTGCGGAAACCATCTACCATATGGGTGGCGGCCATGGACATGGCGGCGAAGAAGCCAAGAAAGGCTACAAGATCGAAGTCGCGGCAGCCGATAGCACGGCTGTGGTCGAAGAAGGCCCGTCCCTGGAAGAGCTTCTGGCGGTGGCAGATGTCGACAAAGGCGCGAAGGTCTTTGGCAAGTGTAAAGCGTGCCACAAGCTGGACGATGGCGCGAACGGCACCGGCCCACACCTGTTTAATGTCGTGAACCGCGCCGTCGGTTCGGCAGACGGTTTTGCCTATTCCGGCGCGATGGTCGCAGTCGCGGAAACCTGGACCCCAGAAAACCTGGACGGTTTCCTGACAAGCCCGAAAGGCTTCGCACCTGGCACCAAGATGAGCTTCTCTGGTCTGAAAAAGCCAGCGGACCGTGCAAACCTGATTGCCTATCTGCAGGGCGCAGGCAGCTAAGCGCAGCTATATTTGAATTTCGGAAAAGGTCGGTGCCCTCGTGCACCGGCCTTTTCTTTTGCGCGATTGGTGGGGGAACTCGGGCAATCTCGGCGACAATTGGCGACTTAACGCGCAAATGCCGAAGATTTCATCGCAAGTTTATCATTCTCGGCTTGAGTCTGGTCGAGTCTGCAAACTACGTTACATTCCAAGAAATGCATAAAGACAGCCGTAAGCTGGGAGGATTTCGCAGATGACATCAGGTGCCAAGGTGAAAGCCGCGACGTTGGATTGGAAGCTCTGGACTGCAGGAGCAAGTCTCGTTGGGATGGTCATGGCCGCAAGCTCTGTTTTCGCGGATGAGAATGTCACCATCAGCCACGGCTATAACTTCTTTGGCGACTTGAAATACCCGGCCGACTATCAGCAACTGAACTACGTGAATGCCGCTGCGCCCAAAGGCGGAGAGATCGCGATCTGGGGCATGGGCACCTTTGACAGCTTTAACCCCTACACACGGAAAGGCCGCGCAGGCGGTAGCCCGTCAATTGGGCACGAAGATATCCTCACCACTTTTGCCGATGATCCGACTGCCAGCTACTGCTTCCTTTGCGAGACGATGGAATATCCAGAAGACCTGAGCTGGGTCATCTTTAATCTGCGCGATGATGTGACATTCCCAGATGGCAAAGGCTGGAGCGCCGAGGATCTGAAATTCACCTTCGACCTCTTTATGGAGCAAGGCCTGCCCAGCTTCCGCGCTGCCTTCGGTGCGTTTATCTCGGACGTGGAAATCCTTGACACTCATCGCATCAAGTTCTCATTCAATGCAGACAGCCCGGGACGCGACCGCATTGGACTTGCCGGTATCTTCCCTGCCTTCTCTAAGGCGTGGTTTGAAGAAACCGGCGCGCGACTGGATGAAAGCTCTTTGGTGCCGATCATGGGCACGGGGATCTATGAGCTTGATAGCTATGAGATCAACCAGCAAGTCGTCTACAAACGCCGTGACGACTATTGGGCCGAGGATCTGCCGGTGTCCGTCGGGCGCTACAACTTCGATCAGATCCGCATCGAATATTTTGCAGACAGTTCTGCGGCATTTGAGGGCTTTAAAGCCGGCGAATATACGTTCCGCAGCGAGAACAGCTCGAAATCCTGGGCGACCAGCTATAATTTCCCAGCACTTAGCGACGGTCACGTCATCAAAACAGAGCTGCACAATGGCAACCTTGCGCAGGCACAGGGCTATGTGTTCAACCTGCGTCGCGAGAAATTCCAGGACAAGCGCGTTCGCGAAGCCATCGGCATGATGTTCAACTTTGAATGGTCCAATGAGTCTCTGTTCTTTGGCCTTTATGAACGCGTGAACGGCTTCTGGGGCAATTCCGATATGGAAGCCCTCGGCACGCCGTCTGACGCAGAAATGGCCTTGCTGAAACCGCTGGTCGATGAAGGTCTGTTGGACGCGTCGATCCTGACGGACGAAGCAATTCTGCCGCCTGTGTCCGGCGCACGTCAGCTGGATCGGGGCAACCTGCGCAAAGCCTCTGCATTGCTTGACGAAGCCGGTTGGGTCGTCGGCGATGACGGTATGCGTCGGAAGGACGGCGAAGTTCTAAGCGTCGAGATCCTTGATAGCTCGCCAGCCTTTGACCGGATTCACAATCCCTTCATCGAAAACCTGAAACGTCTGGGCGTTGAGGCCGTTTTGAACCGCGTAGACCCCGCACAGGAAACCGACCGCACACGCAGCTATGACTTTGATCTGACCACCCACGTCATGACACAGGCGCTAGAACCCTCTACCGGGCTTGAGCAATGGTTCGGATCAGAAGCCCGCAACGAAAGCTCTCGGAACTTGATGGGCCTGAACAGCCCGGCGGTGGATCGTCTGATCGAAAATGTCGTCGGCGCAACGACCAAAGAAGAAATGCGGGTCGGTGTCCGTGCCTTGGACCGCGTGTTGCGCGCCGAAGTCTTCTGGGTGCCGCAGTGGTTCAAAGACGTCCACACCGTCGCCTTCTATGACCAATATGGCTACCCTGATCCGCTGCCTGACTACGCCCGCGGCGAACTCGATTTCTGGTGGTTTGAAGCTGACAAAAATGCTGAGCTTGTCTCAGCAGGTGTTCTGGCGCGGTAAGACGTAAATGGGCGCGTATATTCTCCGGCGTTTGTTGTTCGTGATCCCGACTCTCTTTGGGATCATGGTCATCAACTTCACCCTTACGCAGTTTGTCCCGGGCGGGCCGATCGAGCAAATCATTGCTCAAGCCCAAGGGGGCGGGGACGTGTTTGAAGCCATTTCGGGCGGAGGCTCTGAGGTTGCCGAAAGCGCTGGGAATGACCGCTATGTTGGCGCGCGCGGTTTGCCGCAGGAGTTCATCGACGAGCTCGAACGTGAGTTTGGCTTTGATAAGCCGCCGGTCGAGCGGTTTTTCACGATGATCTGGAACTATATGCAGTTCGATTTTGGCGAGAGTTACTTCCGCAAGATCGGCGTGTTTGAATTGGTGCTGGAAAAAATGCCGGTCTCGATCACGCTAGGTCTGTGGTCGACCTTGATTGCCTATATCGTCTCGATCCCGCTGGGCATTCGCAAGGCGGTCAAAGATGGCACGCCATTTGATACCTGGACCTCGGGTGCGATCATTATCGGCTATGCGATCCCGGGGTTCCTGTTTGCGATCCTTCTGGTGGTGCTTTTCGCGGGCGGCTCTTACTGGCGCATCTTCCCGTTGCGAGGGCTGGTGAGTTCCGGTTGGGAAGACCTCAGCCTCTATGGCAAGATCCTTGACTATTTCTGGCACATCACTTTGCCGGTTCTGGCCAGCACGATCTCCGCTTTTGCGACCCTGACCTTGCTCACCAAAAACTCGTTTTTGGATGAAATCAAAAAGCACTACGTCATGACCGCCCGCGCCAAAGGCCTATCTGAAAGCCGCGTGCTTTATGGGCATGTCTTCCGAAATGCCATGCTGATCGTGATCGCAGGTTTTCCAGCGGTATTCATCGGCGTCTTCTTTGGAGGTTCGCTGATTATCGAGACCATCTTCTCGCTCGATGGCCTCGGGCGGCTCGGTTTTGAAGCTGCTGTCGCGCGGGACTATCCTGTGATCTTCGGTACCCTCTTCGTCTTTGGTCTCATCGGTCTTGTTGTCGGGATCCTCAGTGACCTCATGTATGTCTTCATCGACCCAAGGATCGACTTTGAGAGGAGGGAAGGCTGATGTTCAAAATGTCCCCTCTGAACCAACGCCGCTGGCGCAATTTCCGGCGCAACCGCCGCGCCTTTTGGTCGCTGATCATATTCTGCGTGCTCTTTGGTCTCAGCCTGATGGCGGAGTTCATCGCCAACGAAAAACCGATCCTCGTGCAATATCGCGGCGACCTCTATACGCCGATCTTCAAGTTCTATCCTGAGACGGCCTTTGGTGGGGATTTCCAAACCGAAGCAGGCTATCGCGATCCCGAGGTGAAATGCCTGATCGAGACCGGCGGGCTTGAGCTCTGTTTTGACGATCCCGAAGGCTATATCGAAGACGCCCAAGACGGAGTGATCGACGGCGAAGCGATTGAAAAAGGCTGGATGATCTGGCCGCTGATCCCTTACTCCTACACGTCGTCCGTGGAACGCCCCGGCGCGGCCCCTCTTCCGCCCAATGCGCAGAACTGGCTGGGCACGGATGACACCAAACGCGACGTCATGGCGCGGGTGATCTATGGCTTCCGGTTGTCGATCTTCTTCACCCTGATTGTGACCACCTGCGCGAGCATCATCGGCATCATAGCGGGCGCCATTCAGGGCTATTTCGGTGGCTGGGTCGATCTGATTTTCCAACGAGTGATCGAGATCTGGGGCTCTACGCCCAGCCTCTATATCATCATCATCCTATTCGCGATTTTGGGGCGAAGTTTCTGGCTCCTGGTGTTCTTAACAGTGCTCTTTGGCTGGACCGCGCTTGTGGGTGTCGTGCGCGCCGAATTCCTGCGGGCAAGGAACCTTGAATACGTCCGCGCCGCCAAAGCTCTGGGCGTCAGCAACTGGACGATTATGTTCCGCCACATGCTGCCTAATGCGATGGTCGCAACACTGACCATGTTGCCGTTCATCGTAACGGGCACGATCTCGACCCTCGCGGGCCTCGACTTCCTTGGCTTCGGTCTGCCGTCGTCGGCCCCATCTTTGGGTGAATTGACCCTACAGGCAAAACAGAACCTTCAGGCGCCGTGGCTCGGCTTCACCGCCTTCTTCACTTTCGCCATCATGCTCTCGCTCTTGATCTTCATTTTCGAAGGCGTGCGCGATGCCTTTGACCCACGAAAGACCTTCTCATGAGTATCCTAGAGGTCAAAGATCTGCGTGTTGGCTTCCGCCAGGACGGTCAAACCTTTGAGGCGGTCAAAGGCGTGTCTTTCTCGCTAGATCGCGGAGAGACAGTGGCTTTGGTTGGGGAATCGGGGTCTGGTAAATCCGTCACCGCACTGTCGACGGTTGCGATGCTGGGCGAAAGCGCATCGGTCTCTGGCTCGGTCACCTACGATGGCCAAGAGATGGTCAACGCTGACGAAAAGCTGCTTCAAAAAGTGCGTGGCAACGACATCAGCTTTATCTTCCAAGAGCCGATGACCTCGCTGAACCCGCTGCACACGTTGGAAAAGCAGCTCGGAGAATCCCTGGCGCTCCACCAAGGTATCGTGGGCGAGGCCGCGCGTGCCCGGATCATCGACCTTTTGACTAAAGTTGGCATCCGAGACCCGCTAGAGCGCCTCACAAGCTATCCGCATCAGCTGAGCGGCGGTCAGCGACAGCGCGTCATGATCGCGATGGCTTTGGCGAATAAACCTGACATCTTGATTGCGGATGAGCCGACAACGGCCCTTGATGTGACCATCCAGGCACAAATTCTTGAACTTCTTGCAGACCTCAAGAAATCTGAAGGCATGGGGCTGTTGTTCATCACCCACGACCTTGGAATCGTGCGCCAAATTGCCGACCGGGTCTGCGTCATGAAAGACGGCGAGATCGTTGAAGCAGGTCCGGTTTCAGAGATCTTCGCCAACCCGCAGCATGACTACACCAAGACGTTGCTGAGTGCTCGCGCGGCAGGCGCCCCTGATCCTGTGTCCGACGATGCTGATGTTGTCGCTCAAACCGACGAATTGCGCATTTGGTTCCCGATCCAGCGCGGCCTTTTGCGGCGCACTGTCGGGCACATCAAAGCAGTCAACTCAGCCTCGGTCACAGTCAGAGCAGGCGAAACTCTGGGCATCGTTGGCGAAAGCGGGTCGGGCAAGACAACGCTCGCACTCGCGATCATGCGGCTTATCGGCTCCGAAGGTCCAATCCGTTTCCAAGGCAACGACATACGCAATCTGAAAACCCGCGAGCTTCGCGCACTGCGCAAAGACATGCAGATCGTCTTTCAGGATCCTTTCGGAAGCCTCAGCCCGCGCATGACCTGCGAACAGATCATCGCCGAAGGGCTTGGTGTGCACGGCAAACCAGACGGGCGCGACACGCGTGTGTTGGTTGGCGAAGTGATGGAAGAGGTGGGGCTCGATCCCGCCACAATGGATCGCTACCCGCATGAGTTCTCAGGAGGTCAGCGCCAACGGATCGCCATTGCCCGCGCCATGATTCTGCGACCGAAATTGCTGGTGCTGGATGAGCCGACCTCGGCATTGGATATGACGGTGCAGGTTCAGATCGTGGACCTCTTGCGGAACCTGCAAAAGAAGTACGACCTTGCCTATCTCTTCATCAGCCACGACCTCGATGTGGTGCGCGCAATGAGCCACAAGATCATGGTGATGAAACAAGGCGATGTGGTGGAAACCGGCACGGCGTCCGAGATCTTTGAAGCGCCCAAAACCGACTACACCAAAGAGCTTCTCGCGGCGGTGCCCGCCTAAGATTCGAGTATTTGGGGCAAGATGAAACCCGCCTCTTTCTCTTGCCAAAAATATCCAAAGTGCAAGGCGTAGGCGCTTAGCTAGGCCCGATCATAAAGCAAGAGATCTGCCGCGCTTGCAGGCGGCGACAGGCGAGGTCGGCGGTTTCTCGGGACAGCCCCATGAAGTTTGCGTCAAACCCACGGCTCGATTTGACCACTTTGCGCAGGGATCCATCCAGAGTGTTGATCTCTGACAGGGCTGTTTTGAGCAGCATTTTCTCGGCAGCGTATCGGCTTGTATAGCGTCCGACGTTGATGCCCCAGTGGCGACCGCCAGATGTGGTCAAGCGTGTGACGACCTGAGGCTCTTGGTCCTCGACAATAAGGGGGGCAGGGCGTGTGGGTTCTTTATTGACCAGAGAGGCGCTTTTGGCTTCTTGAAGCGCGTCCTCGATGCCGAGGTTGATGGCATTGGGATCCACCTCTGCAATCAGAGGCGTTGCGGCGGGTGTGGCAGCTGATCCAGGGCGCAGCATGGGGCGCAGGCTTTTCTTGATGGCGGTTGCGACACGGACGGTTTTGCTGCCAACGGATTGGTTCGGCGACCCGTTGTAGACCGGCAAAGCAGGCTTGCGCAGCGCAACGCGGCTTGGCGCACGTTTGAAGCCCAAGTCTAGAAGTTCCGCCACACGAGCGTTCCGCGTCGCCGTCGAGCGTCCGCCAAAGACCGTCGCAATGATCCGCTCGCTGCCACGTTCAGCCGAAGCGACCAGATTGAAGCCCGCCGCGCGGGTGTAACCCGTTTTGATGCCATCGGCACCGCGATAAGAGCTCAGCATGCGACGGTTGGTATTGGCGACTTCGCGCACGCCAGCATAGGTCGAGGTGCGAGAAAAGAGGTTGTAATACTGCGGATAATCATAGAGCAGATGCCGCCCCATGGTGGTCATGTCCCGCGCAGTGGACAGGTGGCCGGATTCCGTCAGCCCATGGGCGTTGCGGAATGTGGTGTTGGACATGCCGAGCGCTTTGGCCGTTCGGTTCATTCGGCGGGCAAAGGCTGCCTCAGAGCCGGAAATCGCCTCGCCAATAGCGGTGGCCGCGTCATTGGCCGACTTCACGGCAGCAGCACGCACCAGATAGCGCAGTGCAATGCGTTGACCGGACTTCAATCCGAGTTTCGAAGGGGGTTCTGCAGCCGCGTGTTTGGACACACGCACTTTGGTGTCCATGGTGATTTCGCCGTTCTTGACCGCTTCAAAGGCAATATAAAGCGTCATCATTTTGGTCAGGGAGGCGGGATGCAGTCGAGTGTCAGCGTTGCGAGAATGCAGGACTTCGCCAGAGCGCGCGTCGATCACCATCGCAGCATAGGGTGCTGCGAAAGCTGGGGTCATGAACCCCAAAAACAACAAGAGTGACGCAAGAATCGCCAACCCGCGATGGGTCGGACTGCTGCTCCGATCCTTCACTGCTTCTGCCTTTACTGCCTCGACTGCCGTTTCTTCGGCAAATTTTATTGAGGGCAATCTACCACAGAGCGAGAATCGAATAAACCCTTTGATTCACGAAGTTTTCTTGAAATTAAGGGGCGGTAAATCAATATCTGGTGGGCGAATTTCCGGCGGCCACAATATGCGCATTCAGCCTATGGGATGTGCCTGCGCCTTGGCAATTTCGTCTACAAGCTCAGGTAACGCCAAGAGCGTCTCAATTTGGCGAAATTTCTGCGTGCTGGCTGGTGGCTCTGCAACCTCTAGGGCCCATGTCATTCCGTGCGGAACATAGACGCCCCAACCGCCCGCCTCGACCATAGGAACGACGTCGGACTTCATAGAGTTGCCAACCATCATGCCGAGGCCAGCACCATCCCCGTGACGCGAGAAGATGTCTTGGTATGTCCCTCGCGTTTTGTCAGAGACAATTTCCACCCCATCAAACAGATCACCAAGGCCCGATTGCGCGAGTTTGCGTTCCTGATCCAGGAGGTCTCCTTTGGTGATCAAAAGGACGCGGTGGGTTTCGGCGCAATGGGCGACGGCCTCGGCGGCATTGGGCAACAGGTCGATTGGATGGCTGAGCATCTCACGCCCAGCCTCCATCAGTTCAGCGATCACTGCAGCAGGCACGCGTTCTTCGGTGACGTCAATCGCGGTTTCGATCATCGAAAGCACGAAGCCTTTCACGCCAAACCCATAGTGACCCAGATTGCGTTTCTCCGCCTCCAAAAGCCGTTCTTCGAGGTGATCCTGTTCGGCGAAATCCGCCAAAAGCTCGGCGAATCGGTCTTGGGTCATTCGGAAAAACCGCTCGTTGTGCCAAAGCGTATCGTCTGCATCAAAGCCGATAGTTGTGAGTTTTCCGCCCATAATGCCCTGCAATTGCTGCCCAACCTCTTTTCTAAACGGAATGTTAAGCTATATACAGCCTTCATCATCTGGGACGGATAGATTTGACCATGATTTTGGAACCGCTGCGCATGTCTATGAACAGTAACGACGATGCCGATACCGGCGTCGCGGTCAAAACCCGTGCCAAAACCAAACGCCCGCCCTTGTATAAGGTGCTGCTGCTCAATGACGACTACACGCCGATGGAGTTTGTGGTTCAGATCCTTGAGCGCTTCTTTGGCCTGACCCATGCGCAGGCGTTTGAGATCATGCTGACGGTTCACAAAAAAGGCGTCGCCGTTGTCGGCGTGTTCAGCCACGAGATCGCGGAAACTAAAGTGACTCAGGTCATGGATTTCGCCCGTCGTCATCAGCACCCGCTGCAATGCACCATGGAAAAGGAGTGATCTGAGCCCGGGTGCTCGGATCAGAGTTGGATGGCAGGTGAACGTCTTACGCTCGCGCTTGAGTCGGGGCAGGTGGTTTTGCCTGATGAAGGTCGGATTGCCGTCTTTGGGCCGAGCAATTTGGCCGATATCGCTGAGATCCCCAAAGACCGCGCTTTGATCTTGCAGCCGTTGAAGCCTGCTCATGATGTTTTTGCGGCGGCGGGCTATGATTGTGCCATAGAGCCCGAAGGTGATTTTGCGGCCTCCGTTGTTTTCCTGCCGCGTGCCAAGGCATTGGCGCAGTTGCGGATTGCGCAGGCCGCCGCGCTGGGTGGGCCGGTCTATGTGGACGGACAAAAGACCGATGGCATCGACAGCATGCTGAAGGCTTGCAAGAAACGCACAGATGTCGCCGGAAGTTTTTCCAAAGCACATGGCAAGTTGTTTTGGTTCGCGGGCGGTGATTTCGCAGACTGGCAGAACAACGCCCCGTCAGAGATCGATGACGGCTTTCAGACCCGTCCGGGCGTATTCTCCGCAGATGCAGTTGATCCGGCGTCAAAGGCTTTGGCGGCTGTGCTGCCCGAAAAGCTTGGCAAACAGGTCGCTGATCTTGGGGCGGGCTGGGGCTATCTGTCTCGCACAATCCTGACACGCAGCGACGTTGAAGACCTCTATTTGATCGAAGCCGATCACGCGGCCCTCGACTGTGCCAAGGCCAATGTCACGGATCCACGCGCTTCGTTCCATTGGGCAGATGCCACAACTTGGGAACCCCGCGCGCGGATGAACACGGTGGTCATGAACCCTCCGTTTCACACAGGTCGAGCGGCCGATCCCGATCTAGGCCGCGCCTTTATCGCGGCTGCAGCACGAATGATCGCACCGACGGGTCAGCTCTGGATGGTGGCCAATCGCCACTTGCCCTATGAGGCCACGCTTGAAGCACACTTCGCCAAAGTCGAAGAAGTGACCGGCGACAATCGGTTCAAAATCCTGCGCGCCGAACGGCCCGCTCGCGCGCGGCGTTAATTCCGCGTAAGTTTTCTCAGAATCAGAGGGCGAGGCCATGTCTTTTTCTATTGCGGGTAAGACCGCCATTATCACCGGTTCGGCCAACGGAGTCGGTCTCGCAGTCGCGCGGGAATTTGCGGACCGCGGCGCGAATGTCGTGATGGCGGACATGGATGATGAGCAATTGTCCAAAGAGGTCGGAGATTTCCCCGACAGTTCCAATGTTATTCATTTCGCCGGAGACCTACGCGAACGTCTCACCATCGCAAACCTTCTCTCGGCGACGGTCGATGCGTTTGAGCGTGTCGATATTCTGGTCAATGCCAGCCGCCAGATCCTGATGACGGATCCTTTGGATATGAATGACGATTCAGTCGAAACCATGCTGAGCCAAAACCTGATGACCTCTTTGCGTTTGTCACAAGCGGTGGCCAAGCGCATGATTAAGCAAAATGAGGACGAAGAGGGTGCCGCGGGCGCGATTGTGAACCTCTCATCGATCGCAGCCTGTCGGACGCAGCCCAACCTAATGGGCTATTCCATGGCAACGGCGGCGCTCGATCAGATGACGCGGGGTTTGGCGACGGCACTGGCAGAACACCAGATCCGAGTGAATGCGGTGGCAATCGGCTCGGTCATGAGCGCGAGCATGCAAAACACGCTCAAGGAACATCCAGAGTATCGCAAGACCATTGAAGACAACACGCTACTTGGTCGCATTGCTCCCGCGCCCGAAGTTGCCGATACCGTTCGCTATCTGGCGTCCGACGCGGCGGGCTTTGTCACCGGTCAGGTGATTACTGTCGATGGCGGGCGTACTCTGATTGATCCGGTGCAAACTCCGGTTCACTAGCCTAGGAGCCCCCGATGTCTGAGGATCTGTCTCAAGAAAAAGCACGCGCGAGTGCGTGGTTTCGCGAGCTGCGCGATACGATAGTGGCTGCGTTTGAAGGGCTAGAGGACAGCCATTCCGAAGGGCCTTTTGCGGATCAGCCTGCGGGGCGGTTTGAAGTCACCGAAACCAAACGCTCTGCCGAGGACGGCTCGGACGCGGGCGGTGGCCTGATGTCAGTCATGCGCGGCGGTCGCGTGTTTGAGAAAGTCGGTGTGAACGTCTCGACTGTCTACGGCACCTTGGGCGAGCGTGCGCAGAACGCGATGGCGGCGCGCAAGGGCATTCCTGGAATGAAAGAGGATCCGCGTTTTTGGGCCAGCGGGATTTCCCTCGTGGCGCATATGCAGAACCCGCATTGCCCGGCGGTTCACATGAACACGCGCATGTTCTGGACGCCCCATGCGTGGTGGTTTGGCGGCGGCTCCGATCTGAACCCCTGCCTTGAGTATGATGAAGACACGGCGCATTTTCACGGCGTGCAAAAGACCCATTGCGACAAACACGGCGAGGCGCATTACCCGCGTCTCAAGGCCTGGGCCGATGAGTATTTCTTTGTCCCGCACCGTGGTCGCACGCGGGGTGTTGGCGGGATCTTTCTGGATGACCATTGCACCGGTGATTGGGAAGCGGATTTCGGCTTCATCCAGGACATCGGCCGCGCGTTTTTGCCGGCCTATCAGCCTCTGGTCGAAAAGCGCCGGGGCGATGATTTCGGAGAGTTTGAAAAGGATGCGCAGCTTGTGCATCGTGGACTCTATGCGGAATATAATCTGGTCTATGACCGGGGAACTAAGTTCGGCCTAGAGACAGGTCATGACGCCAATGCAGTCCTCATGAGCCTGCCGCCATTGGCGAAATGGGTCTAGCGCCAGCTAAAGAAGTCTGAGGGGGCTTTGGCGAGGATTTCTTCGCCAAGCTTTGTGCCTAAGGCGACGGCATCCGCTACAGACGCGCGACCCTCGGCGGTCAGCCGTTCTGAACCGTCTGGCCGCAGGATCTCTCCGCGCAGGTGGATTTCTTCGCCTTCGATGACCGACAGCGCGGCAATCGGTGTTTCACAAGAGCCATCCAGTTTCGCAAGGAACGCGCGTTCGCAAGTGACGCGCGCAGCGGTTTCGGGATGGTGAATCGCGGCCAGCATGTCTGCAGCAAGCAGATCGTCTTTGCGATGCTCGATGCCAATCGCGCCCTGCGCCACCGCGGGCAACATTTCACCCGGCTCAATCGCGGCAGTCGCGCGGTCTGTCATACCCAAGCGGGTCAGGCCCGCCATCGCTAGAAACGAACAATCCGCCACGCCGTCTTCGAGCTTCTTCAGTCGTGTTTGCACGTTGCCGCGAAACTCGACCAGTTTCAGGTCGGGCCGAATTTGCGACAACTGCGCGCGGCGACGCAGAGACGACGTGCCAACAACCGCACCCTCTGGCAGTTCTGAAATGGATTTGTATTTCAGTGAGATAAACGCATCCCGCACATCCTCACGCGGCAAAAACACATCTAGCACCAGACCCTCAGGCTGCACAGTCGGCATGTCCTTAGTCGAATGCACCGCGATGTCGATATCGCCGCGCAGCATCGCTTCTTCGATCTCTTTGGTGAACAAACCCTTGTTGCCAATCTCTTTCAGCGGGCGATCCGCATCGATCATCTGGCGATTGTCACCAGTGGTGTGAATGACCACAATCTCAAAGGCCTCTGCCCCCAGATCATGCGCAGCCATCAGCCGATCCCGCGTTTCATGGGCCTGTGCCAGAGCCAGAGGCGAACCACGGGTGCCGATTTTCAACGGCGCGTCAGAGGAGGGAAGTTTGATCGTCATGGCCGAACCTCTACCCGCGTCCCTTTGTCCTGACAAGCACCGCTGCACTTGACATCTTGTCGCTGGCGCTAGACCTAACCAAAGACTTTGCGAGGTGAACTATGGCGCAGCAAAAAACAATTCTACGAGCTTTGACCGGCGAGACCCTGCCGACCCCTCCAATCTGGATGATGCGCCAGGCTGGGCGCTATCTGCCGGAATACCGCGCGACGCGTGCGCAGGCCGGGGACTTTCTGTCGCTGTGTTATAACTCCGAGTTGGCCGCCGAGGTGACGTTGCAGCCGATCCGTCGTTATGGGTTTGATGCGTCGATCCTCTTCGCGGATATCCTGCTCTTGCCGCAGGCTTTGGGCGCGGACCTGTGGTTTGTGACCGGCGAAGGTCCACGTTTGTCAACGATCGAAAGCCAGGCGGATTTCGACATACTTCTGCCGGTGGACGCAATCCACGAGACGCTCAATCCGATCTATGAGACTGTCCGTATCCTTCGTCGGGAATTGCCCACGGAAACAACGCTCATCGGTTTCGCCGGAGCCCCTTGGACCGTCGCGACCTATATGATCGCAGGCCGAGGCACGCCGGATCAGGGCCCGGCCCATGCTTTGAAAGACACGAACCCTGCGCTGTTTGATCAGGTGATCGACCGCCTAACCGAAGGCACGATCCTCTATCTGTCCGAACAGATCAAAGCGGGCGCCGAGGTGGTGAAATTGTTCGACAGCTGGGCGGGCTCACTTAAGGGCGCGGATTTTGACAAGTATTCGCTGGAACCTATCAAAAAGATCATCGCGGCTTTGAAAGCCATGCATCCAAAGACGCCAATCATCGCCTTCCCGCGTGGGGCGGGTGAACGCTATGCGGGTTTTGCCAAAGCCACCGGCGCGGATTGCGTGGCGTTTGATGATGCTGTGACGGCAGAATGGGTCGCGCAAAATGTGCAGGGTGACGGCTGTGTACAAGGCAATCTAAAATCGTCCCACATGGTCACCGGCGGCGAGTATCTGGTTTCTGAAACGCGCCGCATCTGTCAGGCGCTGTCTAAGGGGCCGCATATCTTCAACCTGGGTCACGGCATCACGCCTGACGCAGATCCTGAAAATGTGCAGCTGATGATCGACACAGTGCGCGCAGGCTAGCCAGTTTCCTGCAAGTTTTGCTCTAGTTTTCGTTTCAGAACCGCGGCGTTTTTCCGGCTAACCGGAAAGACGTCTCCAGTTTTGGTAATGAGGCGCGGGTTGCCGTTTTCATAAATCACGCGGCCCATGTTGGACCACGCGATCCAGACAGAACGATGCACACGCAGTCCGCTGTTCGGAATGACTCTGTCGATGGCCGCGGTCAGCGAGAGCGCGAGCAACTGCGTGCCATTTTCGGTGGTGACCAGAACATATTTATTGTCGGCGACGATATGGCGTATGCGGCCCTGTACAGGACGTGACAACAGGGCTTGCAGCTCTTCAGCTTGACATGTCGTTTGTGTCTGAAAGGGGCGGAAAAGTCCGATCTCAAGTCCATACTTGTCGATGATTTCCTGGAACCCTGACTCGCGGATCACCAAAAAAATCATTGCAACGCTGCATGCAACGACAGCTTCGGAAAGTGTCACACCGACAAAAGTGCTGAGGTAGCTATGAGACAAAAAATGCGCCTTAGGCACCAGGCTCAAAATAATGGCAGCCTCCACCGGTGTCGTTAAGGCCACCGCGGTCAAGGCAATGAGGAAAAACGGGATTTTGCCCGTCGCGAGTCTAACGGCAACGATGGGTAAAAACCAAAGGGCGAAGGTGATCTGTGCATAGGAAATCGAAATCGGCACGTAGACCAAAGTGTACGTGTGAATCTGCTCGAACCCAGCGGGCTGCAATAGGGCAAAGCGCAGAGATGTCAGGATCACCAAAATCGAAAAATATGGAGAAAATGCCATCCTAACAGAGAACGCGCGCAACTCTTTTTTCGCTTCATTCTCTCTCTGAGTAAGCGCCTTGAGATTTAGCACGCCAGAAAAAGGGAGCCTAGATTCAAGAATGTTTTTTAGTACTGAAAGGATCGGACACCTGTTCAACAGTATAAATTGGGACGTTGATTCAAAATGACAAACTACGTCAAAGGGTACAACCGCGGGCAAATACGGGGGCAGCGTTGCTCACGAAACTTGTAGTGTGCGTCGCGAAATTCGCCTTTTCGACTCCAATTTAGATCGCCAAAGTCTATCTATCCTGTTTCGTTGGGAATAACTCCCAATCGCCCACACCCGATGAAACAGGCTAACGGTTAGATTAACAAGCGCTTGTTGTGTTCGCATCCCCGCGTATCAAGTGCAGAATTGTCGGCTAGAAAGGTCAGCGCTTTGGCGCTGGCCTTTTCCATAAATACCGGGCGTTGCGAGGACGTCCTAGGCTAACAAGGGGAAAAGTGGTGGCGTGGGGGAGACTTGAACTCCCGACCTAACGATTATGAGTCGTTCGCTCTAACCAACTGAGCTACCGCGCCACGGGTAGCGGGGAATTAAGCTAGGCCACCGGGAGGGTCAAGAGGGAAATCAGCCTGAAAGTGCGATTGCGCGTGGTTTTTGTTTCCAAGGTCTCTCTTGCCTTTGTGCGCGCATCCATGCAGTTCTGTATATCCGCTATGCGGGGCTTGGTTTGCGGTAGGGACGCGCCTATGTCGCAGGCAAGAAAGAGGGACAGCCATGACGTCAATTCTTGAAATCAAAGACCTTGTGAAACGATACGACGGGGGCTTTGAGGCCCTAAAGGGCGTATCTTTAAATATTGAAGCAGGCGAGATCCTCGCTTTGTTGGGACCAAACGGGGCCGGCAAAACGACACTGATCTCGACAGTCTGCGGAATCACCACGGCGACCTCTGGGTCCGTGTCGGTCGACGGCAATGGCATCAACGAAAATTTTCGCGCCGCGCGCACTATTATCGGCCTGGTGCCGCAAGAGGTGAACCTTGAACCGTTTGAGACCGTCCTTAACACTGTGAC